>JALTFB010000001.1 GCA_027007615.1 Candidatus Shapirobacteria bacterium
CTTCGATAAGCGCTTCTTTGACGTCCATGCCCTGGTTACGCACCAACTGGTTGGTGTAATCCAACATCAGGATGGCGTTGTTTACCACAATTCCGATCAGCATGATGATGGCCATTAGAGAAGTGATGGCAAACGAAATACCCGTGTAATAGAGTGAAGCCAAAACACCGATGATGGCCAACGGTACGGTTAACAAAATGAAAATCGGTTGCACAAAACTTTCCAGAATGGCGGCCAACAACAGGTAGGTTAGCACCAATGCCAGAATAAAGGCAAAGGTCATGTCCGAAACCATCTCTTTCATCATCTCCGCCGTACCGGCCCATTTGATTTTGTAACCCGGCGGAAAATCAATGTTCTTCAGACGCTTTTCGATCTCTTTGGTGACATTGCCCAAAGGAACACCGGGAGCCGGTGAACCTGTGAATTGAATGGCCACGTATTTGTCGCGATGCAAAATTTTGGAAAAACTTTTGGTGAATTTAATTTGCGCCAACTGGGCCAATCGGTACACGGTACCGTTACGCGACGGAATGGCAATTTGCCCCACTTTTTGCGGCGTGTTAACCGATGCGTCGTTCATGGTTACGGTAATATCGTACTCATCGCCTTTTTCGTAATATTTGGAAGCGGCGATTCCTTCCAATGCGGCGCGGGCCGTTAATGCAATCTCCTGCGCCGTAATGCCCGTTTCGGCCAATTTTTGACGATCCGGAATAATGGTGATCTCAGGCTTACCCTGCCGTGAACTTTGATCCAAATTAATCAGGCCGGGCACGTCATGAATTCGAGCCATAATCTCATCCTTCAGACGATTCAATTCTTCCAAATCTTGGCCCAAAAGAAAAAATTGCATGGGCGCGCCGCCTTTGTTGGTAAAGGACTTGTAATCCACAGTAATCAATCGCGCATTGGGAATGGTGGAAAAATCCTTTACAAACGATGAAATGTAGTAATTGAGTTTTTTGTCGCGTTTGTTCGGCAAAACAAGATTGACATCCATGCGTGCCAAATTGGGCCCGGTATTCACGTCGCTAATCTTGCCCAGTTCCGTCACGATATTAACAACGCCCGGGTAACCTTTTATTTTATCCTCCATGGTTTTTAATACACGTCCGGTTTCGTGCAAATTGTACTCCTGCGGCAATTCCACTGTAACCTGAATTTGTCCGTTGTCTGCTTGCGGAATCATGTCAAAACCGATTTTCGGGCCGTAGTACACCACCGAAATCAAGAACAGCACAAAAGCACCCGTAATAATGGCAATACTGATTTTTTTATTGGTCAACGACTTGGTTAGCCAACGACGGTAAAATTCATCCCAGGTGTGGTAAAAGGCATCCACCTTTTGCGTAACCGTGCCTACTTTGTTCGTCTTTTTAGCCATCAGTGAAGCCAGCATCGGCGTAAGCGTAAAAGAGAACAGCAACGAAAATAACGTCGAAAAAGCGGCGGCCAGAGCCAGTTCTTTCATGAACATGCCCACCATGGACGACATGTTGGCAATCGGTAAAAATACCACCACGTTGGTTAGCGTAGCCGCAATAACCGCCACAGCCACTTCACTGGTTCCTTTTACTGCCGCTGCTTTAGGCCCGTGACCCAGTGTGCGGTGCCGGAAAATATTCTCCAAAACCACAACGGAATTGGAAACCAGCACACCCACCGACACCGAAATACCCATCAACGACATGATGTTCAAACTCATGTCAAACCACTGGAAAAGTAAAAAGGTGGAAATGATGGAAGCGGGCATGGAAAGCGCCACAATGATCGTTGAGCGGATGTTGAACAAAAAGAGAAACAAAATGATGGACGTAAACAAAATGCCCAAAAGGATGTTGGACATGGTGTCGTTGACCGAACTACGCGTGAAAATGGAATTATCGCTGACGATTTTAAGCGTTATGCCCTTGGGCAACGAACTCTGAATATCCGGCAAGGCGGCATGTACCGCATCGGAAACACGCACCTCATTTCCGTCCGAGCTTTTGATGATCGAAAGACGCACGGCATTGGAATCGGTGATACCGGTCGCTGCGTCAAAGAAAATGGTGCGCCGCCGGATTTTTTTACCCGCATCCTGCACTTTGGCAATTTGCGCCAATCGTTTGTTGCCAAACGGTGTTGGAACTTGCAAATTTCGAATCTCGTCCACCGATTGAAACTTACCCTTAACGCGTACGGAATATTCCAAATTTTTAAGGTCGAACGTTCCGCTGGGTAAGTCAATATTCTGAGCGCCTAAAATGCCCAAAATCTGCGGTAATGAAATGTAATCCTGATACACAACGCGATTGTCAAAAGCCACATGAATTTCCCGTTCCTGGCCTCCGGCCACCTTCACATCGGCTACTCCGGCAATCTGTGAGAGCCGATCTTTAATTCGTGTGGAAGCCAAATGATTCAGTTCACGCGGATCCACATTGCCGCTAAGAATCAAATCCATGATCGGAAAGGCGTTGATATCCACCTTTTGCACAATGGGTTTCTTGGCATCGGAGGGCAGCTCGTTCAAGATCTGATCGACCTTGTCTTTGACTTCCTGATTGGCTACGTCCACGTTTTTGCTCAATTTGAACTCGATTAAAGTGATGGCAGCCCCGTCCAAATTGTACGATTCGATGCGTTTGATCTGGCTGATGGTGGAAACCGCGTCTTCCACTTTTTTGGTGATCAGTGTTTCGGTTTCTTTAGGACCGGCACCAGGGTAAATGGTTGTTACCGTGACGTACGGAATTTCCACCTGCGGCATGTGGTTCAAATTCAATTTATTGAAAGCCAAACCGCCGAAAATAATAAAGACCATCAAAATTACGGTCATTAAAACCGGGCGGTCAACAGATAGTTTTGCTAAAAACACAGCGCCTCCTTTACTGAACCACTTTAATCTTTACACCGTCCGTTAAGCGGGCGTTTCCCTTCACAATCAAAGGATCGCCTTCTTTAAGTCCGTCGCTGATTTCATAATAAATACCGTTTGTATTGCCGATGCTAACGGTTTGCTGCACGGCCTGACCGTCTTTGGCCAGATACACAAAATACCGACCGTCTTTGCTTTGTAACAAATGAATGGGTACTACAATCGCATGATCATTTTCGTAGGTAATGATTTTGACATCGGCCGTGGTTCCCGCCAAAATTTCACCGTTGGAATTGTCAAAAATTAAATCCGCGTAAAAAGCGCGTTTCATGGGATTCGCGCTAATGGAAACTTCCTGCACTTTGCCAACGAAGGTTTTACCTTCCACCGTAGCCAAAGCCTTCATGCCGGGCTTGATTTGAGCCCGTTCCGCTTCCGAAATCCACACGCGGATTTTCATGCGATTCAGCTTGGCAATGGTGAATAACGGCGTCTTGCGTTTCACGTTATCGCCTTCGTGCGCCATAATTTCGGTAATGGTGCCGCTGTAGGGCGCGTCCAGCTTCAATAAGTCTTTCATGGTTTCGTAATTGCTTTTGTCCACCAAATATTTGGTACGTGCCCCGTCGAACTGTGATTGGGCGATTTCGCCTTTTTCGTACAAAGCTTTCATGCGTTCGTACGTTTTCTTGGACATTTCGTAAGCCGATTTGGCCTGCTGGAATTGAGCGCCGGGAGAATCTTCCGGGAACTCGATAACCACGGCATCTTTTTTAACTTTATCACCGGGTTTGTAATGGATTTTGCTGATGCGGCCGCCGATCATGGCGCCCACAATGGTTTCGCGTTCGCCCCGAAACGTCCCTAAGAAAGAAAGCGATTTTTCGAAGCGTTGATGCGTTATTTTTTGCACGGTTACGGGAATGCCGTTTTTCTTTTGAATCTGTTCCATGCTTTCGGACGTTTTTCCATTTTTGCCCGAGCAGCCGTAAAACATCGCAACCGTCAGGAAAGCACTCATGCTTAAAATCAGCCATTTAACTGTTTTGCTTTTCATAATCCATTCCTTTTATGTTTACTTTTTTTATTTCAAATATTCTGCGTAAAGATCGAAATACATTTGATCGACCCGACCGACCAAATCGTACAAGGAGGCCTTGGCAACCAGATAATCGTGCACGGCTTTGGCGTAATTGGTTCGGGCATTGTTCAACTGTAAATCGGCGTCTTTGACTTCCAACTCGCTACCTTCGCCAACCTGATAGCGGTGTTCGGCTATTTGGTAAGCGCGCTGCGCCAAATCCATGTTGCGTTTCATGGCTTCGATTTGCTTTTGTACCCGCTTTAGGTCATTGAGCTTGGATTTAACCTGCATCTCGATGCCGTCGGTCAGCGTGTTGATCTGCTCCAGCGTCTGTTTGGCCGCAATTTTATCTTGCTGAACCTTATGACGGGTTCGTCCGCCCTGAAACAAATTGATGGACAGGCTGACGCCAACGGTTGAAGACGTGTAAGTTTGAAAGTCCCAATCTTCACCGGTACCCGTGTAACTGTAATTGCC
>JALTFB010000002.1 GCA_027007615.1 Candidatus Shapirobacteria bacterium
CCCCCTCGCCGCCAGGCTGCTATAATAAATGGGCTGCGCATTTCAAAAGGAGGGGTGCTCCGAATGGCTAAGGAACCGGTTTCGCTCCGACGCTCCGACGTGACGTCGGGGTCGGAGTCCGGGCGGAAAAACCGGCGCCTCTATACTGCTATAATAAATGGACTACACGTTTCCAGAGGAGGGGTGCTCCGAATGGCTAAGGAACCGGTTTCGAAAACCGGCGCCCCTTGTGGGCTTGCGGGTTCGAGTCCCGCCCCCTCCGCCTCCGCCAAGGCTTCGGCGTGATGAATCTGCCAATCCGCTGAAGCTTCGGCGTGATGAATCCGCCTTCGCCTTCGCCAAGGCTACGGCGAAACAAGTTCGCCAATCCGCTGAAGCCACAATAATAATACAGATCCGTTCATGTTTTGATAGAATGAAATTGCCAAAATACTAAAGTTTGCCATTAAACATAACATTATGTATTACGTTTATATCCTCAAAGAGAAAGGGCAGAAACATTTCTATGTGGGTTCCACTAATAATTTAAAAAGAAGATTAAAAGAGCATTTTAAAGATAAGTCTAGCTATTTTCTCTATTCTTATTTTGCCCTACCTTTTCCTGAATTGGCACGAAATTTTGAGAAGTATTTAAAAACTGGTTCCGGCCGCGCTTTTATTAAAAAACATTTTTCGATTAAGAGTTTTAAAGCGACGAAGTTTTAACGAAGTCGTTCCCGCCCCCTCCGCCTTCGCTAAAGCTTCGGCGTGATGAATCCGCCAATCCGCTGAAGCTTCGGCGTGATGAATCCGCCAATCCGCTAAGGCCACGGCGTGATGAATCCGCCAATCCGCTGAAGCTTCAGCGTAATAAATCCGCCCGATTTTCTTTATTTTTCCATTACCCCTTGATATACTTTCTTTATAATGAAATCGTCAAAAAAGTATGATCTTGATTATCGTGTCGTGATCAAGCCCGATAGGCGGACAGGAAGCGGCAGGCATTGTTATGTAGCGACATGCCCCACCTTAGGCATTGCCGATGATGGCGATACCGTTGAAAAAGCGCTGAAAAATATCCGCGGAACAATTGCTTTTCATCTTAAATGTTTGCAAGAGGAAGGGAAGAAAATTCCCGTTGATAATCCCCATGAGAAATTGGTAACCAGCACTCAAGTCCAAATTTCATCTCCCTCACCTCGATTTGCAATGTAGTCGTGGTTAAGCTTCCTGCCTTAAAGCCAAAAAGGGTAGTCAAAATATTGCTTAAGCATGGTTTTAAGATTAAACGTAAAACAGGCAGCCATATTCGCTTGATGCATCCGGATGGGAGAGCTACAACCGTAGCCATGCATAACAGAAATTTTAACGTGATAAATTCACTTTTGCCAAAACAATAGCTTCAATCCACAAAAGTTATCGCCACGCCCTTTTTGCCGGCCCGGCCCGTCCGGCCGATGCGGTGGGTATAATCGCCGTATGTCTGCGGCGCGTCATAGTTGATAACGTGGGTAATGTCTTCCACGTCAATCCCCCTGGAAGCCACGTCGGTGGCCAGCAAAACCTGCACTTCATTATTCTTCAGCATCCTCAAGGCGCGCGATCTCTGCCTTTGGCTTTTGTTGCCATGAATCGCCACCGCCTTAAAGCCCTTCTCTATTAGGCTTGACTCCAGCCGGCTTACTCCCCTTTTGGTCCGCCCGAAAACCAAGACTTTCTTAAACTCCTTTTTTATCAACAGCTCGTGAAGAATTTCCAACTTGCTGCGGCCCCGCACCCGGATAATATCCTGATCAATATTGTGCGCCGCCACACCGCTTTTGATAGACACCATAACCGGATCCTTTAGAAAATCTTGCATTACCGCTTTGGTCTTTTCCGGCACGGTAGCCGAGAAAAATAAAGATTGGCGATTTAGCGGCAATAGAGAAATAATCTGGCGGATGTCTTGGATAAAACCCATATCCAGCATGCGGTCAACTTCGTCCAAAACAACATTGGCATATTGTTCCAAATGCAAAAGCCGGCGCTGTTGCAAATCTTTAATTCGGCCCGGCGTCCCAATCACAAAATTCGGCCGGCGGGACAGCTCACGGGCCTGAAAACCCAACGAAGCGCCGCCAATGCATAGCGCCGAGAAAATGCCCATGCCGCGGCTGAACAGCTTTAATTCAGCCCTTATTTGCGCCGCCAACTCCCGCGTCGGCGTCACAATTAAAACTTTCTGGCGGCGGTCGCGGGCCACTTTGCTAAGCAGGGGCAGCAGAAAAGCCGCCGTTTTGCCGGTACCGGTATCGGCCACGCCCACCAAATCTCGGCCTTGCAATATCGGCTCGATTGCCCGGTCTTGGATTGCCGTCGGCCGACTGAAGCCATGGGCAGCAACATTCCTTTTAACCGCCTCTTCCAGAGCAAAATCGGAAAAACTGTGCTCTGGCGCGTATGGAACCACAGCAACGTCCACCGCTTTCTTAACAAACATAAGCGGATTTAGAGGGACCCCCCGAGATGGGCGGTAGCGGCGAAAAGGACGGCGGTTCTGGCGATAGGAGCCATGAAAACGGCTCCGGCTAAAATTTCTCATTGTTTTTACCTAAGCAATGCTTTAGAAAGGAGACGATTGAAGAGGAGAATTGTCTAGTCCAAATAAACCGGCTCAACTCAGCACTAAGCTGATTAACATTCCAAGCTAATAATAAGTATCCTAACACACCGGGCCGCTTTTAGCAAGCCAAACGGCAAATTGCGCCGATGTTGCCGGCTCCAGGAGACGCCAAGCATAGAGCTCCATGAAATTAGAATTTTAGCCTTGAATATTAATCCCCAAAACCAAGATAATAAGGGCAATCCTAACGGGAAAATGGTAAAATAGGAAGAAATGGCCGGAAACAAAGAAAGCGCAACAACATCAACTGGCCCGGAAAGAACATTTGAACCGCAGCCGGCGGCAATCAGATGGGCACCCCTCTTGCGCCGAAAAATGGAGGAGGTTGACCCAAAACGAGCGGCCGCTAAAGAAAAAAAGCAAAAAGAACAGCCAAAACAGAAAAAACAGTCTGGAGAAAAACTTTCATTATCAAAAGCATTGCGGCGGGAAACGGGCAATTCAAGGATTAAAAGTCTCCATGGTTTGCAAGAAAAGATTGAAGATTTGGAAGCAAAAATCAAAGCAGCCGGCGACAGCGCCACAAATGAAGACAGAAAAGCTTTGATGCGCTATCTTCGTGTCAGGCAAGAAATCATCGCCGCCGCCAAGGGAATGGCCCGCCGGGACGCCCAAAAAGAGGGCGCGACTAGCCGGGAAAAATTGGCGCAAATGGACAGGAAGCTAAAAGGCCTTAAAGGATTGAGGGAGAAGGAGGAAGAAGAAGCCAAGGCAGCCAGAAAAGAGGCGGAGCCCACTACCAGCCAAAAAACGGCCGAAGCGGTCATTAGCAGCCTTATCCAGGAACAGCAGCTGGAAACGGAGGCACCGCCTCCAAATGAGCAAATTGATCCTTTAAATTCTGAACTTCTCGCCGCCGCCGAAAAAGCTTGGCAAGCCACATTAGCAGTAACCAACCAAAGGCTGGCCGATTTGAAAGGCCTTAGAAAAATAAGAATCATCCACAAATTCGTGGAAAAGCGCAAAAGTCGATTAGATATATTGGAATCCAGGCTTATTGTCCAAAAAACGGAAGCCGAAAGAAATTTAAGCCGAATAAGATTGCGCCAAGAGCGGGGAGAAATTCTTTACGGAAAGCAAAATCCGCTCGCCGAGCAAATAAAAAAAGGCCTGGAGGCGGCGGCTAAAGAACCCGAAAAAAGAGATGAGGCCGACAATAAAGCCCTAGCAGACCTTAAAAGCCTAAGCTCTCCCGAATCCCTTAAAGAAACAATGGCTCGGTTGCAACTAAGCAAAACCTACCAAGACTACCAAACTTTGCTTAACCAATTCCGGCGCGGGCTGGAACAGCAATCCGGCCGGGCGCTGCCAGGCATATCCGAAACCGGCCGGCGGCTGCAGGAAAAGCTGGCACCTATCTACCAACAAATTGAGTATCCCGAATTAAAAAAACTGCTCCAATTCCACGCCGGCGAAGAAGTTGCCCAGGCCAGCAAGGAAGTTTTCCAGCGAAGCTTC
This sequence comes from Candidatus Shapirobacteria bacterium, assembly GCA_027007615.1. Taxonomy (GTDB): domain Bacteria; phylum Patescibacteriota; class Microgenomatia; order UBA12405; family UBA6130; genus S016-97. The sequence goes on from JALTFB010000002.1 coordinate 4,103, forward strand.
CAGAATGAAGAGCAAATCGTGGAATCTCTCGCCATCATTAATGAAATTGTAGCCAATGATCCTCAAGTCCTCCAGCAGTCAGAAGCCTGGCGAGACACCTTGGATCGAGCGGAAAAAACTTTTGGTGAGAACAGCAAACTAAGCGAACTTTTTAAATCGGTAAGGAAATTGATCTACCTTAAAGGGGTCAAGGATCCGATTGCGCTTTTTCAAGCTCTGGAATCGCTAAAGTTAAGCCCCAGCCAACTTGCCAGGACCATGGAAG
>JALTFB010000003.1 GCA_027007615.1 Candidatus Shapirobacteria bacterium
GGCTGTTTGCCGCTTTATCATCTTGGCGCCAGGAAGATTATTATCTTGGCCAGAGGCCTGATAAAATTTTTGCCATTTCCAAAGCTGTCGCCGCGCGGGTTTGGAAATATTACCGCCGCCCCAGCAAAGTTATTTATCCGGGGATTAATTTGGATAAATTCCCCCAAGCTTTAGAGAATGCTTCTCGGCAAGACCCCTTTTTAGTGGTCGGCCGCTTGGTGGAATATAAACGCATTGATTTGGCAATCAGGGCTTTTAATAAAACACAAAGACCGCTATGGATCGTCGGCGAGGGGAGAATGGAAAAGCGGCTCCGGCGGCTGGCCGGGAAAACAATTCGTTTTTGGGGAGCGGCCAGCGAGGCTAAATTATCTTGGTTATACCGCCACAGCCAGGCTCTGATCATGCCCCAAGAAGAGGATTTTGGCCTGGTGAGTTTGGAGGCGCAGGCCAGCGGCCGGCCGGTGATTGCTTACCGTGGCGGCGGAGCCAGGGAAACAATTAAAGAAGGAATAACCGGGCTATTTTTCAACGAAGCCACAGCTGATTCTTTGTTGGCGGCGCTATCAAAATTTAATTCGCGGCGATTTAAACCCGGGGATTGCCGCCGCCAAGCGATTAATTTCAGCAAAAAGCGATTTTTGAAAGAATTCAAAAAAGTGGCCGAAAAGGCGGCGGAAGAATGGTTTTTAAAATTTGAGAATGTTTTAAACTAGAACGCTCGGCGTGTTGCTTTTTAGGAGATAATTATGGTAGTAATATAAGAAAATGACCAAAGGAAAAAGGTCAGCTTATGGCTGGCAGACATGGTGGTATTTTTTTGGGAAGCGGGTTTTAGACTTGATTATGTTTTTGGTTTTGGGGATTATTTTCTTGCCGGTTTGTATAGTTACCGCAATTTTGATAAAGTTAGAATCAGAGGGAAGCATTTTTGCCGATATTCCCTCAAGAGTCGGCCAAAACGGAAAGTTGATTAAAATTTATAAATTCCGTTCCATGATTGCCGATGCCCACTATCTCTTGCATCACGACGCTAGATTTAAAAAATTGTATGAAGAATATAAGCGCAACAGTTATAAATTGCGGGATGATCCCCGGGTAACAAAAGTGGGAAAATTTATTCGCAAACATTCCATTGATGAAATCCCCCAGCTGTTGAATGTCTTGAAAGGAGAAATGAGCATTGTCGGACCGCGGGCTTATTATCCCGATGAACTAGAGGAGCAACAGCAAAAGTATCCCCAAACCCGTAAATTGATAAGGGAAGTTCTTCAAGTAAAGCCGGGCATCACCGGATTATGGCAGGTTTCAGGGCGGAGCGACATTAATTTCGATAAAAGAGTGGAAATGGATGCTTATTACGCGCGCAAGAAATCTTTATGGTTAGATATTAAAATTCTTTTCAAAACGCCGTGGGCGATGATTAGCGGACAGGGAGCAGTATGAAAATGAAAATTAAATTTAAAGTTAAACGCTGGTGGCTGATTCCGCTCGGCTTGGTAATTTTTTTGCTCTTGCTTTCGGGGGCGATTTATTGGTGGGGGCGGCAACTATGGCAAAACGGACGGCAATTGCAAGGTGAACTGCAAGCCAGCCGTTCAGCTTGGGAAGCAAAAAATTTGAAATTGACGCAAAGCCATTTGGAAAAAGCGGCAAAAAATTTATCGGCCTTGCAAACTATTTATGGGCGGTTTAAGTTTTGGGGCTATGTGCCCGTGGCCAAGGGCTATTACCATGACGGCGAGCATGCTTTGGCGGCCGGGCAAGCGGGCATAAAAGCGGGCCGGTTGTTATTGAAGTCGGTGGAACCATACCAGGATTTTTTGGGATTCGGAACGGCCAAGAAGGGTGATGGAGCCAAAACGGCGGCCGACAGAATCCAATTTTTGGTGGAAACGATTGCCAGCTTAAAACCACAGCTGGCGGAACTGAGCCAAGAAATGGAAGCGGTCAACAGTAATCTGGGGGCGATTGACGCCCAGCGTTACCCCCAAGAATGGCGGGGGCGGCAGATAAGGAATAAAATTGCCAGCGCCCAGCAAATCGCCGCCGAACTGGGCCGATTGAGCAAGGACGGCCAGCCATTGATTGAAAAGGCCAGTTGGCTTTTGGGGAAAGAAAAAACCCGCCAATACCTGGTTATTTTCCAAAATGATGGCGAATTGAGGCCGACGGGCGGCTTTTGGACGGCTTATGGAATCTTTCAGGTCAGCAAGGGGCAGATAAAGCCGCTTTTTTCCAGTGATATTTACACTTTGGATCGCCGTTTTAATTCACCGCTGGCGCCCCCTCCCATGTTGGCGCGTTACCTCAAGGTATCCCGCTGGCATTTGCGTGATATGAATACCAGCCCCGATTTTGCCGTTTCTGTGCAGCGATTTTTAAAATATTACCAGCCTTTATCCGGCCAACGGCATATTGATGGGGTAATTGCCGTGGATACCCAAGTTCTGGTGGACCTGCTGCGGGTTTTAGGCAGGGTGGGTGTTCCCGGATGGGGTAATTTTACCGCCAAGGCGGACGCTCGTTGCTTTGGCTGCCCCCAGGTGGTTTACCAACTGGAAATGCTAGCCGATAAGCCGCGAAGCACTTTAGTTGCCAACAGGAAAGGTTTCCTGGGGCCGGTTCTGCATTCTTTATTGGCGAATATTATCGGCTCTCCCCGCCAGCAAGTCTCCTCTTTGGCTAAAGTTATCTGGAATAATCTCGAAGAAAAGCATATTTTATTATATTTCCCTGATGGGAAAATGGAAAAAGCGGTAAGCAGTTTGGGGTTTGGCGGCAGGGTTTCTTCCTCGGGTGATGACTATTTCCAACTTAATGACAGCAATCTTGGTGGAGCAAAGGCAAACTTATTTATCAAGCAAAAAATAGAGACTAATTACTCTTATCGGCAGGGGCGGATTTTTGAGAAAGTAACCGTTACCTATACAAATGTAGCGCCATCATCAAATTGCAATTTAGAAAAAGGCGGACTTTGCCTGAATGGGGCTTATCGCGATTGGTTCCGTTTTTATTTGCCCAAGGGAACAAAGTTGGTGAAGCTGACGGGTTCGGAAATAAAACCTGCCCTGCGTGAGGAATTGGGCAAAACAGTAATCAGCGGTTTTTTTGGCGACAAGAATCCCCTCTACCCTAAAGCGCGGCTTATTGTGACGGCAGAGTTCGAATTGCCTCTGTCTAAAAAAGATTTTCGCCTTTGGTGGCAGAAGCAACCGGGCAAGAAAGATGTGCAGCTAGTGATTAAAGCAAACGGCCGGCGAATTTTTTCTCAGCCTTTACGCCGCGATCGGCTTATTAGGGTTAAACTTTAGGAAATGAAAAGCTATAAATTCACCGGCATTGTTTTGGGAAATACCTCCTGGCGCGAGAAGGATCGCCTGGTTTGGCTATTAACCCGTTGGCAAGGCAAACAGCATTTTCTAATCCGGGGAGTGAGAAGTTTACGCAGCCGGCGCAGCGGCATCTTTCTAACGGCTAATATTATTAGGGGGATTGCCTACCAAAGCCGCAATAATCTGCCGGTGATTGGCGAGGTGGAGTTGATCAAAGCGCCGTTAAGAAGGCAATATTTAGGCGGATTGTCAATGTTGCTTTATTTGGGGGAATTCTTAATGCGGCTTTTGCCGGAAAATGTCCCCGAGCCGAAAATTTTTGATCACCTGGCCGATATTTTGATTACTTTGGAATATCACCAACAGGTATTAAAAGTGATAGAATTTAACATTCAGCTTCCAAAGTGGTTAGGGTTTGGACGTTCGGAGGCGGCTTGGTCGGCTTACCGCCAAGGCCAATTGATGTTGGCTCAGCGAGAAGCGGAGAATTTCTTGGCACTGGTGGCAGAGCGAAAATTTACAAGTTTGCAATTATTGGGGCGATGAATAAAAATAGCGATTTATTAAAAAAAATCATAGCTTTAACTAAACGCCGCGGCTTTGTTTTTCCCAATTCGGAAATTTATGGGGGGCTGAAGGGATTTTATGATTACGGCCCTTTGGGCGTGGAGATGAAAAACAATATTAAGTGCCTTTGGTGGCGGTGGATGACGCGCGACCATGAAAATGTGGTTGGCATCGATGGGGCGATTATTGATCATCCCCGCGTTTGGGAAGCCTCCGGCCATATTGAGCATTTTACTGATCCATTGGTGGAATGCCGGAAATGCCATCACCGTTTTCGAGCCACCGATCTTTTAGATGATAAAAATGTCGAGGAGCTGGAGAAGAAAAAACATGACGAAAAGGAATATTTGGCTTTACTGACCAAAGTGTTAGCCGGCCAAAAATGTCCCGACTGTGGCGGTTCGCTTTCTGCGCCGCGAGAATTTAATATTTTAGTGGAAGCTTATTTGGGAGCGGTGAAGGGAGAAAAGCAAAAGGTATATCTGCGGGGTGAGGCTTGCCAGAATATTTACCTTAATTACGAAAATGTCCGCCAAACGATGCGCCTGAAAATTCCTTTTGGGATCGTCCAAATTGGAAAAGCTTTCCGCAATGAAATTACTCCCAAGCAATTCTTATTCCGCCAGCGGGAATTTGAACAATGGGATCTGCAATGGTTTGTCAATCCCCGGGAAATGGAAAAATGGTACGAATTTTGGAAAAACGAGCGTTTACAATGGTATCGCGGTTTGGTGAATGACCAAAAAGATATTCGCCTGCGCCAACATCTGCCGGGGGAGTTAGCCCATTATGCCAAGATGGCTTTTGATATTGAGTACCAAACTCCATTTGGTTGGAAAGAGTGGGAAGGGATTCATTGGCGGGGCGATTGGGATCTTTCGCGCCATGGCCAATATTCGGGCCGCAAATTTGAGGTGGTCGATGAAAAAACGGGAAAGAAATTTACTCCTTGGATTGTGGAAACGTCCGGCGGCGTTGATAGGACATTCCTATATTTATTGTTTGATGCTTACCGCGAAGAGGAGGTAAAGGGGAAAAAGCGAGTGGTTTTGCAGTTACATCCCCTGGTGGCGCCATATAAGATGGCCATTTTCCCGCTTTTGGCCAATAAGCCGGATTTGCGGCAAGCTGCCCGGGGTTTGTATGGGAAACTTAAAAAAGATTATCTGGTAGCCTGGGACGAGCGTGGCAACATTGGCAAGCGCTATTTTGCCCAGGACGAGATTGGCACTCCTTGGTGCGCGACGGTAGATTTCCAAACTTTGAAAGACGGAACGGTAACAATTCGTGACCGTGATACGCGGCAGCAAGAAAGAATTAAATTGGCAGCAGTTAAAAGTTGGCTCTCGGAGAAATTAAATGAAAAATAATAAACAAGTGTTGGCCGGCGTTATTTTTTTGGTGTTGCTGGGAGCAGGTTTTTTGGTGTGGCTTTTTTTAGACCCTTTCCATAAGATAACCGGGCCGAAAATTGCGGTTGTTCCCACCCCAATCGAATCAAGAATGAAGCTTGCAGTTACCAAATACCCACAGTTAAATTTAAATTTTAAGGGCGATGAATATCGCCTCAGCTTATCTTTAACTAAGATTCCGGCCCCAATAAAGAAAGTCGAATATGATTTCATTTATTTGGCCCATGATAAGCAAGGGCAGGAATTTGAAAAGGGCCAATATGACTCTTTCAGTGTAGATAACAGTTCTGTCAGCCGCGATATTTTGTTGGGAACCTCAAGTTGCACCACCGGCACTTGCCGTTATCGTTATGACCGCAATGTTAGCCAAGGGCGGATAACGCTGACTTTGCGGGGCAAAACGGGTAGTTTGCAAATGGAAGCGCCTTTTTGGTTTATCCGCGCCGGCAAGAGCCAAAAAATATCTGGCCACCAGGTGCAGAATATGGGCAACAATATCTGTGTTTTTTATAAATCCCTGCGGCCGATTGGCGGTAAAGAGGCTTCTTACCTGTTTTCCTGTCTGCCGGGGGGGAGGTTATTGGCGAAAGGCGCTTCCGTTTTTGTGAAAAATAATTGGCAACCGCAAGCTATGGCTACAAGCAAAGGTAGAGTAAGTTGGTAAACGATAACAGAATCTTGTACAATGCTAAGTAGGCATGGTATATTTAAGTTATGAAAAAGAATATTATTGCAAAAAAACAATTCAAGGACTAGATGTTGAAGTGAGGGAGTTCGAAAAAAAGTATGGAGTTAATTTAGGAGTAAAAGCAAGCATGAAGATAAGTACTTACCTGAAAAGGCGAGGATATTGGCCAATAGCATCAATATTGAAGGGATAAGTTTTTTATGGGAGAAAACCCTTTCAATTTTATTTTCAATATACCCCTTAGAACTAACTTAACCATTGTTTTTCAGCACATGTAGAAAATTATAAGGATATTCGACGCAGCAGTTTTATCAAAACGGCGATTATTTATACCGCTACAGCTACAGAAGCGGTTCTTTTATGGATGTTAAAACAGAATTTGAGTCAGAAAGAAAGAGTAGAACTGGAAGATCGGAAATATAAAAATATTCATATAATCTATGAGATTTTAGTTAGCCCTTCTCAACAAATTATTTGGGGAATACGCGAAAAGGAACTGAAAAATTGGAAAACTTGGATTTTTTTTAATATCAATAGGGCTTGTTTAAAACGCAAAGTTATCTCAAGAGATCTTTTTAATCAGATAGATAAAGTTAGGAAATTAAGAAACAAGCTTCATATTGGAAGTCTTAAAGAAATAGAAAAAACTTACTCTAAGAAAGAAATTATCTATGCCCTTAAAGTATTTAACCAAGTTATAAAGAAGGCAAGAAGTCTAATTAATGAAAAATCGCGAGGTTATGCTCCTAATCGTGCTCGCTGAATTTTTTATCAAAAACAGAGTCTTTGGCTCGCAAATAATTAATTAACATGGCGGCGTGCTCTTTTTCCTCATCCCGATTGTGGGCTAAAACTCTTTTTAATTCTTCATCTTGGCTAGCTTGAATTCTCTCTTCATAAAGATTGATGGCATCTAATTCCTCAATGAGCGATTGCCGGGCCCGAGACAAATTTTTTGCCAAATCATCCATTTTAAGAGCGTCATCTAAGTTTAATGGTGGCATTTTTGTTTCACCTCCTTTATCGAAAATATTTATATGTTTCAGTATAGCAAATGTTCAAAATTAATGATGAACAGGTTACGAAATATCTGAGATTTTTAAAGAAGTAAGAGACAATAAGTGCTGCCGTTATACTGATCTTGGTTTACTCTACTCCGACATTTGCATAAGGGCTTTTCTTGGCATACTCACACTGAAGATCCTGAATCAAGTTCAGGATGACAGCCGCACGACGCATTCTACTCTCATCTGTCATGCTGATTCCCCGATGAAATCGGGGAGTTCAACATCTCCAGTGGGTGGTTGACTATCATGGTTCGTTTACCACTTCATGAAGATCCCGCCCTTTCTTTTGGAAGAGCGGGATGACGGGTAGTTGGCAGATTAACTATCGGGAAAATCAAGATGACAATATGGATGCAGTTTAAGATGAGGGGAGGATAAGCCATTATCTAAGACAGATATATTTTTGTTTTTGGAAATAGGGTGCAGTTTCTTCCGAGCTTCGAAAGCATGTAGCTTGTACAAATGCTTGCAAACAGGGGTCGGGGTGGCTATTATTAGAATAGAATGATAAATCCGGAAGATCTGACTTATAATTCGCAGCAGGCGCTGGCGAAGGCGGAAGAAATAGCCAAACAGTACCGCCAGCCGCAAGTTTTACCTCTTCATCTTTTGTTGGCGCTAATCGCCGATTTTGAGGGAGTGGTGGTGGAGGTCCTGAAAAAGATGGAGGTGGATATTGAGAGCTTGGCTCGGGATGTTGAACAAAAAATTAAGGAATTGCCCAGCGTGGGCGGAGAATTGGGCCAGGTGTATTTATCGCAACAATTGGGTGGCATTTTGGAGAAAGCCAAGAAAGAGGCCAAAGGCTTTGGCGATGATTTTGTTTCTCGGGAGCATCTTTTCTTATCATTGTTGGAAAATGACGGGGACAGCCGAAAAATCTTAGCGGAAATGGGGGTAACGGCTGCTAAGGTTAAGCAAGTTTTGCGGGAGGTTCGCGGCAACCAAAAGGTGGATAGCCGGCAACCGGAAGGGAAATACAATGTATTGGAAAAATACACCCTTAATTTGACCAAGCAAGCGCGGGAAGGCAAACTTGATCCGGTTATCGGCCGTGATAAGGAAATTCGCCGGGTAATGCAGATCCTTTCCCGCCGTACGAAAAACAACCCCGTTTTAGTTGGCGATCCCGGTGTGGGCAAGACGGCTATCATTGAAGGTCTGGCCAGGCGGATTGTAGCCGGAGATGTGCCGGAGAGCTTGAAGAATAAGGAAGTGTTGTCGTTGGATTTGGCGGCGCTGCTGGCGGGCAGCAAGTTTCGCGGCGAATTTGAAGAAAGGCTAAAGGCGGTTTTGAAAGAAATGGAAAGCGGGCAAGGGAAATATATCCTTTTTATTGATGAGCTGCATACGCTGGTGGGCGCCGGTTCCAGCGAGGGCGCGGTTGACGCCGCCAATATGTTGAAACCGGCTTTGGCCCGGGGGACACTGCATGCAATCGGGGCGACAACCATTAACGAGTACCGGAAATATATTGAAAAAGATGCCGCCTTGGCGCGGCGTTTCCAACCGGTTTATGTGGAGGAGCCGAGCGTGGAAGATACGATTGCCGTCTTGCGCGGTTTGAAAGAAAAATATGAAATTCATCATGGCATTAAGATAAGTGATGACGCCCTTGTGGCCGCGGCGGTTCTTTCAAACCGTTATATCAGAGACCGCTTTTTGCCCGATAAAGCCATCGATTTGGTTGATGAAGCCGCCTCAGCGTTAAAGATTGAAATGGAATCTATGCCTACCAAACTTGATGAGCTTAAGCGGCGAGCGACCCAAATAGAAATAGAGCTGCACGCCCTGGCCAAGGAAAAGAATAAATCGGCTTTGGAGAGGCGCCAAAAGTTAGAAAAAGAGCTGGCGGAAAAGAAAGAACAGCTTCGCGATTTGGAAACTGCTTGGAAAAACCAAAAAGAAATTGTCGGCAAAATGCGAGAAACAAAAGAGAAACTTGATAAGTTGCAAGAAGAATTAAAGCAGGCGGAAAGGAATTTGCAATTGGATAAAGCGGCAAAGATCAAATACGGGGAAATCCCCGATTTGGAAAAGGAATTAAAAGAATGGGAAGGCAAATGGCAGGAAATTAAAGCTGGGAAAAGGCTAATAGAGGAAGAGGTAACAGCCGATGATATCGCCCGCGTAGTTTCCCGCTGGACGGGAGTTCCGGTGGAGAGATTGGTGAGCGGGGAAGCGAAGAAATTAGCCAATTTGGAAGTGGAATTGCATCGGCGCATGATTAACCAGGAACAAGCGGTAAAAGAGGTGGCCAACGCTATCCGCCGGGCCCGAGCGGGCATCAAGGAGGAAAACAAACCGGTTGGCTCGTTTCTTTTTGTAGGGCCGACCGGAGTGGGCAAAACGGAATTGGCCAAAACATTGGCAGAAGTCCTTTTTAATGATGAGAAAGCGATAATCAGATTGGATATGAGCGAATATATGGAGTCGCATTCGGTAGCGCGGCTGATCGGGGCGCCGCCGGGTTATGTTGGCTATGAAGAAGGGGGGCAATTAACAGAAGCGGTGCGCCGCCACCCATATTCAGTGATTCTTTTAGATGAGATAGAAAAAGCGCATGTTCAGGTTTTTAATATTCTTTTGCAAATTTTAGATGATGGGCGGCTGACCGACGGTAAGGGAAGGACGGTAGATTTCAGAAACACGGTGATTATTATGACCTCGAATCTAGGAAGCAATATTATCCAAAAATATGCCCGGGGCGAAATAACGGAAAAGGCAATGGAAACAGAAGTTATGGCGATAATACATAACTCCTTTAAACCGGAGTTTATCAATAGGCTTGATCAAATAATTTTATTTAAATCTCTGACGGAGAAACATATTGAACAAATTGTGGGGTTGCAAATTTCCCAGGTAGAGAAAAGGCTGGCTGACAAGCAGGTGAAAATCAAAGTTAGTCCGGAAGCGAGAAAATGGCTCGCCAAGCATGGTTATGATCCGGCTTTTGGCGCCCGGCCGCTCAAGCGTTTAATCCAAACAGAAATTCTCGACCCCTTGGCTTTGTTGATGATGGAGGGAAAGGTGAAGGAAGGGGCTAAGGTAAAAGTGGAAGTGAAAGAGGATCAGCTGAGAGTGAAAAATTGAAAGCAAAAATTAGATAAAAAATGAGATTAGAAGTTTTAGCAATTTTTTAAATAAAGAGGAAGGGGGTGAGAAAATGGAAACAGTTAGCGAACAAAAAGATGTAGCCGAACAGGTTAAGGGGAACGAAGGTGAAAGGGCAGAAGTAGAAAATGGTTTGTTAAAGAAAGATCCCCAAGTTTTATTAAGTGCTGCAAGAGCAATAGTGGAAGACAATAAGGTAAAAGAAATATCTCGATACAAAGATATCGCCGAGGCGAGAGTGGATCCTGAAGGCAGAAGGCAATATCCTGAGAAACCGTCACTTTCCATGCCTGAGGAAAAAAGAAGAATGTATGAGGATGCGGTAAGTTTTGTCGCTAGTAACCTAAGAGAACTATATCCGGATATTTTTAGAACAAGAGGCCAAATCCCAGATATAAGGCATAATGTTTCAGGATTAAAAAGAGGGTTGGAGGTATTAAATGTGTTAACAAATTTTGCTGAAAAAGGATCCGGTAAGGTTCCTGAGAATTGGCGGCCATCGGCAGATATGGTTAGAGCTATTGAAGGAGAAGAGGGGAATAAATAAAAGAATAGGCTAAAATTATACTTGTAGGATCCATTGGGCCAATCGGGGAATTCTGCTAAAATAGAGTATGCGGACGGGAGTAGCTGAATTTACACTGGATTATGGGCGTTGCCCGCCATGGTTGTTTAAGCGCATGGTGCGTTTAGCCCGTATTATTGGCATTGCCATTATTCGTGAATTCGGGCCTGAAGAATTTCTGAAAAGGCTAAGCGATCCGGTTTGGTTCCAATCATTGGGTTGTGTCCTGGCTTTTGACTGGAATGCATCAGGCTTGACAACCACTACCCTGGGAGCCCTAAAAGTGGCCTTTAACGGCCTGGAAAAAGATTTGGGAATATTCATTTGCGGAGGCAAGGGCAAGATATCGCGCAAAACGCCCCAGGAAATTAATAATTGGGGGCGGCAATTAAGATTGGAAGAAAAAATAACCGAACGTTTGGAATATTCTTCACGGGCAGCAGCTAAGGTAGACAGTTCTTTAATTCAAGACGGCTTCCAAATTTACCATCATAATTTTATATTTTCTCGAACCGGAAAATGGACGGTAATCCAACAGGGAATGAATATTGATAAGGGGCGAGCGCGGCGCTACCATTGGTTGGGAAATGCCAGGAAAAAATTTATCGAGGAGCCGCATAGCGGAATCAGTTCCCCAATATTTCTCCCTTCTGTTTTAAATTTGACAGCTAAAAAAAGCCGCCGAACCCGCCGAGTGGCAACCCAGATAGTTCAATCGCCAAAATCTTTTTTGCGCGACCTGAGAGTTCTCACGGTTAAAAAAGGCAAATGGCAATTTAGAGTTATGTCTTTGCCGGGAATTGAATTTCATCACCATCCGGTGGAAATGGAAGATTTTTCCTGTGAGGTTAACCCCCAATTTAAACTGGCGATTAGCAAAGTTATTGCCGCCAAACCCCGCAATTTTGAGAAACTGTTAATGACTCCCGGGGTCGGCCCCAAGACTATCAGGGCAATTTCGTTAGTGGCGGAGATTATTTATGGGGCTAAGCCGTCGTATGAAGATCCGGCGCGTTATAGTTTTGCCCATGGAGGCAAAGACGGCACTCCCTTTCCTGTGGATCGCCAACGTTACGATCAAACTCTGGCGGTGGTTGAGCGCGCTCTACAGAAAAGCCGGCATTTATTGGCCAAGGAGCGATCGGCGGCCTTGCGCCGGGCGGAATCAGTCTTTCATCACTAATTTTGGTAGTATATAATCAACTATGATTCAGGCAAAAATAAACATCGATTATTTAGCCAAATTAGCCAATTTGGCTTTGACGCCAAAAGAAAAAGAACAATTGAAAACAGATATGCCCCATATTTTACGATTTATAGAGATTGTTAAACACATAAAGACTCAAGGAGTGGCGCCGACTTTTCAGACAATCTCCATTCAGAATGTCAGCCAAAAAGATCGGCGGCGCGCTTCGTTACCGCGTCGCAAAGCATTAGCTAACGCGGCGAAAAAAAACAGCAAATATTTTATTAGCCGGCCGGTATTTTAAGAATGAAAAACCTTTGTCGTCTTTCCTTGCTGGAAGCTATTAATTTGGTCAAAAAGGGGCAAGCTACTCCTGAAGATTTTTGGCAATCTTGTTGGCAGAGCCAACAAAAAAAAGACGGGAAAATACACGCCTTTCTAACTTTAAATGAAAAGGGAGAAAAAGATTTAGCGCGGAAAAGTTTAGGGCAAGAGCCGCTGGCCGGCATGCCTTTTGCCGTTAAAGATAATTTTTCCACCCGAGGCTTACAGACTACGGCCGGTTCGCGGATATTGGCCAATTATGTCCCCCCATATACGGCTACCGTCATCCGCCGCCTGCAAAAAGCGGGGGGCATTATTTTCGGAAAAACAAATTGCGATGCTTTTGCGTTTGGGGCTTCAGGGGAGAATTCCGGCTTTGGGCCTACCCGCAACCCCCATGATTTGGCTCGGGTTCCCGGGGGGTCGTCCAGCGGTTCGGCGGCGGCGGTGGCTTCGCACCAAGTTATTTTCGCGTTGGGCAGCGATACGGGCGGTTCAATTCGCCAACCGGCGGCTTTTTGCGGCGTGGTGGGGTTGAAACCCACTTATGGCCGTTGTTCCCGTTGGGGGCTGATTGCCATGGGTTCTTCATTTGACGCTCCCGGTCCCATTACCAAAACAGTGGCCGATGCCGCCCTGGTTCTTTCATTAATGGCCGGCAAAGACCGGCATGATGCCACCAGCTCGGGAAAAATGGTGGCAAATTATCGTGAAGGCTTGGCTAAGGGGGTGAAAAATCTGAAAATTGGCTTGGTGCGTGAATTTTTCCGCCCCGAGCTGCAAGGTGAAATTGGCAATGCTGTGCAACGGGCCGCGCGGCAATTAGAGCAGGCGGGCGCAAATTTAGTGGAGATAAGCCTTCCCCATCTTGATGAAGCTTTGGCGGTCTACTATGTCTTGGTGCCGGCGGAAATAAGTTCCAACATGGCCCGCTATGATGGCGTCCGTTTCGGCTACCAATCCAAACATGGCAAAACGGCTCTGGCGGCCAGCGCTTATTCGCGGGGAGAAGTTTTTGAATTGGAAGTCAAGAGGCGCATTTTAATGGGCAGTTATATTCTTTCGGCCGGTTATTTTGACGCTTATTATCTTCAAGCCTCGCGGGTGCGGACGCTCATTATCAATGAGTTTCGCCGTCTTTTTGGCAAAGTTGATCTTATTTTGGGTCCCACTACGCCGACGACCGCTTTTAAGTTAGGCGAAAAAACGGCCGATCCGGTTGCCATGTACCTGTCGGATATTTTTACAGTACCTGCCAATGTAGCCGGATTGCCGGCAATTTCTTTGCCATTCGGAAAAGATAAAAACAATCTTCCCATTGGAATTCAGCTGATTGGCAACTATTTTCAAGAAGAGACAATGTTACAGGCAGCCTATTTATTGGAGAAGGCTAATGGGAACTGAAATTTACCGCCGCCTTTTCAAGAACGGCAATTTTGTTAAAGTTTGGGTGTCGCAAGTTTTTTCCCAGTTAACGTTCAATATTATTAATTTTATCCTTATTAATAG
>JALTFB010000004.1 GCA_027007615.1 Candidatus Shapirobacteria bacterium
GGGCAAAGCCGGGGCGGGGCGGTTTTAATCCAGGACGCCGATTTGGAATATAATCCCAGCGATTATCCCAGCTTATTGGAACCGATCTTGTCGGGCCGAGCCGATGCAGTTTACGGGTCGCGGTTTTTAGGCTGCCGGCCTCACCGCGTTTTGTATTTCAATCACTACTTGGGTAATAAAATGATCACCTGGTGGTCGAATCTGTGGACAGGCTTGAACCTGAGCGATGTCGAAGTTGGTTATAAAGCCTTCCGCGGCGATGTTATCCGCCGGCTCAACCGGCAGCTGAAAAGCAACCGCTTCGGCTTTGAGGTGGAATTAACGGCCAAAATGGCCCGCCAACCCGGGATTAAGGTTTACGAAGTCGGCGTTGGTTATTGGGGGCGGACCTATGCCGAGGGCAAAAAAATTGGCTGGCGCGACGGCTTCCGCGCCTTTTGGCAAATAGTCTGGCACCGGTTCTTCTAGGCTGGCCTGTTTACCAACCCCCGGGGTTGACAGGCATGGGAACCCCCGGGGTTGACAGTAAAATTTTGGAGAGAAGCTTAAGTGGCTAGTAAGAAAATCTAATCACCTGATATAATAAAAAAAGAATGAAACCAGAACTAAAACAAGCATTGGCTGATTGGAAAGAGATTCGCCAGTTGACGCTGGATTTACTGGACGCGTTACTCGAAGAACAGCTCTCTTTCACTGTTGGCAAGAATATGGGAACGCTTGGAAAACAATACAGGCACATCGGGGACGTTCAAATTTGCTACAACCAAGCTATAAAAACAGGAAAAATAGATTTTGGCAAGCTTCGTAGGGATTACTCCCTCGAAAATTCCAAACAAAAGCTAAAAGCATTTTTGCAAGAAGTCAACCAGGAAATGTTGGCATTGGTTAAGGAAAATCCCGAAGCTAAAATCGATTGGTTTGGCGAAAAATGGGATTTAAAACATCATTTGAGAGCTTTAATTGAGCATGAAATCCTTCACCATGGAGAGCTGATTGTCTACATTAGAACGTTGGGTATGAAATTTCCCAAAAGCTGGCAGGAATGGTGGGGATTGTAAGTATCGCCAAGCAAATCCGCCGAGAACTCCGAGCAAATACAGACGCAAAATATAAGCGTAATAATAAGAAATACTACAAGAAACCCACCCGCTCTTATGGCATAAGGACTCCGATTGTTCGCAAAATTGCCAAAAAGTATTTTGGGCGGATTGAACATTTGGGCAAAAAAGAAGTGTTTGCTTTGAGCGAGGAATTTTTTAGAAGTGGTTATAACGAAGAAGCTATAATGGCTAGCCAATGGGTTAGCCAGTTTACCCGACAATTTAGGAAAAACGATTTTGAAATTTTTGAAGGTTGGCTGAGAAAGTATATTAATAATTGGTGGAAAGATGATGATTTTTGCCTGCGCGTAATTCATCCCATGATTGAAAAATATCCAGATTTGGTTGATAAAGTAAAACTTTGGTCGCACTCTGAAAATATGTGGCTGAGGAGAGCAGCAGCGGTGAGTTTTATTACCACCATTGACGGTTTTTACGCTACCAGCCATAAACTGAAAGATATTTTTGAGGTTGCGGAGGCGCTTTTACATGATAAGGAAGATTTAGTTCAAAAAGGATACGGTTGGATGCTGAAGGCGGCCTCTATTCATAATCGAAAAGAAGTTTTTGAGTTTGTAATGAAGCATAAACGGACTATGCCGAGAATCGCTTTGCGGTATGCCATTGAAAAAATGCCGGAAGATCTTAAAAAGCGGGCGATGGCGAGGGGTTTTATCCAACCGAAAAATCGGACCGAAAAAGTATTACCGCGTTCATAATTTTATTTACAGCTCCCGGGGTTATCAGTCAGAATTAGCTTAAGGGCCAGCATGAAAGATTTTTATGGCGTGCTTTTTGATTTCGGCGACTAACGGGTAATAGTGCGGCTTCCCAAATTCTTGTTCGGAAAAGGGATGGGGCTCAATAATCAGCTCTTCAGCGGCGCGTTTCTTTAAGAGTAAAGCTCGTTCTCGCTGCCTATCTTTGCCGAATTTTGGCGAGATAACAGCCAGATCGACGTCACTGTCCCTGCTGGCTTTACCGGTAGCAAATGAACCAAAAATATACGCCTCTTTAACCGGAATCCCTTCGCTCTCGAGGGTAGCAATGTATTTTTGGACCAATTGCCTGATATTGGGTGTTAAATTCATATTGAGCTGGTAATGAATTGATAAAGATTTTCGCAAATCCGAGACCATTTTCGGGCATATTTTCGGTCAGCCTTTTTGTAAAAAGAGAGTTGATAGTCATCATAGCGGGCTTCTATGTTAAATGAAGTGATTTCGTCCAGTTGATCCAATTGGATTGGAGTGAATTTTATCTTTGTTTTGCTAGCCAATCTTCTTAAGTCGTGGGTATAAATGATTTCTTGTCCCGAAGAAGCGATTTTAGCTTTAAGCGCCTTTTCTATTGCCAGATGCCACACGAATAGGCACCAATTATAATGCCCCAATTTAAGAAGATCTTTGGCGGTTTCAACATCATTTTTTGCTTTTAAGAGCCAATTTTTTACGACTTGGTTTTTCTTCATCTATAAATTCTAACACAATTTACTCTTTATTGGCCTGTAGATCAACAGCGCTGCGCCGAGGGAGGCGGTGAGAGCAATGGGGGCTAGCCTGTTTGCCAACCCCCGGGGTTATCAGGCATACCAACCCCGGGGGTTAACAGAAATTTTTGGAGAGGGTGATTGTTTTGGGGGAAAGGCGCGGCGCCAAATTGTAATTGAGAGCCGGAATTCTGGGATATTTTTATACTTGGGGCATAGAAATGTCGCACTTGATAGACTGGGCATAATCCGCATTGTATCCGTTTGTTGTACGCTAAATGTTTTTAGACAACTGTATGTGGGGATAGGTATCGTTGCCGCCGTAACGGCGGGTTCGTTTATCACAAGGATCTCCGTGTAATTCTTTCAAAAGGCTGGCGGCGAAGGTTTTTCCCGGGAAATTTCTCAGTGATAGGGTTTTAGACTTTTTAATGAAGCTAATAGATGTGGGCACGACAACTGCTTCCTGGTCAAAAACGTGGACAATAAAGTACATATTCCCTAATTTATATACCCATAAATTTTTTTCTCCGTTAGCTTGCCTATAGTCGTTTTTTCCGGCCCAATGGACTCTTTTGGCCTTTTCCTCCAATGTTAGCTGGTGGATTTTTGTCAAGGGAACTTCTTCCAGGGTGTGAAAAGGTTCATGGTTTTCAGTTTTAGGGCTGTTTTTGTCCAAATAGCGCAATATGCCGACCCTTACCGCGCTTTTTCTGGTCTCACCGATGGCATTTCCGATTATTGCTTCATCCATAAATTTTGCTTAAGATTAATGAATTATACATTATGTTTATTTAAATTTTACCGTATAAAGGGTCTAAAATGAAATGTGGGTTTAGAATTAGAGCGGTGTTGTCAACCTTAGAGGTTGCCTAGGTAGGCCCCGACGTCCGTCGGGGCAGGCAACCTTTGGTATTTGCGCCGGTTTTGTGCCTGGGAGAGGGTCCGATTGGAATATGCTATAATTTATTCACAATGGCAAGTTTTCAAAAGCATTTTGGTTTCTTTTTTAGCCTTCTCTGGGGAGGGGCGATAATGTAGCCCAATTGCTTATAGTATTATTACAACCTCCCTAACAGGGAGGTTTTTTATTGGCGAAAGGAGGTGAGGAAAATGAGCCTAGAACAAAAGAGATCAATAAATGAAGCTGATTACAGCGTCTATCCGCCCTTACATGAGGCCCAAATGCGCCAAGCTTACTACCGACGGTTCCTTAAAGGATTACCCAAAGGGTTGGAAGCGTCGCAAGTGCGAGGCTGGATGTGGGAAAATCGCAAAAAGCTAAGGAGATGGAATACCAGGCTTCGAGATAAAAGCTGGCGGCGGAGCCGGTAGGATTTTCAAGGAATGATATGACCGGTGGCAGAATTGGTTATAATGAGCCAATGGCCAAAGAGTGGAAGAGTGTTGCCGGCAAAAACGGAATCTTGGGGTATAAGCTGCTGCTGCGGCTGCTGGCCGAGGGAGGGGTGGAGGGAGCCAACAAGGAAGCGGCGGGCCCTTCGTCATTGGACCTTCACCCCAGCCGGGAAATTTATGAAGTGGGGGCCGTTTATTTGCCGGAGCGGGGGAGGGAGATTAAGCAAGCTTTCCAAGAACAAGGCTTGATTAAGGCCAAGCTAAAAACGGCGGCGCTGCGGCCGGGGAAGATATACCTGGTCCGCTTGCAAGAAAGATTGCGTTTGCCGCCGTGGCTGCGGGCGGTGGCCAGCCCCAAATCGAGCATTGGCAGGATTGACATCCACGTCCGCCTTCTCAATAACCGCCAGGAGCGGCTGGACTCTTTCGGCTATGGCTATCAGGGGAACCTTTGGGCGTTGCTAATAAGCCATTCTTTTAGAGTGAAGTTGGCGCCGAGCGAACCGATTACCCAATTGCGGTTTATGGTGGGCGATCCCCGTTTGCGCGATTATCGCCAGCTGCAAGATTTCTTTGCCAAAGGCGAATACATATTTTCCCGCCGCCGCGGCCGCGCCAAAAATTTTGCCGGCTTGCGGTTTACGGATTATGACAACGGCGTTCTCTTGACGGTGGATTTGGCCGCTCCCATTGTTGCTTGGAGAGCCAAAAAGAGGGCGCCCCTATTGGATTTAGGCGGGGGAATGGGGCAGTATCGCCACCAAGATTTCTTTACGCCAATCCGCCGCTCGGATTTGAAGGAAGGCCTTTTGCTTTTGCGTCCCAGCGAGTTCTACATTCTTAGCATTGCCCAACGCTTGCGGCTGCCCCTGGATTGGAGTGTGGAATTTCTGCCCATTGATACCTACAGCGGCGAATTTCGGGGCCATTACGCCGGCTTTGTCGATCCCGGTTGGGGGTTGGGGACGCCGGCCGGCCGCCAGCTTACCCTGGAATTGCGCACATTTGAAAAGTTGCTGCTTCACCACCACCAACCTATTATCAAGATTGCCTGGGACAAGTTAGTGGCGGCCACGGAGCTGGGGTATGATTCGCGCCGCCATTCCCATTACCGCGACCAGGTCGGCCCCCGCTTGGCGAAGTTTTTTAAATAGGAAGGTTACTGTCAACCTCGGGGGTTCCCGTGCCTACTAACCTCGGGGGTTGACAGTAGACAATAGAAGAGAAAGAAAAAAATGTTCTAATCTCCCTTAGGCTCTACTTCTAGAGTTAAGAATGTTTCTCAATTCGATTTCTGCCATGGCGAAAACCCCCTTGACAAACTGTATTTTTGTTTCTATAGTATGCTTATGGAAGGGGATCAAGAGAGTTTACAACCGTCGGGAAATCAAATAAAAGAAGTTAAGCAGCGAGAAGCTGCTTTAGAAAAATTTGAAACCACGACTGAATTGCTTAAGCAAATAGACTATCATAATCCGGATGTGCTTGAAAGCTCTCAAGGCAATTTGTACCAGGATCAAACATATATTGGGAGGATTTTAGGGGAGATTCTAAGGGTATTGAAAAGTGTTTCGCCTGTCCTGCCAAGACATGAGAGCGCCAGTAAAGATTCCCCTTATAGCTATGAGTGGCGTGATGAGCAATTGGTGGTAACCCAACATTGGCGGGTAGGGGATCGCTTATTAAGAGGAGGGAGAATGGTATTTGATGGGGGTTCTGTTGATACTTTCCAATGGTTTGTTTCTGTCCTAGAAGAAAAGACGCTGGAAGGACAGCTTCACCGAAAAGAGGATAGCATATCTTTCGAATTTAGTCCCCAGAAAAAGGAAGGGAGGCCGCTGGGAAGAATTACTATAAGGGAGATAGATATAGGGACTAAGAAAAAACCTGAGGTGCGAGAGTATGGTGTGTACGAAAAAGATGAAGGGGGGTTTGTGGTAAAACCTACTGTTGGGGAGCGGAGAAGGAGAGAAGGAAAGGACAGAGGGTGATTTTGCTACCGAATTAGGGAAAAGCATCAGCCAATTTTTTCAAGAAGGGGTTTTTCTACCAACCCCGGGGGTTGGTAAACTTATCCTGCCAATCTCAGGAATTAGCCAGGAGGCTTATGCTATCATGGATTATGGTGAAGGAGATTGGGCCGCCGGGTTGTTTTGTGGACAGCGGCGACGGTTATTGCACGGAGGAAAATTGCAGGCCTGGCTCCAATTTGCCTAAGCGTTGTTTGTGGAGTCATCAGCGGCGGGACCCGTCGCCATTGGCGCTGTCGAGTAATATTTCCCGGCAAGATAATTGGGCCGGCCGAGTTAGTTGGAAAAACGGGCGATGAAAAATAAGTAGCTTTAAATTACGGTAACGCTTTTGGCCAGATAGCGGGGCTTGTCAATTTCCCGGCCTAGGTGATTGGCCAGATGGTAGGCAAAGAGCTGGAGAATGGGGGCGGCTACAAAAGGCGCCAGCCATAAGCTGTTCAAGCGGGGGAAGGAAATAGCGCTTTCAACTTGAGCGGGAATTTCCCGGCGGTCAAGGTCGCTGACCACGATTACGCGACCCTTGCGGGCGATGATCTCCTGGATGTTGGAAATGCTTTTGCGCCAATCGGGATCTTTCCTGAAAATGGTAATAACGGCTACGTTGTTGCGGTCAACCAAAGCCAGGGGGCCGTGTTTCAATTCGCCCAAAGGGCTGCCGTAACTAAACTTGTAGGCGATTTCTTTCAATTTCAAAGCGCCTTCGAGGGCGAGAGGATAAGCCAAATGCCGACCCAGGAACATAAAGCTGTCAACATTGGTCAAGCGCCGGGTCATTTTGCGGATAGCCGGCGATTTTTTTAGAGAAACGGCGATTTTCTTATCAAGAGTTTTCAAGCCGCTAAAAAAGCTGCGGCCGCTAATGGGATGGCGTTGCAGCTGGCCGATATAAGCCTCCGCCAAAATAATGGCCATGATTTGGTTTAAAAATGTTTTGCTGGCGGCCACGCCGATTTCCACGCCGGCCCGGGTGTAAACGCCGGCTTTGACGCGGCGGGCCAGGCTGCTGCCGACCACGTTAACAATGCCCAAATTGAGAGCTTTCGAATGCTTTTCTATCAATTTCAAGCCGGCCAATGTGTCGGCGGTCTCGCCGCTTTGGCTGACATAAAAAACGCTGGATCGGCCCAGAGTGTAAGCGTCGATATCCAAGGGGCCGTAATCGCTGCTGTTCGCCAACCATGAAGGCATGCCCAAACCGCCGCTGGCAAAGAGGCGGCCGATCATGGCGGCGTGGTAGGAAGTCCCGCAGGCCACCAATCCCAGAAACTTTTTCTTTTTGATTTCGCCTTTAATGGTTTCCAGCCCGCCCAAGACGATTGATCTCTTTTTAAAATCAACGCGGCCCGATAGGGCCCTGGCGATCGCCGCCGGCTGTTCAAAAATTTCTTTCAGCATGAAATGGTCAAATTTGCCCCGGCTCAGATTGATTTTGCCGATGGATTTTTTGCCAATCGGCTGATGTTTGATGCGGCGGCCGTCCAGATTGAAAACGGCGATCTTTTGTTTTTGGCCCAAATTTATTTTTGCCAACTGCCCGTCTTCCAAAAAAATGATTTTTTTGACCTTGCCGGGGAAGGCGCGGGCATCGGAACTGGCATAAACCTCTTTGTCGGCCAAGCCGATGGCCAAGGGGCTGGAGAACCGCCCCAGCCAGAGAGTGTTGGGCCGGCGGGAGGAAATGGTGGCCACCGCCCAGGCGCCAACCAGGGATTGGAGCGCCCGGCGGAAAGCGGCGGCGAAAGGCAAACCTTGGTTTAAGAACTCTTCAATCAAATGCCCGATTACCTCGCTGTCGGTGGAGGAGCGGAAACGATGGCCTTGGCGAATAAGTTGCGTTTTCAGCTCTTGGAAGTTTTCAATGACGCCGTTATGGACGACGGCGATTTGCCGGGAGCAGTCCAAATGGGGATGGGCGTTGCGGCGATTGACCTGGCCGTGGGTTGCCCAGCGGGTGTGGCCGATAGCTAGTCGGTAATTGGCGTTTTTCCGGCTTTCCAATATTTTTTTAAGTTTGGAGACGTAGCCAACGCTTTTGGCAAGCTGCAATTTTCCTTGGCTATCAATCATGGCGATGCCGGCCGAATCGTAGCCGCGATATTCCAATTTTTGCAAGCCGGCGATTATTTTAGCTGAAGCCTTTACAGAGCCCAAGTAAGCAAAGATGCCGCACATGGTAATTATAAGTATAGCTCATGCCGCGGCTTTTTGTTAAAATAACAACATTCGCGGCATCGGTTAAGATTGAAAATCCAGCCGAGAGCGGGTTATGGAAAATGGCAAGTGCGGCCTGAATTTGTTTTTTGCATTTGCCGAAAGGAGCATAAAAATGGGAAAGGAACAAGGATGTCTCTCATCGGAAAAAGAGGTGTTGGAAGAAAAAAATAGAAAGGAAGCTTCCACTGAAAGAATGCAACGTATTGTTAACAATGTATTACCCCCGATTATGTATATGACGGGAATTATGGGCGTAACGTGGGGAGTGGCGGATCAAGTAATTGATCAGCTCCGCAGTTTTGGCAATACCATAGCCAGGGCAATTACCGGGGCAGCCGCCGGCGATGCTGTAAAAAAAGCGGCCGAACGGTTAGCGCGAGATAATTCGGGGAGCGGCAAATCCGAGTAATCGCGCTCTCATATATTATCAACCCCAAGAGGAGCCAAGGCGGGCAATCAGGATTTCGGGGCGGATTTGGCGCTTGGAAATTTGGCTGGAGCTGTTACCGATGAGGCTAGAAACCCGAAAACATTGCCTTCTTGGAACGGAATAATACGCCGGAAAATTGGCGATGGGGGAGGAAGATGCTATCATGTGGCATGAATATTTTAAAGAAGGTTTACCAGGCGATGAAATATTTTTTGCCAAGATTAACGGTTGGGAATGAGACGCGGGAAGAAGGAAGCCTAAAGGCGCCTAAACCAGCCGGAAATTTCCGTTTCAAACGGTGGCCGTTGCGCATAATTTTGGTTGTGGGTTTAATGGGCTTGGGCTTAGCGGGCGTAATCTTAGTTAAAACAAAAGGGCAGCTTAGTCTAAATTTACATAAGCCTGTGGTGAATTCTGTTTATGCGGCCGAGAAGATCAAGGCCCAACTGGCCAATTTGTCGGGCCCGAATAAAATCGTCCACACTTTCACCACTTTAATTTCCTATACTCCCCAAGGCAAGGCGATGCCGAAAATAACTTATGATTTATGGCAAGATAATGGCAGCGGCCGGTTCAAAAATATTGTCCATTATCCCAACAGCACCACCATTCAGGTAAATGACGGCTTTAACAGATGGGATTATGATAAAAAATCGAATAGCCTGACAATCACCCACTATGTCAATGTTCCCGGCGGCGGTTTGCCCGCTTACGGCCACACCGTCCGGCTGCTTTATGAATTCAAGACGATGTTGAAAAATAAAAGCGGCTGGCGGCTGGAAGAGGGAACCTATCGCGGCCGGAAAGTTTGGGCTTTATCGTTTGAGGACAAAGGGGCCATGGGCGATCCGAGCGGGAAAATTACTTATTTGAGCCAATATTACTTTGATAACTTCGGCGGCAAGGGCCAATTTAAGCTGGCGGGGGAGAAGCGCTGGCAAGTTAGAGAAGGCCGAAAAGTTTTGGTCCGGGAACAAATAATTAAAGATTACCAGACTCTAGACCGTTCGCCGGCGAATTTGAAGAAAATTTTCAAGTTTGATTATAAGCTGCCGCCCCATCCATCGCTGAAGGAGCGCTACCTGGACGCGGTTAGCTTTAAGCCGGTGGCGCCGACATTAAGCCCGATTTCCTCCCCGTCGGCAAGCGCGGAATCAAGGGTGGGTTTTTATTTGGATGATGATTGCCGGCTGATGATAGAGGAAATTCCGGCGGGGGTAATTCGAAAAATTGATTTGGGCTATCCCCAAAACTGCAATCGGAGCAAAGTTAGACAAACGCTTGACTTTCCGGCCAATAGAGACAGCTTGGCTTATATCCGTTTTGATAAAAGGGGCGATTCCTATGGCTTGGAATTATATTCTTTAGCAATACATTCCAGACCTTTGGATTTATTTACTCTGGGAAAATCAGAGTACGGCCGATACTTATTTTTTGACAATCGGAACCGATTGATGCTGGCTACGGTTTTTTACCTGAATACTGCTTTTATGTCTGGGCAAGACCCTTACCAAGTTAAGGTTTATGCGTTCGATTTTGATAAGATTGTAAAAGATACGCCGGCGAATATTGTTTCCAAAGATGGGAGGACATACTTGGCCAATTTTGAAAAGTATTTGCAAGCTTATAATGTGACTAAAAGGATAAAGGATCCTGATGATTTAGAGCTTCAGAGAAAAGATAGCCATACTTATCTAAAAGAAAAATCTACCGGCCAAATTCTATTCTCCGATTGAGCTAGAGGTGCTGAATTCCCCGATTTCATTAGGGAATCAGCATGACATAAGGAGAACATCGTTGCATAGGATGTCATCCTGATTTTTCGACGAAGGCGAAAAGTTCAGGATCTCCAGCATGTGGAATGTTAACAATAGTGGAGGCCGCCCGCTGAAGATGCTGAAAAAATTTCAGCATGACAAAGGGCGAGAGCCAACAGTAATAATCAGATATCCGCTGAAGATATTGAAACAAGTTCAACATGACGAAAACATGAAGAACTAACAATGTAAGTAAGCCGCCCGCCGAAGATGCCAAATAAGCCCCTTGGGCTGCTAAAAGCGGAAAGCTTAAAGCCCTGATGCAAACGTCAGAGCGGGGGAAGCTAAACCCAGTATGACGATGGGGGACTTACCGAGCAATCTCTAGGCATGGTGGAAAGAGGGTAATGTTTACCAACCCCGGGGGTTGGTGTCAGTTCCCATTATGGTATATAATAGGATATGTCTGCGGAAAGGAAGATAGGGGCAATTTCGGCGGCAGCAAAATCGATGTATGGCGCGATGCGTTGGCGCGATGCAGGGGAGAATCCCGCTTTCAGTTCGTTGTGTTTAGCCGTCCTAGATTATTCGCGAAGAATGGGCCCGTTACAGCGCCCCCTAAATAGGGAGGGGCGCCAAGAAATCACCGGCTTGCTCAGAATTATTGAGATAGTAAACGATTGGTACGATTTGGGAAAATTGGATGCGTCGGGATACAGGCAATTGAGAAGGCGAATGGGCGAGCAAGCAGACGGAAAAATGGCTGAGAATTGGCGGAAAGCTTTTGCTCTAATGAGAAAGGTAGAAAAAACTCGTCCCCAACCACCGTTTGCCAATTCTGGAATAAAACCTGAGATGATAATTGCCTACCGTGAGCAACAAAACGCAATCATTACCGCCTTGCTTTACAGCTCTACCCATGGAATTCCCTTTGAAGAACTTATTGATAATGGCGAACGAATCAGCATTAGTAGTGCCGCTCCTGATGATTTACAAACGCTTTACTGGCTGATATTGGCTTTCCAAGTGGTAGACGACCAGGTGGGTTGGCGCGGCGATGCTGCCGCCAAAAGGCCGTCGTTTTATACCGCTTTTTGCCCAAACGGTGATGTTTTTTCTACAGGGGCCAAAGAGAAAATGGACGAGCTGCATGATCAGTATATAAAACGAGCCCGAGCTGCCAATCCGGATTTTTCTTGCCCCCTGATCCTGGCGATGAAAGCGGTAAAAGCAACCTTTCCGCCCTTAATAAATTTGGCGCGAAGGACAAAGAGCGGCCCCTTGGTGAAGTTTTGGAAAGAGCGCGGATTAAGCCGAGACATGTCTTTGGAATGAGCAATTTGGGGCGATAAAGCCGGAATTTCGGCTTTTAAGAGTTTTTATTTCAATTCTTTCCCGGTTTTATTTTTGAACGCCCTTTTTATTTCGGCCGCCAAATCTGCCAAATCGGGATATTCCTCTCTGATAAGTTTGACCATTCGCCCGCAGGAAGCGCGGAGGCGGTCGGTATTTTGGTAGCCATTATCCCAAGCTTGAGTTAATTCTCCCAAGGCTCGAGAAAATTCTTGTTTAGCTTGTTCGGCGTTTAACATTCTCAGTTGTTGTTGGATTAGGGCCGCTTCCACTCGGGCGGTTCCCGTGGCCATTAAGGCGGCATTGCGAATCTTGATGTCTAATGATTCTTTCCGGCTCATCTGTTCAGCCAGGTTGCGAGCTTTCTGATAATTCTCCAAGGCTTGTTCTAATTCTTGCCGGCCGGCATCCGGTTGGCGCGCTTGATTGCGGGCCTGAGCCCGGGCAACCTCAACTAGCCAAAGGAATGGAGTCCCGTCGGCGGTTTGATAATAGCCGCGCCGGCTTAATTCCTCGGCCAATTTTTCCAGGGGCGATAAATGTTTTTGCGCCCGCGCCAAGGCTCGCTTTTTGTCTTCCGGCTGTTCCAGGGTGTGTTTAGCTCGGCTTTGTTCAATAGTGGCGATCATTATGTGGAGATGGGCTGCCGCCGCCAGTTCCGGAGAAGGCTTATCTTCTTGGGACAATAATGGAGCCATGGCATCAAGCGCGTTTTGGGATATTGTTAAAGCCTGTTGATATTTTTGATCGTTAAACTTACCGTCCTCTTGAACTGCTTCTGCTCGAAGTTTTTCCGCTTGGGCAATTTGTTGAACAATAGCGTTTTGCTTGTCAGACCATGATTCTTGCGGCATTCTTACCATTATAATAAGCTCTTTGAAATGTAAATGTCAAATTTTGCTACAATATATAAAGATGAAAAAGGTGTATCCGGAACATATTTATGATCCGGTCCGGCGGCGGGTGGCCGGCGATTATTTGCGCCGGGAACTGAGGAAATATTTGGGGGATTTGGGCCCGGGCCAATGGCCAAAGATAGATCGGGAAGTGATGCGTTGGTTTAGCCGCTCGCCTTATCTTTACCCCGTCCGCGACTTCTGGAATGGCTTTTGGGGAATAGCGATGGGATTCAAGCTCAAAATCGGCCTTTTGGATTTTGTCAGCGCCGAAAATGTCAGCTGGCAGAAAAAAGAACTCTTGGTAAATCAGCTTTATTTTGGCGGTTCTTGGCCCCCTTTTCATCCCGCCGGCGGGGGAAAGTACTCTGCAACTGCCGCGGTGAAAAAGCTCTATCGCCAGCAAGATATTTTGGCCAAAGAAAAACCTTTGGCGGCCGCCTATCAAAAAGCCCGAAGGCGGTTGGGGGATTTTCCCATAATTGTCACTGAAAAGAAGTGGAACGGCAAGGTTGGGCTGGTGGTTTACGATGGCAATGGCCGCTTAGATCAGGCTATTCTCAACGAAAAGAGCAAAATTGCCGCTTGGGTGGGCTGCTTTAACGACAAAACCTTCCGGCCGGCTAATTTTTGGGTGCCGACGCCGTTGCTAATGGAATTGACTGTCCGGGCCCGTTCCCTCTGGCGACAAAAGAAAGGGGCTGCATTCCAAGAATTGATTGCTAGCATAAAAGTAGTTGTTGGCGATTCCCAAAGCGGCTTTTATGAATTAAAACACCGCGCCCTTTGGGGACCGCCGGAATTTATCCGCGATTTTTGGGCTATTTACAATAAGGAATAAGGTTAATAGAAGAGCAAGACTTTGCCCGGTTCTAGCTTTTTTCAATCAGTGCTGCTGCCAACCTTTTGATAATCATTATCTTTATAATTTAGGCCAGTCAAATAGCCCAAATTAGAGTAATTCTAGCGTTTCCTGGGTCGTTTGTTAAATTTTGGAAAGCCTTACACAGTTAAGACTTTGCGCCTATTCCGGCTTTTCCCGAGGTGCAGGTACACTTGCACCTCGGA
>JALTFB010000005.1 GCA_027007615.1 Candidatus Shapirobacteria bacterium
ACGCTTATCGGCATGAGCTGAAATGAGCCACTTTACAAATTGCCAAGCCTGTTTGGGGTATCGGGTGGTATTAAAAACGGAAATATTTTTCGGATCGCCGTAAGTGTAGGACGGGCCTTGTACACTGTCCGGCTTGGGAATGGGCATGATACCGTAGTCAAAACCGGCCGGTTTGTATTTTTCGATGTAAGCCAACAGCCACGGGCCGGAAATTTGCGTAGCCAAGCGTCCGGCTAAAAATTGATCGCCCTGAAATTGGGTAATGGGAATGTAGCCCTTGCGGTACATGGTTTGGAAGAATTGAAAGACCTGTACGCTTGCTCGGTTGCCAAAAGCAATGCTATCGCCATGAAATAGAGTTTGGCCGCCGGAAGCACAAATGTAAAAAGGATAGTAATCGAACAGCCGTTGCCACCAAATCGGTTTAATATCGCGATAAAGCATCCAATAGTCCGGTTGCCCGTCGCCGTTCAAATCACGTACAATTTTTTGCGCGGCTTGTAAAAATTGCGAATAGGTTGTTAACGGAGCTTTAACATTAAATTTCTTAAAAATCTTTTTATTGTAAAAAATAAGAATGGGATTGGTCTTCCACGGAATTTGGTAAAAACCGCCGTCCTTGGCTTTAAACGATTCCAACAAATCCCTGGGAACCCTTTTTAAAATGTACGGCCAAAAATCAGGGAAGGTATCCAGGCGCACCAGTCCTCCGGCCGAGATAAAATCATCCATGGCGCCTGGCCACATATTGGAACAGACATCGGGGGTCGTACCTCCGGCAATGGCTGCCAACAGTACTTCTTCCGACGACTGGCTGCTGGGCAGGGGTTGTAAAAGTACGGGAATATCAGGATGGGTGGCGTTCCAACTTTTGACCAACTCTTTGGCCAATTTCACTTCCTGCGGATTGGCGGCGCACCAATAGGTTAGGCGCGTTTTTTCGGGTTTTGTGCCTTGATGTGCCGACTTGTTCTTTCCGCAACTCAAAACCGCAATGACTAAAAAGAAAATAATAATGAATCGCTTCATCCGCTTTTCCGTTTTTTATTAGAAATATCAGACGATCCGCCGCCCAACAACTTCTACTTCACTTTCAATCCTTTTTTAACAACCGTTCCGATGCGCGTTTGCAAACGAAAAAAGTACAAACCGCTGGGAACGTTTTGCGCATTCCATTGCACGCTATGCCAGCCGGAGGCTTGCCTTTGCGCAACGAGTGTTTTTAGCAACGCGCCCTGAATATTGTACACCTTAAGATCAACCGCCAATGTTTTCGGCAAATAGTAGTTAATCACCGTGGCCGGATTAAACGGATTCGGATAATTTTGCTCCAACTTCAATTGTTCGGGAAGCGTTGCCGATTGCGCTGCGAAAATCGGCGTTTGTGTTTGAAACAGGGCAGCTACCTCATCGGAACTTAAGGCGCGATTGTACAGGAACATATTGTCCAGCGTTCCTTTGAATCCGTATTGCGCGTTATTGGGCAATGTTTGCCCCAGCACCAAATCGTACGATGTTTGCAGAATTTTACCGTTGCAACTTTTTTGCGCATCGATTTGGCCGTTTAAATAGATGCTCATTTCCTTGCCGTCGTACAGGCAGGAAACGTAATAGAATTTATTTTTTTGTAATTCCCGCTGCGTATCCAGATCGTAAATTCCGGTTTCCGTTTTAATCGTCCAACGCAGATGTCGATTCGTTACGGAAATCTTCCAACGATTTTCCCAATTCCCATGACTCAGCGGATAGGCTTCTCGTTTGAAAAACGTATCGACTTTCATCCAAAAGACGACCGTGACGGCGTTCTGAAAATTTAACCATGGCCGGTTGGGCACTATCACCTGATCGCTTTCTCCGTTAAAATGCAAAGCGTTACCCATTATGCCGTGATAATCCGCGGCAGGTTCCGTGCTGATTTCTTGGCCGTTATCGCCAAAAGCGCTGCTATCGGCGGCGTTTCCATCGAGCAACAATTTCAGCACCAAGTCGCCGACGGTAATACCCACACTGTCTTCCGCCTGAGCACCTTTGTCGTCTCTCACCAAACAATGCACAAAATAATAACCGAACTGTTCCGGCGCCACCCATAAAGCACGAGACGATTTGGCAAAAGTATCGCCTTGAGTCGTGAACCAGCGGTAGTAAAGCGAATCGCCATCGGCGTCCGTGGCCTTGCAGAAAAGTGTTACCGATTTACCGGGCAATGTTTCCGTGGAATCGGTTTGCAGGAACTCAATTTGCGGAGCATGATTATTGGTGACCGAAATATGTACCGTTGCCTGCGCCTCTTCCGTTCCGTCCGAGGCCACACAGGTAATGCCATAGTTTCCCGTTTGCTCGGGAGCGGTCCATTGCACATGTGCACCTTGCCCGCTTAAACTTCCGGCCTCACTCGACCAATTAAACATTAGTGTATCCCCATCGGGATCTTCAGCCGCACAAAAAATATCCACGGTCTGTCCGTAAAAAGCTGCGTCGTATTTTGCCCGCAAGGCCTTAATTCGAGGCGGATAGTTGCCCGAGTAATTCCCCGAATGAAAGTCAACGACCTGACTATCGGACAACAATCGATCTCTTTGCCATTGTAAAACAGCATCGGCAGGAATCAAACAAATCAAAAGCGCCTGATCCGCTTTCAACAAGAGTGACGTGATGTGCAGGGCATTGTCATTCAGCGTTCTATTCCCGATCATATCGTAAATCCGCACGGGTTTTTCGCCGACGTCAACCGTAATCGACGTATCACGATCGTAAGGATTGTACAATAAAAACACCGGCAGAGAGTCAGAGGAAAAATAATCGGTGGCGCGCACATTTAATTTTAAAATGCCGGGAACATTAGTCGTATCCACAATGGCGCCTAAAATTCCGGCATGGGAAGCCCCGTACAAAGCCAAATTCGTGGCAGCCCAGCCGTTGCGCAAGGCATCTCCCGTGGCAAACAGGGCCTGATCTCCGTACCAATTCTTTTCGCGCAAAGCTTCGTAAGAAATCACCCCGAACGGATCGTATTGTTCGGCCCAATCTTCGCTATCCTGATTCCGGGCCGGCAATGCATTGGCGTAGAACAAACGGGAAGCATTGATGGCATTCAAAGCCCAACGGCCAATTGTTCTGGCAAAGCGCTCATCATAGCGCACCATGGGAATCAATGCGCCAAGCATTTCAAAGGTGTTCATGGCAAAGGCGTAATCATCTCCGCTTACCTCACCGATTAGGCCCGAGCAATCGTAACCGCCCCAATTACCAACCGTAGCGCCCCAACCGCGCACATTGTCCGTAGGATCAAAACACCAATTGAGCATTTTCCATAAGTCGTACCGGGTGCCTAATTCCGCATTCATGCGCGCCGCCACGTAAACCCCGTAAGGAAGCTGCAATTCGTAGAACGGATTCGCGGTAAAGTTATTAAGGAACTCCAAACTCCATTCGGCGCCAATGCGATATTTTTCCAATCCGGTTTGCACATAAGCCATGTAAAGAATCCATCCTATGGCGCCGGCTGCCTCCGGTTCTTTGACCCCGCCATCATTCGGCGACATGGTTGAGAGCGCCCAAGCCCGATGATAAAAATTGGGAACATGCCATGGGGTTGCGCTTCCGCCCATGGCTTTTACCGCCTGCAACCACCGATCGGCAACAGTGGAGAACTGCTGTTGAAAATGACCGACTTGCGGGTAAAAATTGAATAATTGGTAAAAGAAGACATTGGGCATGGTATCGTACCACCAGTCGTGACCGCTTTGCCCGTTAAAATTATTCAAGTAAACATCTTCTTCTTGACGGCGATTAAAAAAGTCTTCGGCCATTAAAACCCAGTTTGTGCCGTTTTGCCGGGATTTGTCAATTCCGTTTAGGGTTGCACTGACCAGAGCCGGAAGAACATTGATTGCCTCGGCATTGGCATTAGGGGCACCCACATAAGAATACAAACCGAAATGATCATGCTCGGGATAATTAACACCCGGGCCGGTAAAAACCAACGGCAGATATTCACCCTGCGCCGTCCGATCAAAGACCAATGAATCATATTTTACGGCAACTTTGTGCCATTCACGAATATGCAGGGGCAAAGGAAAACGGGGCATTTCTTCAATGCGCTGAATGGCGATCTGTCCATCCTGAGCAAACATTAAAAAAGCGAAAATTAAAACAAACAATATTGTTATCGGGAGATATTTCATTGGTTCTCATTTATTCAGAATTTTATTATTGCTATCCGAACCTCATGGTTGAGGCGGTAAATTTTTTGGGTAATTGGAACGCCAACCATGCATTCCCCTGCGAGGGGGACCATAA
>JALTFB010000006.1 GCA_027007615.1 Candidatus Shapirobacteria bacterium
GCCTTGTTTCTGCAGCTTTCAAGCGGCTCTTCATCTTGCGGCGGCTTACTTGCTGGTAATAGCCAACCCAAAGTGCCGGCAAAAGGAATATGCCTACAGGGCGCGTGTATGACACCAAGGCCGCCAATAATCCCGCCGCCAGATAAAGCCGTTTCTCGAAAAAATAAAAAGATGCCAAAACTAAAAAAATAAAAAGCGACTCAGTGTAAATGCCAGCCAAGTAGAAAGCCGTCGGAAAAATGGCAAAAACAAGCAGAACTAGCTTACGCTTCTCCAATTTGAAACCGGCCATTTGCAGCAATTTATTCAAAAGCCAAAGGCCTCCCAAAAAGCTTAAATTTGATATAAGCAAGGCGACGCCGAAATAAGAATGCCAAAAATGATGGCCGAAACGGATAAGATGGGGATAGCCAGGGAAAAACGCCTGCTGCAAATATTGGTAACCGTCCCGGGCAATTTTAAGATAATAAAAGCCATCAAAATTAGCCCGCGACCAAATTAAGGCATTTTGTTTCGGGCCCAAACTAAACCACTTGCCAAGAAAACTGGAATGGAGAGGCAATAAGCGGCGGCCGAGGAACCAAGCCGAAATATAAACTGCCTGCAAAGCCAAAAAGAGCTTGCCGATATATTTCGCCATTGGTAATTTCCATTATACGCATCTCTACTATCTTGCGCAAGAAAAGTATACAATTAGGCATGTACAGCATCAGTGTGATTATGGCTACTTTAAATAGCGCCGGGACTCTTGGCAAAGCCCTGGCCAGTATCCGCCGGCAACAATACGAACAAAAAAGAATCGAAATTATTGCCGCCGATGGCGGTTCCAGGGATGCCACCTTGCAAATAGTATCTAAATATGGAGGAACTGCCATTGCCGAACACAGCGGCAGTCCGGAAGCCGCTAAAGCCGTTGCCCTGCAGCATGCCCATAATGACATTATCTTGGAAATTGACGACGATAATATTCTCCCCCACCGCGGCTGGCTGGCAAAAATGGTTTCTCTTTTCAATAAAGAACCGGATATCACCGGCTGC
Organism: Candidatus Shapirobacteria bacterium; assembly: GCA_027007615.1. Taxonomy (GTDB): domain Bacteria; phylum Patescibacteriota; class Microgenomatia; order UBA12405; family UBA6130; genus S016-97. The sequence continues at coordinate 1,039 of JALTFB010000006.1, forward strand.
TACACCTGGCATTACGCCCACCGTAGAAGCGATAAACCCTTAAACCGCTATTTCGCCCTTTTGGGCGCTAACGATCCGGTCGCCTGGTTCTTAGGCCGAGCCGACCGCCAATCGTATTTTAAAACACACTGGGACCTTGCCGGCAAAGTAAAGGACAAAGGCAGCTATTTCCTGGTAGAATTCAGCCCCGAAAATCTTCCCACCGTCGGCGCTAACGGATTCCTTATCAAAAGAAAACTTTTAATGAAGGCCCAAGTGGACGCCAAACATTTTTTCCACATTGATGTTAATCTCGATTTGGTCCGCCAAGGCTATAATAAATACGCCGTCGTTAAAAACGATATCGTCCATATCAGCGGTGACAGTTTCGAAAGGTTTTTCGCCAAAAGAAAAAAGTATATGGAGAATTTATATCTCAAGGATCTGCCCAAAAGGCGCTATTTGCTTTATGATAAAAAACGCGACCAAAAAAAAATCGTCTACTATTCCCTATATTCGCTTACCATAGTGAAGCCGGTTTGGGATGCCGTAAAAGGCTATGCTAAAATTCACGACCCTGCTTGGTTTTTCCACCCTCTTGTCTGCTTCCTAATGTTTTGGATTTATTTTCTCTCGGTGATTAACTGGCAATCCTGGCATTATTTGGGGCTAATCAAAAAGAAACTAAAAAAGTTTTAATCCCTTTACTTTTCTAAAATCTTTTTGATTTAAGGTTAAAACCGATAATTTTTCTCTCTTGGCAAAAGCGGCAATTTGGGCATCTTGAAAGGCGATTGTATAGTCAACTTGTCGCAAAATTTTGCCAGTCATTTTTGCAACCGCTAAATCGGGAACGAGAACATCAATATTTCTAATCAGCCTGCTGACCTTTGCCGCAGCTCCTTTTACTTCCATGCTTTTCCCGGCCCAAAGTTCGCTAACGGTAACCAGAGCTATTACTGGCTTGTTTTCCTCTTTAGAAAAAAGCTGGTAAAAAATTGATTCTTCTTTATTTTTGCGCCGCAAAAAATCAATGATAGCGCTGGTATCTACCAAAACTCGTTTCATCCGGAAAGTTTTTTAAATCTTTGCAAGGTTTTTTTTCTTATTTTTTTTAGCGCTTGATCGTCCCTTTTGCCCCAATAACTTCTGTTGCCGGAAGCAATGCTTTTTAAGGCTGATGAAAATTGACCTCTCCTTCTATTCGCTTTCACGGGCTCTACTAAGATCTTATTCCCTACCAATTTAACCCACAACCAAGTTTGGGGACCAATCCCCAATTTTTCCCTAATTTTGATAGGGATGGTAACCTGCCCCCTCTCCATTGATTTGACAATCTCGCTATAGTCACTAGATGCTCTTATCATATTTTCATACTACCATGAATTTCCAAAATACTCAACTCAATCAACAGATCTTGGCAACAGCCATTCCACTCCATCTTGATAAGGAAAATTGCATTTTTGGCACATAGGCGGCAATGCATCCCTCGAATATTTAAGATGGGCTTGGCGAAATCTATGCAAGACGGCATTTTTCTTTATATCGGCAAAAGTATGCGTTTTAATGTTTCCCAATATGTGTTTCGATTCGTAATCACGGCAACAAATCACAAAATTGCCCTGCGAATCAATCACAAAAGTATGCCATAGCGACCGGCAAGGATAAGTTTTTGCCGACGAATTCTGGATGCTGAGCTTTGGATTTACCTTTACCCCTCCTCCCCATTGGTGTGCCAAAGAAACCGTTACTGATTCAACCTTACCTTCCCAATTTTGGATATGCTTTTTAATATTCTTTTTATTTTCTTTTATCAAAATTGAGGATATCTGAATAAAAGGCTTTTTAGACCCAACCCTTCTCTTCCACTCAATTAAATAATTTATGTTATCCACTGTTGTAGCAAAATCAATCCCCATTATTTTTTGATACTCTATCGGATTTGTTCCGTTAAAACTTATATTTACCTCATCTATAGCCAAAGCAACTATTTTTCGAGCAATTTCTTTGGTCATTAAAGACGCATTGGTATAAAGCCGTACCGGCAAGCCCATTTTTTTCATTATTTCTATTCTTCTTAAAAGATTAGGGTCCGTTAACGGTTCGCCCATGCCGCTGAAAAATACCTTATTCACGGGCAAATTTTCCTGGCCAATCCGCTTTACTATGAAAGAAAATGTTTTGTTATCCATAATCGTCTTAGATCTTTTCATTATGGAATGGGGACACATTAGGCAGCGAGCATTGCAGAAATTACTGGTTTCAATTACTAAATTAAAAGGGCCACTCTTATCTTTCTCTTTCTGCCGGGCAATCCGTTTTTTAAGCCATTTAAAATAGAGCGGCGATGAAGCAAAGCGGTTTGCCCATTTCCTTACCCCCGGTAAAGACGAGTATGCCAGCTTTGCTTTTCTAATAAAATTTTCTTTCGCTTTCATCTTCTGACTATTCCATAAGCGCGTTAATTATCCATACCCATATCCTAATTTAGTATACTAAAGATACCATGGCAAAACTATCGGTAGTTGTCTGTACCTTTAATCGCGGCCGCAAATTAGAAGGGTGTTTAAAAAGCCTAAGCAGGCAAACATTTGCCCATTTTGAGGTTATCATCGTCGATGGCGGCTCAACCGATAGCACTAATTCTGTTATCAAACAATATAAAAAACAGCTAAAAATAAGAAAATTCGTCTTCAAGGAAAAAGAATTGGCACGGGTGCGTGATATTGGCTGGCGGAAAGCCAGGGGCGAATACGTCGCTTGGATCGATGATGACGTAATCGTTTCTCATAATTGGGCCCAAGAAATTATTGCCACTTTTAAAAGAGACGCTAGAATTGGCGGAGTTACCGGACCGACTATCGTTCCCGGTAAAATCCTAAATAATCGCGATATTTTTCTTTTCTATCATAAAAAGGGCGTCTGGGCGGTAGTAGGAAAAATTTGGAATAAATTCTTTCTAGAGGGCAAAAAATATGAAGTTG
>JALTFB010000007.1 GCA_027007615.1 Candidatus Shapirobacteria bacterium
TGGCGGCAATTTCATTGGCGTCCCGATGATTCAGCCGGGCAATTTGCAACGCTAAATACTGGCCGAAATTAATTCCCCACAAAAGCTGCCCGGCATTGTTCCCTTTTGGAAAAACAGTTTCCCGATGGGGAATTTCTTGTTGCCGTAACCAATTAATTAGAGGACTAAAATCGCTTTCGTTTGTCTTTAAAAAAACAACCGCCGCTTTTTTATTGGCGGCCAGCGCCTCGGGCAAATGGTGGCGCAAGTCGGGGTCGGGAGCGAAGATAGCCAACTGTTTGGCTGTTTCCTGAAGTTGGTTTTGCCAAAAGCGTCCCAGTCCATAAAACGGAGAGGAGGCGATAATGATTGTTAACGGCCGGCTGCTGATAAATTTTGCCAGCGCGGCAACATTTTTATTTCCCCCCCAACCTTGATCGGCCGGAAAATTAGCTACCGCCCGGCGCCAATCTGCCATTGCCGGGGGCGGCAAAAGCGACTGTTGGCCATAAAAAGCGCTTAAAAATCCCAGGCTGAAACCGACGCCGTGGCGGGGCTGCCGGGAAGGGTTAAGGCCACCGGAAATTTTCAAATAGGCAATCCGGTCGCGGCGAAAATATTTTTCCAGCTGGCCGCCGCCGGTTAAACCAAAAATACGGACCTGGCAGCGAGAAAGTTTGCGATAAAAATCAAGGGTCTCTCGAGTTTGGCCGGAATAACTGGAAACAAAAACCAGGCTGCGGCGGTTGAGGAAACCGGGAAGAGCCGGCTGCCGCCAAACAATGAGCGGCTGCCGCGATTGCTGCCGGCAATAGCTTTGCCAAATGAAAGCGCCGAGGCTGGAACCGCCCATACCCATCCAAACTAAAGGTTGGTTTACGGTTAATTTGGGAAATTTAAACGCTTCCCCGGCCTGAATTTGCCGGCCAAGAGCCTGAAAACTGGCGATAATTTTAGCGGTTTGGCCTTGATCCATTAGTTAAGTTTATCACAATTATCCGGCCGCCTCCGCTAGCCCATCCTCGGCGACAGCAATTGCTATAATATGGCAATGCCATAAGAGGAGGGGTGCTCCGAACGGCTAAGGAACCGGTCTTGAAAACCGGCGCCCCTTGTGGGCTTGTGGGTTCGAGTCCCACCCCCTCCGCCTCCGCCTTCGCCAAGGCTTCGGCGTGATGAATTCGCCCTTTTTCAGAGCTACGGCGTGATGAATTCGCTTTCGCTAAAGCTTCAGCGTAATAAATTCGCCAACACCAGGCTTCGGCGTGATGAATTCGCTTTCGCTAAAGCTTCAGCGTAATAAATTCGCCAACACCAGGCTTCGGCGAAACAAGTTCGCCACACTGAGGCTTCATTCTTTGTGTATCAAGGGGACGAAGCAAAAACCGCCATGGGTTTCCGTTCTTATTCCGGCGGCGGTTTTAATAATTTTTACCATTTGCTGTTCAAGGAGGCCGCCGCGGGGCATTGCCAACCTTCCGCCTATTTTAAGTTGCTCAACCAGCGGCTTGGGAATTTGATCAGCGGCGGCGGCAACACTGATGGCATCAAAAGGGGCTTCATTGGGCAAACCCAAGCTACCGTCGCCGACAACCATATCCACATTAGCAATGCCCAGCTTTCTTAAATTTCTCCGCGCCTGAATGGCTAAATCCGGCCTGATTTCCAGAGCATAAACTTGCCGGCAAAGTCTGCCCAAAATGGCCGCCGCGTAACCGGAGCCGGCACCAACCTCCAAAACCTTTTCCCATCCCTTAAGCCCCAAAAGCTGGCCCATGAAAGCCACGGTGTAGGGCTGGGAAATAGTTTGGCCTTCGCCAATGGGAATTGCCGTGTCCGCATAAGCCTGGTCACGGAAATCTCGGGGGGCAAAAATTTCGCGGGGAACGGTTAAAAAGGCTTTTAAAACGCGCCTGTCGGAAATGCCGCGCCGCTTTAACTGCTCGGCCACCATCCGCTTCCTTAGAAAGGCATAGTCCATAAACCATTATATAAATAAAAACTGGGGGTTGCGCAAATGGCAGATGTGGGTTATTATACAACTCCTATTTTTTTATCATTAAAATGAGCGAGTATATTTATTTTAATCCTAGCCTACGTCAAGAATTGCAAAAATATTATGAAGGGCGGCGGCACTTCTTGTTTAACAAGAAGACTTTGCCTCCTCTTAATATTTTCGATGATCCCCCTCGACATGGGGCCATGAATTCTCTTGAAGAACATAACCCTTGTCTTGCCTCTCTAGTGGAAACAGATAGAGAAAGAGTCATTAATGGCAAGCCTCCTCTGTTTACCCCGTATCAGCAACAGCTTCATCTTCCCCAAACCTTAGCCACAGCGGCAACAAGCCGGGAATCGGAGAAATAACGGCTTAATTGCTGTTGCCAATGGGCTGAATTAATATTAATGGCCGGTTCCACTCCATGGCCTTCAATGGGCCGGCCGTCCTCTCCCAAAGTCAAGTGGTGGACGAGAAAAATGGAATACCTGGCGTGGGCATCAATTTGATTTTTGAGGGGAAAAACTTTCTCAACCGTTCCCCAACCACGCGTCTTTTCGCCCACCAAAACGCCAACATTGTATTTCTTCAGCACTGAAGCGAAAACCTCCGCCGACGACTGGGTTTTGCCATTAACCAGAACTACCACTTTTTTATAACGCGCCAACGAAGGCAGCCAGCCGATTTTGGTTTTGTAAACCTCTTTTTTGCCTTGGTGTAAAAATTCGTAAGCGTATTGGTCGGGACCGATAAAGGGGCCCAAGAAATAAGGCAGGCCGTCAATGGCGCCGCCGATATTATCGCGTAAATCTAAAATCAGAGTATCTAGCTGCAAGCCGTGGTCAAACTCCCCCGCAATACGTTTAAGATCATCCAGGGTGGTCGGCGAAAAGCGGCTGATGCGGAGGTGGAGAATTTGCGGCGTAGCCAGCTCACCGGTAACGGTAGTGGCAATTTTATTTTGCTGGTAGCGTTTTTTTGACTTGGGGTTGGCCAATGTTTGGTAAGCCTCCCGAAGCTGGCGCAGCTTGGCCACCGCTTGGGGGCTTTTGTTTTTCGCCAATTGGCTGGCTTTTTGTTGGTAGGCTTTATAAATCGATGGGGGACTGGCGTTTTTGCTAACTCCCAGCATTCGGTAAAAATCGACGCCGGTTTTATTGGCAACCTCATTCTTCAAAGCAATTTCGTCTTTTTTCACATAAAGCCGTGAGCGCCCCGGCGGTTTTAAGCTATTCAATACCAAATCAACAAGTTTGGCGGCAAAAACCCGCCTCTTTTGTTTAGGGAGACGCCTTAGCCAAACATCCAGCTTTTTATTAAGGCTTTTTAGGTTTCCTTTGCCAATGCCCTGAGGGTTGCCGGTTAACCGCCCGCCAGCGGCAATAAAAACACCGCTTAATTTTTGGCTGTCTAATTTATCCCAATAGTTGCTCTCAATTGTCCGGTAAGCTTCATCTATAAAGGCCAGGTCTTTCCGTTCGCCTCTATCGGTAAAAAAATGGAAGCCAAGGGGAGGGCGGTGAAAGTATAAAGCCGTTATGCCAATGCCTAAAACAAAAGTAGCTACCGGAAGCGCAAGGGCTAAAAATTTTTTCTTATCCATCTTCACAATCTATTATAAACCGGTGGTGTTTTAACAACAAATTGCTGTGGTCTGGTTTTCCCCATTAATTTTCCACAATAACTCAAACAAGAGTTTTATGGGGTAATTTCGTGCCTAAAAAACATGTAATAATATTTATAAGATATGGCTATTTTCCGCCTATGAAAACTATAGGACTTGACAAGGTTTTGGGAGCGTGCTATAAAAAAGTATAATGTTATTAAAATGGCGGCGGCGGCAAAAATCAAAGAAGGAAAGACAGTCAAAAATAGCGCAAGCTAGAAACCAATTGTTAAAAACAGCCCGATTAGGGGGAAAGCTGCTGTTGACTTTTTGAGGGCAATAAAAGAGCATCGCTACCGCCACTCCAAATGTAGGAAGGAATGCGAATAGCAATGCCCTTCTGATTTAATTATAGACGTTTTGGGCCAAAAGTCAACGGAAGGTTAATTGGAGAAATCTAATTTGGGGGTGGTGTGACGGGCAGGCACATCACCTCCGCCAATATTGTCTTTTCTTAGACCGCCAGGTTATAATTTCTCAAGAGTTTGCAATGAAAAAATCATCACTACTCAAAAAAAGGTTTTTGTTAGTTTTACTTGGCGGCCTTGCATTTACGGTTATGGCTATTGGCGCCCACGCCGTTTCCTCAACCCCCTCTAATCCGCCGCCAACGGCTACTCCCAGCGCGGCCGTCAGCCAAACATCCGGCCGGTTGACCGAACCCCAAAACCAGCCCACCCGCAACAAATTGGAGGCTATATTGCGCAGCCAAACCTTAGGCCCATTGGGCCCGACCAACTTTCTACGCCACCTCATCCGCACGGCGGTAAATAATGGTGTGTCCCCCAACACCATAATCCTGATTTTTCTTTTGCCATTGGTTGGCGCTCTCGTAGGAATCTTGCAGTACTTCGTCGGCCTTTCCGGTTTTGGCATGTTCATGCCGGCAATGTTGGCCGTCGCTTTCTTGGCTACCGGTGTCAGCGGCGGACTTTTCCTTTTTGCCGCCATCGTTCTCGTCAACAGCCTTGTCGGCCGCTTCCTCCACCCCGTCCACCTCCACTACTGGCCGCGGCGGGCCATTGCCCTCTCTTTTACATCGCTTGCCACCTTCAGTGTTTTGCTAGCGGCTCCTTTTTTAGGCATTAAAGACTTAACCCAGGTTTCCATTTTTCCCATCCTGTTCTTTATCCTTTTAGCGGAAGAGCTCACCCGCACCCAACTCGGCAAAAGCCGCCGGGCCGCTACCAGCCTGACACTGGCAACAATTATTTTGGCTATTTTGGGAGAGATTTTAATGAATTGGGGGCTCCTGCAAAAATGGGTATTGCTTAACCCGGAGATTTCTTTCTTAGCGGTCTTGGCTTTCAATGTTTTTATTGGCCGCTATTCGGGTTTTCGCCTCTTGGAATATCGCCGCTTTTATTCTATTTTCCATAAACACTAAAATGGCTTGGCGGCGGCAAGTTTTAACCAGAAATACCCGCAACTGGTTTTATCTTCACCAAAATCGGGGCCAGCGGATTGCCGATTCCAAACTATGGACAAAAAAACGCCTAACCAAAGTTGGGGTGCCTGTTCCCAAGGTCCTCGGCTTATTAAAAACAAAGGAGGCAATCGATAATTTCCCTTGGGAAAAGATAAACGGCGGCTTTGTCATCAAACCGGTAAGCGGCTATGGCGGTGAAGGGATATTGATTGTTAAAAAACGGGCCAAATGGGCCGGGGAATGGTTTACCATGGGGGGACGAAAAGTGAATGTCAGCGATTTGCGCTACCATTCGCTTGATATCCTTCAAGGCAAATACAGCCTTCACAACTTCCCCGACCGCGTCTTGATAGAAGAAAGGATTAAAATCCTGCCCCAATTCCTGCGCTTTACCCGCAGCGGAACGCCGGATGTGCGAGTTATTGTTTACCGCCAAATTCCGGTAATGGCCATGTTGCGCTTACCGACGGCGGAATCAAAAGGCAAAGCCAATTTACACCAAGGAGCTATTGGCCTGGGATTGGATATGGCCACCGGCATTACCACTTATGGAGTCCACCGCGATAAGCCCATTAATGTTATTTATGACTTGCGCCGCAAGAGATTGGTAAAAGCTAACGGCTTTCGCGTTCCCAACTGGGAAAAGGTGCTGGCCACGGCGATCCGCTCCCAACAAGCAATTCCCAGTTTAAAATTCATGGGGGTGGATATTGTCTTGGATAAAGATAAGGGCCCCCTGGTTCTGGAGGTGAATGCCCGGCCCGGCTTGGCTATTCAAATTTGCAACCGATCCGGACTGAGGGAGCGATTGCAAAGAGTGGAGGGCATCAACGTCCGCAACATCCAACACGCCATTAACATCGCCCGGTCGCTCTTTGGCGAGGGCTTCGTAGACAAAGTGGACCCCGAAGGCAAACTGCGAGTTATTTCAACCCTGGAAATAGTCAAGCTTAAAATCCCCGGCCGGCGCCAACGCGAACCGGTTTTAGCAAAAATCGATACCGGCGCTTACCGCACTTCCATCGATTATGATTTAGCCAAAAAGCTGGGGCTTCTACATAAAGACAATGTCTTAGACTACCGCCACTACCGCTCTTCCCTGGGAAAACACCACCGCCGGCCTATTATCGGCTTAACGTTTTGGCTGGGAAAACGCCGCATTGTCACCGCAGCCAATGCCACCCAACGCCAACGTTTAAATACCAAACTCCTTGTCGGCCGCCGCGACCTGAGGGGATTTGTCGTCCGCGTCGGTGATGAATGGGAGGAGTTCAAAAAGAGGAAGAGGGGAATATCTTTGGTTTAGCCATTGTTTTTATTTGCTAATGATCCAAAAGCGATGTTTCTTTTTTTGTTTCCCTGGATAGGGTTTTTCTCTAAAACGCCACTCTTTCTCATAGATGACCACATCGTTGCCCTTAAAAATTTAGCTCTTTCCGAATGATATCCTTCCTTCTCTGCGGCCCTGTTGGCAGAATCGGCCCAAAAGCCTATTTCTTCTATTGCAAGTTTGCTTAGCTTTTCTTTATTTTTAGCCATTGTTTTTAATTGATTTACAACACCATAATAATAACATTATAGTCATATTTCGCGGGCGATTTGCAAAAGCCGGTTATATTTCGCCAGCCGTTCGCTGCGCGCCAGCGCCCCGGCTTTAATCTGCGGACTTTGGCTGGCCACCGCCAAATCGGCAATAAAACTGTCGCAAGTTTCCCCAGAGCGATGGGAAATAGTGGTTACCCAGCCGGCCTTTTGGGCCAGCTTTATAAAATCAACCGTCTCGCTTAAAGTGCCAATTTGGTTGGGCTTTACCAAAACAGCGTTGGTCGCCGCCAGCTTAATCCCTTTTTCCAGGCGCCGGCAGTTAGTAACATATAAATCATCGCCAATTATTTGCAATTTTGCGCCCACGCTGGCGGTTAATTTTTGGAAATCCTGCCAAGCCTCCTCGTCAAAAGCATCCTCAATCGCTAGGAGGGGATAACTATCGGCCCAACGCCGGTAAAGGTTTAAAAGCTTAAGAGCCGTTAATTGCCGACCTTCGCGGCGCAGCCAATAGCGGCCGGCTTGATAAAGCTGGCTGGCGGCCGCGTCCACCGCCAGCTGGACGTCGCGGCCGGGCTGATAGCCGGCCTTCTTGATTGCCGCCAACAAAAGATCCAGCGCCGCCTCATTGTTGGCCAACGGGGGAGCAAAGCCACCTTCGTCGCCCACGGTTGTCGGCCATCGCTTCCGCTGTAAGATTTGCGCTAAAGAAGCATAGATTGCCGAGGCCATTATCAGTTGCTGCCGGAAAGGAAGGCCGCCCCGGGGCACTACCATAAACTCTTGGAAATCCGTCGAGCCGCGGGCGTGGCGGCCACCGTTGAGGAAGTTAAGCATTGGCCGCGGCAGATTGGTAATCTTAATTTCAGAAAAATAAACTTTATTAAGCCAACGATAGAGAGGCAATTGGTAATGGTTGGCGGCGGCGCGGGCAATCGCCAGAGAAATCGCCAAAATGGCATTGGCTCCCAAATGCGATTTATTCTTAGTGCCATCCGCGGCCAACATCAGCTTATCCAGCGCCGCGGGGTTGTCAATCGGCTTTTGCCGGAGAATCACCGCCAACTTGGCGACATTGGCCAAAGCCTCGTTAACGCCTTGCCCCTGCCACTCTTGGGAATTACCGTCGCGCAACTCAACCGCTTCATAACGGCCCCGCGAGGCTCCGCTGGGCACCGCCGCCGCGCCCCGATGGCCATCATCAAGCTCAACCCAAACCCGCAGCGTCGGCCGCCCCCGCGAATCCAATATCTCCTCGCCGCCGATGCGTTTAATTCTCGTCATCCCTTGCTCTTAAGCTTTAAAAGCTGCTTTTCCGCCAATTTACCCACATAGGGAAGCCTGTAGTCTTCGCCTTTATAAGTTTTCCAAATTAACAGCAGCCAAAGGACAAAACCGGCCAGGCTTACCAAATTGGCTAGGAAAAATCCCAAAAACGGTATCCATCCCAAAACAACAGAGATAACAAAAAGGCCGCCGAAGGTGATGGTTGATTGCATGGCATGGAAACGCACAAGCTCAGATTTTTTCTCGGTAAGCAAAAAATAAATTCCCGTTAGAAAGCCCAAAAGATATGTCAGCGCCACCTTAGTATTCTTATTCTCGTTTTCGGCCATTTTCTTTCACCCCCTTCCTATCAAAATATATCTTCTTAATTTTAACAAAAATCGCTATTATTTGTTCAAAGCCAGACAGCCGCCAAAAGGGTGGTGATCGGCACCGCCAAAATAAGCCCCAAGCTGCCAACCAGGGTGCGCACTATTTCCCCGGCCACGATTTCATAATTGATTATTTGCCCGGCCGGGTGGGGATCGCGCAAAAACAAAAGAAGAAGCGGCAGGGAAGCGCCCACATAAACCAAAATAAGAGTATTAACCATAGAGGCGATGTGGTCTTGGCCCACACTCATGGCCCGCCAATACAAATCGCTGATTTTGAGATTGGGGTTTGCTTTTTTCAGCTGCTGTATCACCGCCGCTTGGGCAACGGTAATATCATCCAAGACTCCCAAAATGCCAACAATTATGCCTGCCAAAAGGAGGCTGCGCATATTCATTCGGCCGCCATGGGCGATAAGGAAATCATTGGCGGCTTCATCGCCCAGTCCCGTCAAATGGCCCGCATTGACAAAAATCACCGCCAGGATTCCCGTTAATATTAGGGCCAGCAGGGTCCCGACAATAGCTACATTTGTCTTGCGGTTAAAACCGTGCGAAGGATAAAAAGTAAGGGGAATAATAACCAGGGCGCTTGAAATTGCTGCCAAAATCGGGTTCATGCCGGCCAATAAACGCGGCAAAAGGAACCAAAAAATAACCGCCCCCGAAGCGGCCATGCCCAATAACGATCCCAAGCCTCGCCAACGGGCCACCAATAGGGCGGCGGCGGCAAAAATCAAGAAGAGCCATATTAAAGCCGAGCGGCGGATATAATCCAAGACGTAAAAATGGGCTTGGCCTCGGTTGTCTTTTTCATAGCGGACCAAAAGCTTGTCGCCGCGGCGGTAGCGGGGCAAATTGCTTACCGGAGCTTGGCCGGTAGTTAGGCTAATAACCTTGCCCTTCAAAGAGCCTTTGGTAACCAGAAGCTGCAGCTGTTGCCAAAACTGCCGCCGGCCGTTAACCTGGTGGGTGCCTTGGGCCGCCACCGCCGCCACCTGCGTTTCCAACTGCTCCTCATAGGCCGAAACCGGCCGGGGCAACAGCAGCCAAAATAACAATCCCCAGAAAATTATTTTTCGCGCCATTATTTTAAGGATAATACAAGCGGCCGCCGACTTCCAGTGCCAAAATAAAATTCCAATTTACAAATCACAAGAAACAGGCCTCAATAACCAATGGCCAGATTACAAACAGAAAAGCAGGTTATCCTGATTTTCCCGCCCCATGTCATCCTGAACTTGTTTACCCAGCTCCGACACATGTCGGGGCCTTGGGGGTTCAGCATCTTCAATGGATGGTGTATTCACAATAGCAACAACACACCCGCTGGGGATGATAGGAAGTGTTGGGGCATTTTTTTCTTGTTTCTATGCTTAAATCCAATGGAGGTCGTGGAATGTTAAAACCGCCAACAGCCCCAATAGAAAAAGCAGGCCTATTTGGTTGATAATCATTTTAAATTTGACGCTAAGCCGCCGCCGAGTGACCATTTCTATTAAAATCAAAACCAGCTGGCCGCCGTCAAGCGCCGGCAAAGGCAAAATATTAATAATTGCCAAATTTATCGAGAGAATGCCAAAAAAATGCAGCCAAGCCAGCCAGCCGGATTGGTGCTGAATTTGTTGGCTGATTTGGTAAACACCCAAAGGGCCGGCAATGCCCTGCGGGGCATGGCCCCTTCCTATCTGGACTGTCATTTGACCCAGGCCGCGGAAAATTTCCCGCCCCCAAAAAAAAGATTCCCGCAAGCCGGCCCAAACTCCCAAAAAAGACCGTTGCCAAATCGGCGGTTGGGCAATAATTTGATTGCTTATAACCACTCCCAGAGCTCCTTGCCCTGCTGGCGGCCGGCGGCGCGCCAAAACCGGCCGGCGATAGCAGTGGGGAGTAGGGCTAGAGACAGGACATAAGACCGATTGCCATGAAGGCCGCGGGGATGCTGTTGCAAGCAAAAGCTTCACTTTTAAACCCTTATCTTTCTTAACCAGGCTGATTAGAGATGCCGGAGTGGCCGCCTTTTGGCCATCCACTTTTAAAATATAGTCTCCGCTGGTAATTCCCGCTGCCGCCGCCGGTGAATCCGGAACCACGGCGGTAACCTTTACCCAAGGGATTTTCTGGGGAATGCCAAGCTTGGTATAAACAAAAGCAAAAATGATAATTCCTGTCAGCAAATTCATCAGCACCCCGGCGCTGATAATTAAAAGCCTTTTGGCGGCCGGCTGGCTAAAGAAAGCCCGCCCCAGCAACCGCGGCGCCGTTTTTAAATTATCTTCATTCTCGCCAAAAAGCTTGACGTAACCGCCAATGGGTATCAAATTAAGGCTATAAAGCGTTTCGCCTATTCTTTTGGCAATTAATCTTGGCGGAAAACCAATGTTAAATTCTTCCACCAAAACGCCGCTTTTTTTAGCCGCCAGAAAATGGCCAAACTCGTGGGCGGTAATAATAGCCGTCAAAAAAATGATAAACGCCAAAATGCCAAGCATGTTTTAATTGTAACAGATAAAAATTTCGCAATTGCCCGAAAACTGCGTTACCCGACTTGACAATTATCCCACTTTCCTGGTTTAATACAATTAACAATGAACTCTGTGCGACCGACCGGTTCGCCGTTAAAAGCTAAGCCTTCTTCGCCCCCTAATAAAAACAATAAATGGCCGGAAATAGCGCTTATTATCGCTGGGCTTATTGTTCTTTTTGCCATCGCCAATTACGCTGTGCCTCGATTGCTAATTACTCTGACCCGGGCCGCCCGATCACGCCACTATTCGCCTACCAATTCTTATGTTTTTGCCGCTCCGATTGTAGCCCAAGCCGACGGCAAGCAAAAAATTCAAGTCAATGTTTTTCTTCTGGGCCAGAAAGGTTATGGAGTGAAAAACCAGAATGTCCGATTAATCGTGCAGCCCCTCCATGGAGAACAGATATTGCCGCAAATTAAGGCTGTTAGGCCAATAACCGACGAACAAGGCCAAGCGGTATTTATCCTCACCGCCAGCAAGCCGGGCTCTTTTAAAATAGGTGCCTCCGTAGCCGGTATTCCCCTTGGCCAATCCACACGAGTTATCTTTAGATCCGCCGGCCGGTGAAATTCCTTTCCTGGAACGTTAACGGTTTGCGCAGCGTTTACCGGCACAATTTCAGCAATTTTTTAAAAGACCAACAACCAGACGTGCTCGCCGTTCAAGAAATAAAAGCCCGGCGTCAAGATTTGCCTCCGGACATCTTGCATCCGCCCCAATATCATTTTTACATGCACGCCGCCCAGCGGCCGGGTTACAGCGGCACCGCTATTTATAGCCGCCAAAAGGCATCAAGAATCATAACCAGGCTTGGCCACCGGCGGTTTGATAACGAAGGGCGCTTGCTGGCATTGGAATTCGCCAATTATATTTTTGCCAGCCTTTATCTGCCGCACGGCAAAAGGGATAAAGGTGATCTCGATTATAAACTAACTGCTTACAAACTTTTAGAGAAAAAGGTTTTTCTTTGGCGGCAGCGCAAACCGGTTATCCTGGGTGGCGATTTTAATGTCGCCAAAGAAGAAATCGACTTGGCCCGCCCCCCAGCAAAACCAAAAAAACATTATGTTTACCCCCAATGAAAGGTCCGCCTTGGCTAACTTGCTAAAAACCGGTTTAATCGACAGTTTTCGCCATTTCCACCGCCAGCCCGGCCATTACAGCTGGTGGCCTTATTATCGCCAGGCTCGGCCACGCAATTTAGGTTGGCGCATCGATTATTTTCTAATTGACCAAAGGTTGCTTCCATATTTGCAGGACGGCTTCATTCTGTCTAAGGTCATGGGCTCCGACCATTGCCCGGTGGGAATAAAGATCAAAAATTTCCCAAAATCATAGCCGCAACATTATTGTAAATTGTGGAAAACTAAGGTAGAATAATTTAAATCTGCCTGCCCCAAATGTTCCTGATGACCCATGAAAAAATTGACAACAATTTGGCAAAACACTCTCGCTGACCTTAAGATGCAACTCTCGCCGTCTGTTTTCCAAACTCTTTTTGGCAAGGCCCAACTTATAAAGATAGCCAATGGCCGAGCCATAATTGCCACTAATAGCGGCTACATTAACGACCTTATCCAAAAACGCTATCTTATCCCTTTACAAAAAGCGTTGCAGCAACAGCTAGGAGAGCCGTCCCGAATAGAGCTTACGGTAACCGCTGCCAACGATAGTAAATCTGCGCCTGTTTCTCCCGGCCCCCTTTTTACCCCCAGCACCGCCTCTACAACCGCGAAGCCAATCGCCAATAGGGGTTACGATAGCCTTACCGGCCTTCACCCTCAGTTTACTTTTACCAATTTTGTTGTTGGAAACGCCAATAATTTTGCCTATGCCGCCGCCCAGGGAATTA
>JALTFB010000008.1 GCA_027007615.1 Candidatus Shapirobacteria bacterium
GTATTGGCAAGAAGGGGGCCCAGCGAATAATCGTCGATCTGAAAGCCAAAGCCGGGGAAATTCGCGACTTGGATTTGCAGTCGGAAGAAAAGGGCCATGAAGAGGTCCATCAAGCTTTGGCCAATTTGGGCTTCCGGCGGGCGGAAATAAAAACGGCTCTCCATGATTTGCCGGCGGATATAACCGAGGTTGAGGAAATTATCAAATATGCGTTGAAAAAATTGAGCGGGCATAATTATGGCCAATGACGTTTTAAAAAAATTAGTGGCAGAAGAGGAAGAAAATTTAGAGCTTAATTTACGGCCGCAACGGCTGGAGAATTTTATCGGCCAACAGGCCCTTAAGCAGCAGTTGCGGGTAACAATCGAAGCGGCTAAACAGCGCCACGAGCCTTTGGACCACCTTTTGTTTTACGGGCCGCCGGGATTGGGAAAAACAACTTTAGCCAATCTTTTGGCAAAAGAGATGGGTGTTGATATTCGCATCACTTCCGGGCCGGCTTTGGAAAGGGCCGGCGATTTGGCCTCAATTTTGACATCTTTGGAGCCGGGCGGCATTTTTTTTATTGATGAAATCCATCGTTTGCGCAAAAGCGTCGAAGAAACTCTTTATCCGGCTATGGAAGATTTCAAGCTGGATTTAATTTTGGGGAAAGGGCCGGCGGCCCGCAGCCTGCGCCTAGACCTAAATCATTTTACTGTAGTAGCGGCAACTACGCGCATTGGCTTGCTTTCTTCGCCAATGAGGGACCGGTTTGGACTGGTGCAACGGCTGGATTTTTACCAACTAGATGAGCTTAAAAAAATCGTCCGCCGTTCGGCGCGGGTGCTAAAAATAAAAATTGACGCCAAGGCGGCCGAAGAAATCGCCCGCCGGTCTCGGGGCACGCCGCGGATTGCCAATCGGCTCTTGAGGCGGCTGCGCGATTTTGCAGAGATTGAAGCGGACGGAGTCATTACGCTGGATGTTGCCCGCCGGGCTTTGGTGATGATGGCCATTGACGAACAAGGCTTAACGGCGGCGGACAGGAAATTGCTGCAAGCTTTGGCTAAAGAACACCAGGGAGGACCGGTGGGTTTGGAAACTTTGGCGGCCATGCTAAGCGAGGATGTGGGAACGATACAGGAAGTTTATGAGCCGTTTCTGCTCCAAGCCGGTTTTTTGAAACGCACCCCGCGGGGCCGGATGCTGACTCGGAAAGCGTTTGAATTATTGGAATTGCCGCTGCCGGCCGGTTGGCAAAAACAACTTCTTTAGCCGTGAAGATTAAAAAAAAGCTATTTTTCAATAGCGCTGCCCTATCGGGATCGCAAGCCTTGGCGAGAGCTTTTGGATTTGTCTTTTTTCTTATTTTGGCGCGCTTGCTGTCAGTTGGCGACTTTGGATTGATGGCCTGGACGCTGGGGTTTGGCTATAATTTTTATCCTTTGGCTGATTTCGGAATGGAAAGGCTGGCGTTGCGCTATCTTTCCCGGCACCCCGAAGATGAAGAAAATTATCTTGCCAAATTATTGCCCCTGCGGCTTTGGCTGGCGATAGCGGCGGTTTTGGGCTGCCTTACGCTTGCTTACGCCATTGGCATTAGGGGCAGCGGCTTATGGCTTCTGGTTGTTTTCGAGCTTGCCCTGCTTCCTTATAATTTATTGGCGATCATCGGCGCGGCCGAAAATGCTTTGGAAAAGCCTTTATTTTACGCAAAAGCGACGATGGGAACGTCTTTATTATCAGGGCTTTTCTCAATTGCTGTCGCTTGGCGCGGCGGGCCCCTTTGGCTGATTTTGGCCGCCTATTTCTTGGCCGATTCATTGGTTTTGTTTTGGCTTTGGGGAAGTTGGAAAAAATTGCGAGTTGATTGGCGCCCGGATTGGCTTTTCTGGCGGCAAGTTTTGCGCCAGGCCTGGGTGTTTGCCGTCTTAATCACATTGGCGGTATTTTATCTCCGTTTGCCGCTAATTTTAACGGGGCGGCTGCTAGGCGATTATGCGGCCGGCATTTACGGATCGGTTTCCAAATTTGTGGAGGCGGGAATAATTATTCCCCAAGGAATAACTTTGGCTTTTTTCCCCATTTCCGCCCGGCTTTTGGGGCGCAACCACCGCCATCTGCGGCGGCTTTATGGGAAACTTTGGCTGGGGCTTTTACTGTTCGCCCTGCCTTTCAGCTCAATATTCATTTTTGCCGGCCGGCCGCTGATTTTAATTGCCTACGGGTCCCGTTATTTGCCGGCCGTTCCCGTTTTGCAGGTTTTAGGAATAGCGATTTTGCTATTTTTTGTTAACGCTTTGCCGGGAAATATAATCCATAATTCATCGCGGGTAAAGCAATTTTTACCTTGGGGGGCATCCAATTTTTTGGTGATGCTTTTGGCAGGGCTCTATTTAATCGGCCGCTTTGGCATTATCGGCGCCGCTTGGTCGGCGGTAGTGGGGGAGGTTTATGGATTGTTGATTAATAACTTTTTTGTTTGGCGGATTTTAAGAGAACAATGACAATTCTCTCCATCATCATCGTTAATTACAATACTAAAGATCTCCTCCAACAATGCCTTAACAGCCTTTTTGAGAATTGGGTGAGTAGGTCGCCAGCATCAGCTCCTCCGACGTTACGTCGGAGCGCTTCTGATGTCTGGCTCCCTCTATCTAATTCTCTAGAAATAATCATTATTGATAATAATTCCACCGATGGAAGCAGAAAATTCCTAAAGAAATTAAATTCCAAATTACCATCTCGTCATCCCGCTCTTTCAAAAGAAAGGGCGGGATCTTCAGGGGATGGTAAACAGACAACAATGGTTGCCCATCCAGCTGAAGATGCTGAACCCTCCGCCACAATGTCGGAGGATCAGCATGACAACAATGTAGCAATACCAGATAACATAGAGATAAAAACAATTCTTAATAAAACTAATCTTGGCTTTGCAAAAGCCAATAACCAGGGCATTAAGATTGCCAGAGGCAAATATATCCTCCTCTTAAACTCTGATACCATTGCTAAAAGGGGAGCGTTGGAGAAGATGGCGGGGTATTTGGAAGAACATGGTGATGTGGCCGCGGTATCCCCTAAGTTGCTAAACCCGAATGGCAGTTTTCAGCAGCGCTACTATATGCGCTTTCCCAATTTATGGCAAATACTTTTCTATCACAATATTGGCCTCCGCTGGCTGACGGCGTTTTTTCCGGTGAGAAAAATGGTTTTCAGCCAGGCGGATCGCCGTGAGCCGATTGCAGTTGACCAGCTTCCCGGGGCTGCCCTGATGGCGCGGCGGACAGTTTGGCGAAAAACAGGGGGCCTGGACGAGGATTATTTTTTCTTTTTCGAAGATGTTGACTGGTCTTGCCGTGTAAAAGAAATGGGGTTGGGCAAACTAATGGTGGTGCCGGCAGCTGAAATAATTCATTTTGGCGGCGGAAGCTGGCAACGATGGCGGAAAGAAGAACGTTTTTCAATGTATCGGCGTTATTTTGCTTCTTTTTTTCTTTTTTTACAAAAACACCATTATCCCCTTTGGGCCTATCGCTTGTTTTTAAGCCTGACGCTTATAGACAACGCTTTAATCCAATTGTTGCGAGGGCGACTGGTTAGGGCTAGGGTGCAGGGGCAGCTTTTGCTTTGGTTATGGCACGTTGGCGGTAGAGGCGGGGGTCGATGACTTTTAACATGGCCGTAATGTTGAGGGAAACGCCCAAGAATGGTCCAATTTTGGCAATTTCAACACCGGGGTGATTTAAGAGCTGGTTATAGCTGATATAAAGAACGGCAAAATTTTTTTGTTGGCTTAACCAGACCTTGCTTTCTTGGAGATGTTTTTTAAAAGCGCCGGCCAGATGGCTGTCTTGAGAAGTTTTGGCGCGCTTTCCTTTCCGGGCCAGCATTTTTCTTTGCGAGGCGAGGATTTCTTCCATATCCCTTTCCA
>JALTFB010000009.1 GCA_027007615.1 Candidatus Shapirobacteria bacterium
GTGAAAGCGGGTAAATACTGGCGAAGGAAGACTTTGCTAACGGGTATTTTAGCTGTAAGTTTGGCTGTTGGCGTAGTTTTGGCAAAACAGCAGCAAGGAATCCGCCGCCGGGCCGCCAGCAGTCGTAGAGCGAATGCCTGCCGGCTAGCGGTTTCTTTCCAAAGGGGAGGGGCTAGCCCAACTCTTGAATATATGAATGAGCTCTCCAGCGCAGCCAGGTCAATAGGCGCTTGTTCAAATTACCAAAGCATTTACTGGGACAAAGTAGAAACAAGCCCGGGCCAGTTCGATTGGTCAGAGCCGGATAAATATATTAATATCCAAAGCCAATATGGCATTAGGCCTTTGGGCAGATTGTGGATGACACCAAAATTTTATTCCAGTGCTCCAATGAATAAAATGTTGAATGATGGTGGTAATAATGACGACTATAATACCTACGCTCGATTTTATGCCCCCAAACTATCTAACCTTAACGAATGGGCCAGATTTGTCAAATTGGC
The DNA here is from genome assembly GCA_027007615.1 of Candidatus Shapirobacteria bacterium. Lineage (GTDB taxonomy): Bacteria > Patescibacteriota > Microgenomatia > UBA12405 > UBA6130 > S016-97. Next base: position 504 of record JALTFB010000009.1, read on the forward strand.
GGCTCAGAGGTATAAAGATAAGATCGACGTTTGGCTTCTATACCATGAGCCCCAAGAGGGATTATATTTCCAAACGCCGGGTAATTACCATCATCCTATCCGCGGCACTGAAACAGCGAATGGAAAGCCAGCCGGATTAGGATATAAAAACTTTCGTGATGCCGCCTATTACTATTATTTAACCCAGCGTTACGGATCTACCGTTATTAAAGATATTTCTCCGGGCGCGCGGCTTTATTTAACTGCCTTTAACCCCAAGCGATCGGACTTCCTCGACTTTTTTAAGCAGTTGGTTAGGCGACCTGGCTTCAGGAATTCTTTCGATATTGTTAGGATAGTCAATTATGCCTATCCGAGCCTCAATAGGCTTGGGCTTAATAAGCCGGGGGCGGCAGCGGCCAATTTTTATGATAGCGATGGTAAGCCCGGGGCAGAATTGAGCCAAGCCTTTAGCCAGATGTCAGAAGCTATAAGGACTAATGTTTCCAGTAGTGAGGGAATTCTTCACGGGATGGGAATTGATAGGAAAATGTTTGCCGAAACCGGCATAAACAGCGATTACAATAATGATTATAGGCTGGAACCCGGAGGGGGGCGGTTGCAGGCTGACAGTTTATCCAACATAATCCAAGCATATTTAAATATAAGTGATATTGGCAGGTTGTATATATTTAGGCTGGCAAACTCCGATCCTAATGAACCGGGAATGACCGAGGGGCAAAAGGTTTGGCGCACATTAGGGCTTTATAGGATAAGAAAGGTTTCAGGCGGTTATCGTTTAGGGACAGCTAAGAAGTCGGCAGGCGTTTTTAAGCAGCTGGCTGAACATTACAATTCGGAAGCTAATAATCAGCCTGAAAAAGTCGGGAGCGGGCGCTATTTTTCTGATAACGCCCCCTGCCGGGGGTTAAGCCAAAGAAGCTGTATTTTTGACACCCGAAAAGTTTTTCTGGACAAAAATAGCGGCAAACTATACGAACTTATTGTAGTTAGAAACTATCTGTTCATGGCTCCTTATGATGATTCGCCAGCCAGATGGGAAAAAATAAACTTAAAAACTCTTTTTCGAAAGGTTGACCCCAATTTTCGCTTTTGCGATCAGAGGAAGACAGATTTACCTTGCTTAATCGATTCGATAAGTATCCGGCAGCTTGTGAATGGCTATGCTATAAGTTTTACATTCCAAAATAAGAAGTACAAAATTATTAATAATTTCAACAGGTTCCCAGAATATATAATAAATGAACATGATCAGGCCAATCTGATTACCCTAAATGAAAATTCTAACAGGTACACCGAAGCGAATGGCCCGTGTCATTCAAGAGGGGACAGAGATTGTTTTTTTAACACTCGGGCGTTTAAAACTGATCGGACGGGCTGGTTAATAGAGTCGGTAACGAAGGGCGAATATATGTATAATCTTAATTTTAAGAATAGGATTTGGAGGGAGGAAAAACTCGACAAAAATAACGCTAAATATGGAATCGACCCTAACGCGCCTTGCCATAATATGGACTTATGCGTTTTTGATACCGATACTTATTTTTTCCAAAATGGTCGGCCTGTTGAGGAAGTAACTATTGGCAACACCTTATATCACCTCAATATTGCGACAGGTGTTTGGTCGAAAAATTCGCCGGATTTAGCGCCCACTCCTTTGCCTACAGTTACCCCGACTTCAACACCGCCGCCCACGCCAGCCCCGAGAAAATTACCGACAGTGGACGGGTTAGCGGTTTCAGTCAATAGCGGCACGGCGGCTTGCACGCGAGACACCAGGCCAAGTTGGCAATGGATAACCTCGGCAAATGGCAATGAGATAAGCGACTATTCTATCAATAAAACTTGGGGGAGCGTGAAAACGGTGAGCTGCACCAAAAATTCTTATGATCACACCTGCATAATGTCGAACACCAATGGCTTTTTTGTTCCCCGTAATTCTCTCGATGCCCATAGCAAAACCGGTACTTTCGCAATCAAGGTTAAGGCGGTTAGCCCCGGAGGTGATAGCGAATATTCAGATGTGGTGGCGGTTACCTTGGATACTCAGCCTCCCGCTTTGCCATCCAAACCGGCAGCCAGCTATGACAGTTCTACCAACTCAATAACGCTAACTTGGCAGCCAAGCAGCGATGAAGGTTGCGCTTCAATTAACGGCAAGGCAAAGAAATATTGGCTGAATGCCAATTGGAATGGTGCCACCAATCCACCGGCAATTGATAGTTGGCATGAGCCCAGTGATAAGGCTAACCCCTCATATGTTGTTTCTTGCGCAGGGCATGTTGGCCAAACATTGCAATTTGACGTTCGCCAGGCCGCCGATAGCCTGGGCAATAAGAGTGCTGATTTGGGAGATTGGACCAATACGGTTACCGTAAAATGCCCGGCGCCGCCCACGCCAGCTCCGAGAAAATTACCGACAGTGGACGGGTTAGCGGTTTCGGTTAATAGCGGTACGATCGCTTGTACGCGAGACACCAGACCAAGTTGGCAATGGGTAACCTCGGCGAACGGCAATGAGATAAGCAACTATTTTATCGATAAAAATTGGGGATACCACAATGTAAATTGTGCCCAGAACACTTATGATAATACTTGCATTATGTCGAATGCCAATGGCTTTTTTGTCCCTCGCAATCCCCTCAGCAACCACGCCAGGACCGGCACTTTTAAGGTTAGGGTTAAGGCGGTTAGCCCCGGGGGTGATAGCGAATACTCAGATATGGTGGCGATTACCCTAGATGCTCGACCTCCCGCCGCGCCGGCACAACCGGCAGCCAACTATGATGTTTCCACCAACTCAATAACGCTGACTTGGCAGCCAAGTAACGATGAAGGTTGCGCTTCAATTAGCGGTAAGGCGAAAAAATATTGGCTAAACGCTTCTTGGGACGGCGTTACCAATCCACCGGCAATCGACAGTTGGTACGAGCCGGACGATAAGGATAAACCCTCCTATGTTATCTCCTGCGCTGGGCATGCCGGCCAAACACTGCAATTTGACGTTCGCCAGGCCGCCGATAGTTTGGGTAATAAGAGTACCGATTTGGGAGATTGGACCAATGCGGTTACCGTACAATGCCCGGCGCCGCCGTAACCTTTCGGTAATGATAACAATTTTTTAAAATTACAATGATTTTGCCCAGCATTATATTTCCAAATAATTTTCTCCAATTTTTTTGGCGGTTATTTTGACGAGCTTATCCAATGGCTGCGGTTGGCGGCTAAAAACGGGAATGAAGTTGGCGGTTTGGCCGCGATGGGGAGTAAAAAAGAGAGCCGGCAAGGGACGGTTGAGTTGGGAGCGCCAAAATTGGCGGCGCAGTTTTTTCTCTAATTTGGCTAATTTGGCGGCCCGCGCTTTTTTGGCGGGTTCCGATACCGGCCCCCACCTGGAAGCCATCTTGGCTGCCAGCGTGCCCGGCCGCGGCGAATAGCGGAAAATGTGGATTTTGCCAAACCGGGCCTGGCGGGCAAAATCCAGGGTGTCTTGAAAATCTTTTTCTGTTTCCCCGGGAAAGCCGACAATGATATCGGTGCTGATATTAAGATTGGGAATAGCCCGGCACGATTTTTTGACGGTGTTGAGGAAGAAGCGGCGGCGGTAGGGCCGGCGCATCAGGCGGAGGATTTTGTCGCTGCCCGACTGGGCGCTGAGATGCAAATGGGGCGCCAGCCGGGAAGGATATTTTTGGTAAAGCTGCAAGAAGCGGTTAAGAAAGCGGGGTTTGCCGATCAACGGCGAAATGGAACCGAAGCTAAGTAGGGGAAGCTTAGTTTGGCTGAGAATGGAATCGATGAGTTTTGGCAGGTCATAGCCGCCATTGCGATATTGGATAATATCTACGCCGGTGAGAACGGCCCAACTTAGGCCGTGGTTGGCCAGCTGGCGAACCTGATAGACTATTTCTGAAAAGGGCCGGCTTTGGCTGCGGCCCCGCAGGTAGGGGACCAGGCAATAACTGCAAAATTGGTTGCAGCCGTCCTGGATTTTAATCAAGGCCCGGCTTTTGTTTAGGGGGTAATTTTCAAATTTTTCCCCTATCCAAAGCCGCTTTTGTTGGTTGTTGAAATAGCGGTCGGCCGGTAAGTTAATTTTAGCGGCAGCAACTTTTTGGGCGTCAACCCAGCAGCCCATCAGCCAAATTTTTGCTTGGGGATTTAGGCGGCGGCAATGGCGGACATATTGGGCAACTTCTTTGCTGGCTTTTTGGGTGACGGCGCAAGAGTTGATGATAATCCTGCTTGCTATCTCCAAAGGCGCTTCTTGCCAGCCTTGGGAAAGCAGTTTGGCTCGGATTAGGGCGCTTTCCGCCTGGTTAAGCCGGCAGCCGAAAGTGTAGATAAAGAATGTTTTGGCCATAGCCCTATTGTAACATTCAGCATTTTCAGGGGTGGACAAATTAGCCCCGGGGGGTTGTCATACTCATACTGAAGATCCTGAACTTTCCCCGACTATCCGTCGGGAAAAATCAGGATGACATTTTTCTTCACGGTCATGCTGATCTTGCCGAAGGCGAGGTTCAGCATCTCCAGCGGGTGTCTTATTTACATTGTTGGCTCACCACATACTGAAGATTCCGCCTTTGCATGCAAGGGCGGGATGACGGGGTGAATACCAAGTTCTAAGTTCTAAGCTCCAATTGCCGGCAAGTTGTCAGTTGTTAGTTGTTTGTTGTTTGTTATTGTCTGGCAACTCACCGGTGTTTCCCTTGCCGGCGATGGATCATAACGAGCAGTTAGGCACAAAACTGTCCAATTATCCCGAGGTTGCCTACCTCGGCATCTCCTGGAGTTGACAACATAGGCAACCCCGGGATAACAACTACATTTTAAAACTTGGAACAAGACAGATGGTGGATGGTAGACTTTTTCTATGATCCATAATCTATCATCTATGGTCTGCGATTTTCGAAGTGAATTTTTGATGTTTAGCAGTTGCCCTAAATAATCTCTTTGCGGTGGAACCAGAGCTCGATTTCCAGCTTGGCGCTGGCCGGCGAGTCGGAAGCGTGGATTAAATTGTGGACAGAGCGTTGCTGGCTGTTGGCGTCCAGGACGGATTCGTGGGCAAAATCGCCGCGGATAGTTCCCGGCGGGGCTTGGTCGGGATAAGTTGGCCCCACGATTTTACGAACAATGCCAATGGCGTGGGGGCCGCGCCAAACCATGGCCAAAACCGGCCCGGCGGTGAGATAATCAACATTCCATTTTTGCACCAGTTTGCCGATTTCCCGCGGCTCCATTTTGGCAAACGCTTCGCCTTTATCCAAACCGTGCTCCCGATAAAATTGTTGGACTTTTTTGCCCACGTTTTGAAACCATTCTTCACCGGCATCGTAATGGCGGTAAGCCAAATCGGGCGAGACGTTGACGAGCTTGGCGGCAATTAACTGCAGGCCTACTTTTTCAAAGCGGCCGATAATCTCACCAACTAAGCCGCGTTCAATGCCGTCAGGTTTAATCAAAACTAAAGTTTGCTCGGCGGCGGGCTTCATTTTAATGGTTGGCGGGGGCGGCTTTTTGGGGAGGAGATTGGACGCCATTTCCGTTTTTGGCTTTGGGGCGGCGGCGCTTAATTAGCCGGCGTAGGGGCGAGGTGCGGCGGCGCGCGGGCTTCTTGTTAGGTGAAATTTTTGGCTGCTGCCGCGGTTTGCGGTGCATCATCCGGCGCAAACGAAGCAGATCTTTTCCCTTCAACTGGCCGGCTTTGCTAGCGGCACTTTCCAATACTTGCAATTCTTTTTCCAAATGGCCGCGCCTTTTTTCAATCCGCTGGCGGGCCTCCGGCGGCAGCTTTTCTATATGTTTGCTGATCGCCTCGATGGCCTTTTGGTGTCCCCGAATGCTTCGCTGCAAGGCTTTTTCAACATGCTTTTGCGCCTGAGGCGGCAATTTGTCCTCAAGCCGGCGCCAGACTTGGGCATGGCGCGCCATCGCCCGGTTTATCCTTTCCAAAGCCTGCATTTGTCCCGCCGCCGGCAGGGCCGCTGCTTTATCCTCCACCTTCTGCAGCTGCTTTTGATAACGGTCCATAAATTTTTGGGCTAGTTGGGGATGTTTTTTGGCAACAGCGTTTGCTTCCGCTAAGCGCCGCGTGGCAAATTCAAGCCGCTTCTCAAGCTTTTTTTCGGGAGAAAAAGCAAAAATTAACTCCACGTTTTCTTTTAACTGTTTAAGAAAGTAAAAGGGGCTAGTGGGCAAAAGGCGGGGATGGTAAATGGGAACCGCCGCAGCGGTTGATGTTGGCATGGGTGAAGCCGGCATGGAAACGGTTTCTTCAGCTTTGGCTATTAAATTCCCAAAAGTGAAAAAGAGAACTAAAACTAAGACGGTTGCCCAAAATCGTTTCATTTCTAATATATTTCTAGCAGAAAAAAGAAAGGCTGTCAAGAGGCAAGAGGGGAGGGAGTGAGGGCTGCGGCCAAGAGAGCCATGCGGATATAAAGGCCGCTGCGCATTTGGCGGAAATAGGCGGCGCGAGGATCGCGGTCAACTTCGGGGGCGATTTCATTGACTCGCGGCAGGGGATGCATGACAATCATTTTCTTTTTGGCTTTTCGCATAAGGGGCCGGTTAAGAACGTAAAAGCCCTTTAGCCGGTTGTAAAGGCCCATTTGTCCCTCCTTTTCAAACCACTCGCGTTGGATGCGGGTCATATAGAGAACATCGGCTTTAGTAATAACATCTTCAATTTTGGCATATTTTTTAACTTGGGCGCCTTGGCGGCGCAGGCGCATGACCAAATTGTCGGGCATTTGCAAGGCGGCGGGGGCAACCAGATCAATATGGACTTGGGGGTCGGCTAAAGTCAATAATTGGGCCAGCGATTTGACGGTGCGCCCGTATTTAAGATCGCCAACCATGGCGACGCGAAGCTTTTTAAGCTGCCCCAGCTCTCGTTGGATGGTGTAGAGATCGAGAAGGGCTTGCGTGGGGTGCTCTTTTTTGCCGGAACCGGCGTTGATAATGGGAACTCGGGCATTGGCGGCGGCGATTTCCGAGGAGCTGTCTTGGGGATGGCGGAGAATAATAATATTGGTGGCGGTAGTTTGTTCAATGCTGCGGATGGTATCGGCTAGAGATTCGCCTTTAACGGCTGATGAATAGGCTTGCATTCCGGGAATGGCGATAACGCGCCGGCAGCCCAACCAGAGGGCGGCCGAGAGGAAAGAGCTAAAAGTCCGAGTGCTGGGTTGGTAGAAGAGAATGGCGACTGTTTTATTTTTCAAATCGCGGCGAGCTTGGCCATTTTCTACCGCAGCTGACATCCGGTCCGCTAATGAAAAAATATACTTAATTTTGGGAAATGATAACTGGCCGACGGAGATGAAATCTTGCCAAAAGAAAGGATTGCCTTTCTTGTTCATGCTGGATGAGTTTAACCGGCCGGCTGGGGAATGTCAAGCATCTTACCCGACGTGATAATTTTATGCCTGAGACTCGGTGATTTACCAAAGGTTGCCTACCTGGGCAACCTCTAAGGTTGACAGAGTTAGGGAGAGCCCTTGACATACTGTTTTAGCATTTGTTACACTCTTAACAGTTAAAGGAAAGAAAATAGCAATTTGATAACTTTTAAACACATCAGAATATGGCGCAAGATAAAGCAATAGATAAAAAACTATCATTGAGCAATTTACCCGACCTGCTAACGGTCCGTGAGGTGGCCCAACTTCTGCGGGTTTCGCCGCTGACGGTCAAACGCTGGGGTAAGCGGGGTAAGCTGCCGGCCATCCGTATCAACTCCCGCGGCGACCGGCGTTACCGCAAAGAGGCCGTCCTTTATCTCCTTGGCATCCAGCCGAAAGAAGAATAAATGGGGGGAGCAAAGCCGGAATATTTAAATTCCCAAATTTGCCAATTTACAGAGACGGACAGGGGGATGATAGAAAGACTCAAATGCCTACGGGACGGATATTCAGATGAAATTCCTGAGGAAATTTTACATGGTCAGGGGCGTTTTAAAGTGAGAAGGAACTGGTGGCAGGGCCTTATTGGCTATTTAGAAAGAGGCTTAGAATACGGCGACATTCCTAAAGAATTTGGAGAAGAAATAGAAGCATTTGTGGAGTGCTATACATCTGAAGAATTTCATAGGCAATCCCTGACAACTTCTGATGATATCAGCCGTGCCAATAGCCTTTTGGATAAAATTCTGGATGGAACGGAGTAATTCTTGCCAACCCCGGCAAGGGAAACACCGGTGAGTTGCCAAAGGCATCTCCCGGTGTTGAGGAATTGCCGGCAATTAGAACTTAGAACTTGCCGCCCCGTTATCCTGAACTTGCCCACCCCGCCCCTGAGGGCGCGAAGGGGACTGGAGGTTTCAGGATCTTCAGTGAGTAGTGAATTGTTAACGTCAATCAGACACCCAGCTGAAGATTCCGAAATAAATTCGGAATGACGATGGTGTGGCAACTAGTAATGCAAGGTAAACACCCAGCTGGAGATGTTGAGTCCCCAGGCCCTCTGTTTCATCGGGACGGGGTAAACTGAACTCAGCATGACGGATGAAAGTGAATTGCGTTGTATGACTGTCATCCTGATTTTTCGACGAAGGCGAAAAGTTCAGGATCTTCAGTATGAGTATGACAACCCTCGGGGTTAATTTGTCCACTCCCTGAAAATGCTGAATGCTACAATAAAACCATGGCAAAGACATTTTTTATCCGCACTTTTGGCTGCCAGATGAATTTTGCCGATAGTGAGCGGATTCGTGCCCGATTGAAAAAAGAAGGCTGGCGGGAAGTTGTCCGGCGCCAAGATGCAGATTTGATTATCATCAATAGCTGCGTTGTCCGCGAATCGGCGGAAAACAGAGTTTACGGTTTGATCAATGAAATTAGGAAAAGCGGCCGGAAACCCAAAATTATCCTTACCGGCTGTCTGGCGGGCTGGGCCCGGCGCGATCAGACAGGCCGCAACTTAAGGCAGCTGCGGCGGCGGATTGGCGACGATGTAGAGATCAAGCTTATTGACCAATTTGCCGGTTTGGAAACCAAGCCGCAACGCCAAGCCCATGCCGACGGTTATGCCTATGTTCCCATTTCCAATGGCTGCAACAATTTTTGCAGCTATTGTATTGTGCCTTTTTCGCGGGGACGGGAAGTATCCCGCCCGGCTAAGGCAATTTTAAGGGAAGTCCAATGCCTTTTGCGGCGCGGCCACAGTAAAATTATGCTTTTGGGGCAAAATGTCAACAGCTGGTGGGGGAGGGGGAGAATTAAAACTTTTGCCCAGCTTTTGGAAGCGGTGGCAACTATGGAGGGCCTAAAAGATACAACGTTTCTTTCCGCTAATCCTTGGGATTTTTCTAATGATTTGATAAATGTTATTGCTAAAAATAAAAACATCAGCCGATCGGTCCATTTGCCGCTCCAGTCCGGCGATGATGAAATTTTGCGGAAGATGAAAAGGAATTATACGGCCGCCGATTATTTAAATTTGGTGACGAAAATAAAAAAGGCCATTCCCGATGTTAAATTGACGACGGATATCATTGTCGGCTTTCCCGGGGAAACGGAAAAAGCTTTTGAAAATACCCGGAAAGTGTGCCGCGCCGTTGGTTTTGAGAAAGCTTTTGTTTCCCGCTACTCGCCCCGGCCGGGAACTTTATCGGTCAAGCTTTATCCCGACGATGTCCCGCCGGCGGAGAAGAAGCGCCGCTGGCGGATTTTGAACGGGATGATTAATTTGAAACTTGGAACTTAGAACTTAGAACTTAGAACTTAGAACAAGATAGATAGCAGATGGTAGGCGATGGATTATAGTGAGCGCTTCTGTTGTTTGTTGTTAGTTGATTGTTGTTTGTTGAGGTAGGCAACCTCGGTTTTTTGACTATTTTGTCCATTGTGCTATACTAACTCATTACGCACACTCGGCAACCATCCTGAACTTGAGCCGGGTGGAGGAATAAGGATGGACAAAAAAACTAGTAAGAAAACAAAAGCAAAAAACGAAGTGAAAGCCAAGGCCAAGAAGAAAGCGGCGGCTTTTAAGCTGCAAGTTTCTTTGGAAGATACGCTCCAGGCCGGCTGCCATTTTGGCCACACGGTTGCCAAAACGCATCCCCGCATCAAGCCCTATCTTTATACTTCCCGCGACGGGGTGCAGATTTTTGATTTGGTAAAGACGAGGAAACAGCTTGAAGAGGCGACAAAATTTCTTTATCAATTAGCTCGCGAGGGTAAACAAACCCTTTTTGTGGGCACCAAGCGCCAGGCCAAGAAAATTATCCGCCAAACGGCCCAAGCCAGCGGGTCGGTTTGGGTGACGGAGCGTTGGCTGGGCGGCACATTGACCAATTGGGAGCAGATAAGCCGCCGTTTGGATGTGCTGCGCAAACTAAGCAAAGATTGGGAAAAGGGGGTTTACGGAAAGAGGACAAAAAAAGAGCAGGCGATTATCCGGCGCAAATTGGCTTACCTGCGGCGTTTCTTTGGCGGATTGGTTGATTTGAAACAATTGCCGGCGGCCCTTTTTATTGCCGATATCAAAAGGGATGCCGTGGCCGTCCGCGAGGCGCAAATAATGAAAATCCCCGTGGTGGCGATTGTTGACAGCAATGCCGACCCATCCTTAACCGCTTATCCGATTCCGGCCAATGATGATGCCATCAAGAGCATTAAATTGTTGGCGGAGGAAATTGGCCGGGCGGTGGCTTTAGGGCGGGGCATTAAGTTAAAAAAGTCCAAAAAGGAGGCGACTGATGGCAAAGCAAAAAAAAGCAAAGGTTGACGTTAAATTGGTGGCGAAACTGCGCCGGGAAACCGGCGGCGGAGTGATGGCCTGCCGCGACGCTTTGGTAAAGGCGGGAGGCGATTACCAAAAGGCGAAAAAAATCCTTGAGAAAGAGGGAATTAAGAAAGCTGCCAAAAAACAGGGCCGGGAGACAAAGCAAGGCTATGTGGCGACTTATACCCATGCCACCGGCAAAATCGGCGTGGTGGTTGAAGTTTTTTGCGAAACGGATTTTGTGGCCCGCAACCGGGAATTCCAGCGCTTTACCCGCGAACTATGTTTGCAAGTTGCCGCCATGAATCCTAAAAACGAAAAAGAATTGCTTAAGCAGGCCTATATCCGCGAGCCCGAAAAAACGGTGGATGAATTTTTAAAAAGCCAGATTGCCAAATTTGGCGAAAATATCCGCATCGGCCGCTTCCAGAGATTTGAAATTTAATAGCCGCGGTTAAGGATAAATTCAATTGCCGCTTCCAATTGAGACCGGGCCGGTTCCCGATTTAAGAAACCTAGCTTCTGCCGGAAGATTTGCCTGGCTTGGCGGGCGAATTTATTGGCCAGCCGGCGTCCATGCTCCAGACTGCCATATTTTTCCATCATTTTTATAACCCAGCTCACTTCGGCGGCGGTTTTTTGGGAGCGCGGTTTTTTAATGATGGCGAGCAATTTTTTCCGGTCGCGGCCGTGGCAATGGCGGAGAAGGTGCATGAGCATAACGGTTCGCTTGCCTTCGTAAATGTCGTTGCCTTGCTGTTTTTTCAGGCCGCCAAAATTGGAAGTGAGGTCAAGCAGGTCATCGCGGATTTGGAAACAATAGCCTAGGGGCCGGCCAAAGCGGTAGATGTTTTCCAATTGCTGTGGACCGGCGCTGGCCAGAATGGCGCCCAAGCGCATTGGGCCGGCAATGGTGTAATCGGCCGTTTTGCTGGCGGCGATAAAAAGGATGTCGTTGTCGTTTAAATCAAGCTTATTTTCTCGAGTCCATTTGATTTCTACTGTTTGCCCCAGGGTGGTGCGGTCAAGCATGCGTTGGAATTCATCCATGATTGCTAAGCCTTTTTTCGTTCCCAAGAGGCGAATATTATCGGTTAAAACGCGCCACATCAAAATATGGAGGGTGTCGCCGGCATTAAGAGC
>JALTFB010000010.1 GCA_027007615.1 Candidatus Shapirobacteria bacterium
CGGATTGGCGGATTCATCACGCCGTAGCTTCAGCGGATTGGCGGATTCATCACGCCGTAGCTTCAGCGGATTGGCGGATTCATCACGCCGTAGCTTCAGCGGATTGGCGGATTCATCACGCCGTAGCTTTAGCGAAGGCGGAGGCGGAGGGGGCGGGAACGACTTCGTTAAAACTTCGTCGCTTTAAAACTCTTAACCGAAAAATGTTTTTTAATAAAAGCGCGGCCGGAACCAGTTTTTAGATATTTCTCAAAGTTTCGTGCTAAATCAGAAAAAGGCAAAACAAAATAAGAATATAGGGAATAATGGGGTTTATCCTTAGAGTGCTCTCCCAATCTTCTTTTTAGATTGTTAGTAGAACCTACATAAAAATGTTCACAGCCTTTTCTTTTAAGGATATAGACATAGTACATATGTTTACTAAGGAAGGTTTAATAAACTTTATTATACAGAATCTAAGAGATATGTGGGATTCCATGTTGTTGGAGCGGAACGGAAAGGGTGTGGGTATTATGCGAACTTGTTTCGCCGTAGCTTTAGCGTAAGCGAATTTATTACGCCGAAGCCTTGGCGAAGGCGGAGGCGGAGGGGGCGGGACTCGAACCCGCAAGCCCACAAGGGGCGCCGGTTTTCGAAACCGGTTCCTTAGCCATTCGGAGCACCCCTCCTCTAAAACAAGCAGTATATTATTATAGCAGCCTGGCGGCGAGGGGGCTATTGCTTGAGGGATGAAAATCTGCCAAAATGGATTATGGGTTGGAAATTCTATTGGCATCTGCTTTTTCTGGCTTTAGCCACTGCCACTGCCTGGCTCTGGGCCCGATCGCCCCAGCTGTCTTTTTACAACTTGCAGCTCGTGGCCGCCTTGACGATAGCTTATTTTTTCCGCCATTTTTACCAACGCCATCAGCTTAGCCTTCTCGACCGGCTTGACGGCTTAATTTTAACAATGGTTTTCCTTCTCCTGGTTTTTGCCACCGGCGGCGGCCAATCGCCGCTCTTTTTCCTTCTTTATTTCCTCCTTTTCGGCCTGGCTTTTGCCTGGCAGCCGCGGGTCACTTTCGGCTTTAGCATTTTTCTGGCCTTGTTTTTCCTATTGGCTTCTCCGCAAGCTGGTGGCTGGCAGCTTTGGCTCAACCCGCTTTCGCTTTTGCTGGTGGCGCCGCTAAGCCTTTATTTTGGCCGCCAATATTTGGAAAATTTGCGCCAACAGCGCCGTTTGCATCTTTACCAAAAGAAATGGAACCGCGACGAACGCCATCTTTCCCGCCAGGAAACAGCCATCCTTTTCTGGCTGAGCACCGAATTGCGGCCGGCTTTGGTGGAAATTTTGGATAAGCTTTCCCTGCTGCTCAGCGATTTGGGGCACCTTGGCGAAGAGCAAAAGGGCCGCTTGAAGAGGATGCGCCGCCTCGCCAGCCGGCTATTGGATAACAGCCGCCGCCTCGAGCATCAGGTGGACATAGAGACGGATAAGGATGATTAGCAAGATTTTTTTGGCAGCCTTGCTTTTTAGCGCCCTGGCCCTGCCGGCAGGGGCGGTTAATATGTCGTCCGATTCCTATAAAGTCCAATGGGGCAATGTCAATTTGGGCAGCGGCCGCCCGACGTCAACCAGCTATAATTTGGGAATAACCATGGGCCAGAATGCTCCCGGGCTCTATTCGTCCACCGGCTATGAAGTGCGGGCCGGTTTCCAATACATTCATTCCATCATTGCTTTTAGCTTTGCCATTTCCAATTTAAGCATTGACTTTGGCAGCTTGACACCGGATACGCCGGCAACGGCAAGCAATATTTTAACCGTTAAAGCCGGCGGCGCCGGGGGCTATGAAGTCTTGGCTTACGAAAACCATCCCCTCCGCAACCAACAGGCGACGGCTATTGCCGATACCAGCTGCGACAGTAATGATTGCACCGAAGCCCAGGCCGGCGTTTGGCAGTTGGCAAGCACAGACGGTTTCGGTTTTAATATGAGCGGAACCGATATCCCCGCCGATTTTGTGGACAGCACCTATTACCGCCAATTTGCCGACAATAGCGCCGCCGAATCGGCGCAGGTGGTGATGTCGAATGATGGCGTTACCCGCCAATCGCAGGCGACGGTAACCTATAAGGTGAATGTTTCCGGGTCTCAAGCTGCGGGAAAATACGAAAACGCCATTACCTTTATCGCCGTGCCCGGATATTGAATTAAGGGCCCCGCCGCCGGCTTGGTGTCCCTGGAGGGATTTGAACCCCCAATCTCTTCCTCCGCGGGGAAGCGCTCTATCCAATTAAGCTACAGGGACATGCCTTATTATACCTCAAGTGCCGCAGGTGGGAGTCGAACCCACACGCCCAAAGGGCACACGCTCCTGAAGCGTGCCTGTCTACCAATTCCAGCACTGCGGCCGGCGGGTGCGCCTGCCAGGACTTGAACCTGGGACCTTCCCGATGTAAGCGGGGCGCTCTGCCAACTGAGCTACAGGCGCTTTAGCTTGATTATACAATAGTTGGCGGGCGGGGAATATTTCCGTTGATTGTTGGCATAAGATTGGCTACAATAAAAGCAATGGTTGATAAAGTTTGGCGTAATTTTCAGACGCAGCTAAAAAAGATTAAAAGTCTGGACGGTTTGGAAGAGGTAGAAATAAAATTTTTGGGCCGTAAGGGGCAAGTAAATAAGCTTTTCCAACAACTGGCCAAAATTCCGGCTTCGCAAAAGCGGCGCCAGGGGCAGGCGATTAATGAATTGAAGCAAAAAATTACTAAGGCTTTGGCCAAGAAGAAAGAACAGCTGCAATTGCGGCTGGCCGATGAGCTGGCGCAAGAAAATTTTGACGTTACCCAGCCGGGGCGCGAGCAGCAGTTGGGCCATTTGCATCCGATTACGCAAATGAAATGGGAGATTGGCGATATTTTCCGGCGTATGGGCTTTGAGATTTTTGAGCCCCAAGAGGTTAGCGACGATTACAATAATTTTGGCGCCCTGAATATTCCCGCCGGTCATCCAGCCCGTGACCTTTGGGATACTTTTTGGACGCGCGAGGGCTATATTCCCATTACTCATACTTCCTCAATGCAAAACTGGATTTACCGCCACCGCCGGCCGCCGATTCGGGCGGTGGTTATTGGCCGCTGCTTCCGCCATGAAGCGACCGACGCCAGCCATGAGCATACCTTCCATCAGATTGAAGGAGTTTACGTGGACGAAAATGTTACCGTGGCCAATTTGATTGAAACGATGCGCGTTTTCTTGAGCGCTTTTTACGGCAAAGAGATGGAGATAAAGGTTAGGCCCAGCTATTTTCCTTTTGTCGAGCCGGGGTTGGAAATAGCCATGAAATGCGTTTTTTGCAACGGCAAAGGCTGCTCGGTTTGCAAGAACAGCGGCTGGATTGAAATTCTCGGCGCCGGGGAAATTCACCCCCGGGTTTTGCGCGAGGGAGGCATAGACCCGGAAAAGTACAGCGGTTTTGCCTGGGGACTGGGTTTGGAGAGGCTGATTATGCTCCGCTACGGCATTGAGGATGTCCGCCGCTTCCACCGTGGCGACTTACGTTTCCTGCGCCAGTTTTAAGCCTGTAATTTGCCTCTAGACTATTTTTGGTTGAGATGATAAAGTTGTAAAAATGTATAGGCTTACAGCTGAAAACCGCAGGCCCGACCTTGACAGGTCTCCTTTGATAATTTCTGGCCAAGGTCCTGATGCGAATATTCCGGCGCAAGTAGCTTTTGAAGTTCCTGGTTCCGATTCCAATGGCAATGGTAATAATACGATTGTTCGGTTGTCGCCGGATACGGCAAGGAGAATGAAATTATTACCCAATGGACCTCGGCTTGAACCGGTAGACATTAGCGTTTTTGCCGCCAATCACCTCAGAAG
>JALTFB010000011.1 GCA_027007615.1 Candidatus Shapirobacteria bacterium
GGCTGGCATTAAACATACCCTTGCTGCTGGCGTTAGGGTATTTCTTTAGGGCCGAGTTAATGGCAGTAGAGCGCGGGTTTGGTAAGATCAACAACTTATTTTACTATCGGGTTTTCTTAACTCATAACTATTTGGCGCTGACGCTTTTGGCGGCCGGGGGAGGATTGTTTTTGTTGGCGGCGGTTTTGCGCTCATGGATGGTAAGACACCCGCTGAAGATCCTGAAACAAGTTCAGGATGACGTTTACACAGTATGTCTCGCATTCATCGCCATGCTGAAATTTCCGATTTTGTCGAAAAATCAGGATGACAGATGGGGAAAAAGTCAAGACGATATGAAAGTGAATGAGAGCAGTAAAAATTTTTCTTGCTGCAGTTTTTCCGAGCTTTGGCTTTTGGCGATTTTCGGGGGCACGCAATTATTTATTGTTTCTTTTCTGCTGGGCCAGCCATTTACCCGTTACCTTTATCCCGTCTTTGGGTTTATTATAATTTTGGCCGCCTATGGGCTTGGCTTGCTAACGGAGGCTGGCGCCAGTTTTATGAAAATGAACCGCCGCCAAAGCCAAGCGCTGCTAGTGGCTCTTTTTCTATTGCTGCTGTTTTCCATGAAAAATAAAATGAGCTTTTTGCCGCGGCCGGTTTATTCCTTGAATGCCGATATGCAGGAAATACCCGAGGTTAACTGGAAAAAAGTTTACAGTTTTGTCGGGAAAAAATTAAAAGAAAACCCCGATGCCATCTTGATAACCAATTGGAACGACTTGCCGGTTTGGTACTTGGGGGAAAATTTTAAAAATCTCTATGTTGCCCGGATGCCTTATTCAAATGCTCCGGCAATCGATCCCGTTTCCGGCGCCACCATGGTTTATTCGCTGGCAAGCTTGAAAAAAATAATTAGAAGCCATCCGCGGGGTGTGGCCATTTTTGACAGCTGGGACAGCGCCATCCTTCCCGGCGCCAGAGAATATGCCCACAAAAATCTTAAAAAGGAATTGGAAATCGATCGGCTTTATCCGGTCCAGCCCCGCTACTGGCCGGTAAATGTTTATTCTTGGGGATTGGAATGATCGGGAAGGGGATAACTTATCCTTTTTACAATATAAATTACTCCAGGCAAAGGAAATAATTCTTTACCTTCCTTACCCTTAGAATGTGATTCTGCTATATTATGCCCTGCCCAAGTTGCCGCTCCTAGGGAAAGACTCTGGGCAATTAAAAGTGCATGTTTCACATTTGGTTTAAAAATCCCTAAAACTTTATAGGTTTCTCCTGATCTTTTGATTAAAGTATCACCTATGTTAACGAAGTGCTCCTCTCCCTGTCCATTAAGATCTGCGATCAAATCCGACACTTTTGGGTAGTTTTCCTTAGGTAATTTATTTATCGCTTTTTCTACTGTTCCCCAAATTTTTAGTAGCCTTCTCTTTTCTTCTGGAGGAGTAGATTCTCCTGTGTAAGTTTTTACACGACCCAGGGTAGTAGCCATATTTTCCAATAGCGAGAATTTGTCAATTGGTCCAAAAATATCTGGCGGAAGTTTTCCTTCTTCTATCGTGCCTTCTCCATCGAAAGTCATTTGTTAAATTTTACGATAAGCTTAATGATAATTCAAACGCGAGAGGCTTTTCACCCTAGCTTAGGATTATGCTGGAGGTGGGTTATGGCTACGGCCACGGCATCGGCGGCGTGGTTGGGCTTGATGGCTTCTTGGCGATGGAGGATTTTTTTAACCATGAATTCGACCTGATGTTTGTCGGCCTGGCCATAACCGACGGTGGCCATTTTAACGTGAAGGGGAGTATAGCCGAAAACGGCGATTTTTGCCTTAACGCCGGCAAGCTTAATTACGCCAATTGCCTGGGACACCAAAATGGCGGTTTTGGTATTTTTGGCGAAAAATAATTCTTCAATGGCTAAAACTTGGGGATTGTTTTCGCGGATAACGGCGGCGGTTTCTTGAAAAATGGCCGCTAGCCTTTCCGGCAATGTTAGAGATTTATTGGTGCGGATGCAGCCATAATTGGCAAGCCGCGGCGGCCGGCCCGGTTCCAAAATCGCCCAGCCGGTAGAGGCCAGGCCGGGGTCGATGCCGAGAACATTCATGGTTCATTTTACCGCAATTTAGGGGTAAGATAGAAGGAGATGAAGATTTGCACAATCGGCGGCGGTTCAGGCATGCCGATAACCAACCGTGCCCTGGTTTTAGCCGGATACCGCCATATTTCTTCGATAGTTACCACTTTTGACAGCGGTGGCGATACCGGGCGGATGCGCACCGATGAAAGAGGCAACCTTTTGGCGTTTTCCGATTATTGGCGGGCCCTTATTTCCCTTTGGCGCGATGGCAGGCAAAAAGAAATTTGGCAGGAAATGTTGCGCTATCGGGATGGCCGGGGGCGGGTTTTTGGCAACAGTTTTTTCCGTTTTATGGTGGAAAAATTGGGCGATTTTGATGCGGCGGACACGCTTTTTAAGCAGTTGACGGGAGCTGATTTGCGGGGGCGGGTGATTCCGGTGGCCAAGCAGCCGGCAGACCTGGCTTTTCAGACTTTGACCGGCAAAGAGCATTTGGGCGAATATTATTTAGACCAGCAGCGGATGTCAGCTGACAGGGTGGCGAAAATTTGGCTGGAGCCGAAAGTGGCCGCCAATCCCCGCGCCATTCGCGCCCTAAGAGAAAGCAAGTTTATTTTAGTCGGCCCCGGCAGCCTTTACGGTTCCCTTTTGGCAAATTTCCTTCCCCGCGGCATGGCCAGCGCTTACCGCCAAAGCAAAGCCAGAAAAATTTTGATTACCAATTTAATGTCGGTGGCAAATGAGAACCAATATTACAGCCAACGGGATTATATTGATATTTTCCGCCGCTACTTGAAAATGAGCAGGCCCTTCGACGATATCATTATGGCCGATTTTTCCAGGCAGCCGCGAAAGATTTGGGAAAAGGCAATGAAGCTTTATTCTTACGAGCATTCGCGGCCTATCCGGGTGGATGAAAACTTGGAGCCGCAGCCCATATTGGCGGATATTGCCATTATTGAAAGGAAAAATACCCGTTTGCGCCATAGCGCTAAGAAATTGGCGGGAGTGTTGAGAAAAGTGATTGGATAGTAAATTGCTGTTAGAGTCGCCAGCATCAGCTCCACTCGTCCTCGCCAAGCCTGCGGGCGGAGTGCGCTCTGATGCCTGGCTCCTCTTTCTATTGTTAATACACCAGTGTGTCCCGCAACCGACCAACAAACTAACTGCTATAATAGGAATATGATCGGCAGTTTAAAAGGCAAAATTACCAATAAGGGCCTTGATTGGATAGAATTGGAAACGGGAGGCATTGGCTGGACGGTTTATCTGCCGCCAGGCGATTTTAGTAAAGCTCAAATTGGCGATGACAAGAAATTCTTTATTTACCACCATGTGGCGGAGGCAGCCAGCGATTTGTATGGATTTTCTTTGCAACGCGACCGCGAAGTGTTTGGATTTTTGCTCTCAGTCAACGGAGTGGGGCCGCGGACGGCGCTGGGCGTCTTTGCCGCCGGCAATGGGGAAAAGATTTTACGGGCCATTGCCGAGGCTGATGTGGGGTTTTTCCAACAGGTGCGGGGTATTGGCAAGAAGGGGGCCCAGCGAATAATCGTCGATCTGAAAGCCAAAGCCGGGGAAATTCGCGACTTGGATTTGCAGTCGGAAGAAAAGGGCCATGAAGAGGTCCATCAAGCTTTGGCCAATTT
>JALTFB010000012.1 GCA_027007615.1 Candidatus Shapirobacteria bacterium
TTTCCGGGGAGACCTTAATATGGCAATATTAGATAAGATTAAAGGAAAAGAATTATTTTTACCATCATTGGTGGTTAATAATTGGCATGTGGCCAGTTCCGCTGCTAAAACAGCTTTGTAATTTTATAATTAGAATATGAAAAACACAAAAAAGAAAGATAAGAAATTAAAAAAAGAAGGGCCGGTGTTAAAGCGGCATCGGTTGCCGGTTCCCTTGGCGTTGTTGTTGTTGGTAACCTTAGCGGTTGTGGTGGTTGGCGTTAAGCAGCGTTGGCTGTTAAAAATATCGGCCAGAACTGGCCGATCTCCCCAATCCGTGCGGATGACCAATGTCACTGATAAATCATTTGTGGTGAGCTGGTTAACATTAAAACCGACAACGGGATCGGTTTCCCTGTTGCTTTCCGGGCAAAAAGTACTTTTCAACGATCAGCGTGACCGAACGTCTATTGGGAAATATACAAGCCATTATGTGGTTGTAAACCATGGTTTGCTAGCGGGGCAAGAATATAAATTTTCCATTCTGTCGGGGGGAAAGCTTTTTCAAAAAAATTCGTTTAAAGTAAAATTAGCAAATTTGGTAACAGGAACGCTTCCCAAGGCAGATCTAGCTTATGGCGAGGTAAAATTGGCGAACAATAATCCTGCCGCCGGGGCCGTTGTATATTTTGTGGTTTCCGGTTTGGCGCCTCTTTCCTCGTTGGTTTCATCCACAGGGCATTGGGTTATTCCTTTAAGTGTTGCTTTTGATTCCCAATTGACAAAAATAGCGCCAACGATAAGTGCGGGAATGAAGGAAACACTCAGGGTGACGCGGGAGGCCGATAAGGAAACAATAATCCAAAATTGTGCAGGAAATGATCAGCCGGCCCCGGTTATTATTTTGGGGCGCAACGCCGATGTTTGCCAAAACCCATCCCTTAAGCCTCAACCTACCAAATCAAACAGCCAATCTTTTTTACCGGAAACGGGAGTTTCTCCTACTCCGGCGCCTTTTGTGGTCCTTAATCCGGCGGAAGGGGAGAAAATTTCTACGCGCCGGCCCCAATTTTTCGGCCGTGGCCCTCGTGGAGGCAAGGTAAAAATTGAAATTCACTCTCCGCAAATTTTGCAAGCGGATATTGCCATTGGTGATGATCAGCGCTGGAGCTGGACGGTCCCCGATAATTTAACTCCAGGGCAACATACGCTGACAGCTTATTATTATGATTCCCAAGGCAAAAAACGAACAATCACTCGCCATTTTACCGTTTTGGCGGCGGATAACAGCAAGCTCCCCGCTTTCACCGCTTCGGATTCAGGGGTGATAGCCACACCTTTGCCTACTCCATTGCCCTCACCGACTTCATCGCCGCCGCCATTGCCAACGGCAACTCCGCCGCCTAGCTTTAGCCCAATTCCCAGTTACGCCAGTGGCACGGCTATTCCCAGTAGCGGCTTTGGTTCTTCCAGTTTGGCCTTATTGCTTTTGGCCGCCGCGGCAATTGGCTTTGCCGGATATCTTTGGTGGATTAACGATGAAATTTAAGCGCTATATTGCCTGCTTGGTGGTTATGAGGCCTTGGCAATGGATAAAGAACTTGGCCGTTTTTGCTGCCATTATTTTTACGGGCAGCCTTTTCCATCATACGGTTTTTTTAAAGACAAGCGTTGCTTTTATTGCTCTTTGCCTGCTTTCGTCAGCCTCTTACATTTTTAATGACATTATTGATGTTAAGTATGATCGCCGCCATCCTTTTAAAAAGAATCGCCCTATCGCCGCCGGCCTGATAAAAATCCCCTTGGTGGTTATCTTAATGCTCTTCCTTTTTTCGGTCGGCTTTAGCCTAGCTGTCTGGCTTCAGCCTACGTTTGCGCTTTTAATGTTATTCTTTATATTTTTGCATTTAGCCTACTCTTTATTTTTAAAGCGCTTGGTGCTTTGGGATATTGCCGCCATTGCCCTTTCTTTCATCATTAGAGTTTCCAGCGGTGAGTTGGTAAGCGGTTACCATCTTCCCGTGTGGCTCTTTTTTACGGTGGTTTTTTTGGCGCTTTTCATTGCCGCCGGCAAAAGGAGGGGAGAATGGGTTCATGAGGGAGCGAAAACAAGGCCGGCTCTTAGAAATTACCGCCTTACTTTATTAGATTTTTATCTTTCTCTTTTTGGGGTTTCTACGTTGTTATCATATTCCCTTTTCACTTATTTTGCCGGACCGCAATCTTTTGCCAATAATTACTTCCGTTCAATCTTTGGGTTGCGCTCTTATTTGCTTCTCGACCGCAAATGGTTGATGCTGACTATTTTTCCGGTTATTTCAGGAATTATGGAATATGGCCGGTTGGTATTTTTCGGCCGCCATGAAAGCGAGCAGCCGGAGAAATTACTGGCAATTAGCGGAACCTTGCTGGGATCTATTTTCCTCTGGGGATTAATGATAATCCTCATTATTTATGGCTAAAGCATTAACGATCTTATTTCTGGTCTTAACGTTACTTAGCCGTTTTTGGGGGATCAATTGGGGCCATGGTTACAGTTTCCATCCCGACGAGAACAATATGGCCGGGGGCGCCCTCAGTTTGCAGGTAGGGCCCGATCCCCGATTTTACGCTTATGGAGAATTGCCGCTGCGGCTGGCGGTAATGGGCCAAAATATTTTCTTCCGCCGCCAGCTAACGTTTACGGCGGCGATTTATTGGCTCCGCTTTTGGTCGGCAATTTTTTCTTTGGGGCTAATTTGGCTAGGTTATTTATTAGCTAAACGCTGGCGTTGGAAGCCGGTTTGGATTTATCCGTTGTTGTTGGTTTTCAGCCCGGGTTTAATCCAGGCCGCCCATTTTGGGACTACAGAATCAGCCTTAGCTTTATCGCTTTTGGCGATGATCTACTTTTTAGATCAATTGCGGGAAAATCCGCAGCGGTGGCAGTTTTGGTTGGGTTTGGGGTTAGCGGCCGGCTTTGGTTTGGCCAATAAAATCAGTGCTCTCGTTTTTGTTTTACCTGCCTGGCTGGTGGCTTTAGTTTGGCTTCGCCGCCGCAATTGGCACCGCTATCTTTTAATGATGGCTGCGGCGCTGGTAACAGCTCTGGTTTTTTCCCCGATTTATTGGCAATCTTGGCCACGCGTTTGGCAGACAATTAATTATGAAACCGCGATTGCCCGCGGCCAAAAGCATGTTTTTTATACTTGGCAATTTGCCCGGACCATACCTTTCTTTTTTCAATTTAAAAAGGTGTTTCCCTGGCTGTTAGGCTTGCCGGCCTATCTGTTTTTTTGGCTGGCAGTTGTCAAGCTTTGGCGGCGGCGCTTCTGGCAAACATCCCGGAGTCTTATTTTCCTGCCGGCTCTGGTTTGGTTTTTAGCCAATGGCGGCCTTTATGTGAAATGGGTGCGTTTTATGTTGCCATTGCTGCCAGTCTTGCTCTTGGCGGTGGCTTGGTTTTTAACGCAAATTTATCGCCGCCGCTTTTTTTGGCCGCTTTTTTTGGCCGCTATTTTGCCAGGATTCTTATTTTTAAGCCTTTATTTCCGCCCCGATATACGCTGGCAAGCGACAATGTGGCTTGCCAAGCTTCCTTCCCAAAGTCTTGTCCTGGAGGAAACGGGTAATGTTTTCCTCTTGCCTTTGGTTAACCCCGGCCATCTTCAGGTGGGAATGGTTGATTTTTACCGTTTAGATAATGATGCCGACGAGCAGGCCAGGTTGGCCGCCGCGCTGCCGCGGG
>JALTFB010000013.1 GCA_027007615.1 Candidatus Shapirobacteria bacterium
TTCAAAAGTCCCCTCTTTCAAACAAAGCATCTCTGTTGATCTTTCTACCAACTTATATTTCACATCATCGCTTAGTTCTGTTCTATCCACAAAATTAGTTTTAAAGTATTTTAGATTACCGCCTAAACCTTCTACCCATTCTCCCTTTAAATTATTATATCCTTTGATAACCTTTCTAATTCGTGGATAACAAACATCGGTGCAAATGTTATTCTCATTATTGGTAACTAGGATAAATCGACGATTACCCCCATCTTCTTTGTTGAGCTCTAAAACTGCTTGTCCAGTTGTGCCGGTGCCAGCAAAAAAGTCTAAAACAAGAAAGTCTTTTTTGTGTATATTGTTTTTCTCATCAAAATAGAGAGAAATTAGATATTTTATTAAGGATGTAGGCTTAGGATAGTCAAATATATCTTGTTTCCCAATAATTCTTTCTAATTCGGCTGTTCCATCTTCTGTGGTCCCAACTTTATTATTAAATCTATCTAACACAACAAAAGGATTATTTCTATTAGTGAAGATTATTTGCTTTGGCGAATCTCTAAAAATCTTATTTTTGCCATATATAACCCTAATGGCAAAATTAGAAGTTTTTACCCAAAATTTTGCCCCTTCTTTGATATGTTTATTGACAGTATTTTGGGACCAACGGGACTTAAAAGACAAGATAAGATCATTAACATTTTTTCCGTTCTTAACTTTAACGGGTTTAATAAGCTTATATTTTTCATCTGTGGAATTTCTATAAATTCCATCTTTGATGTTAAAAATTACAGAATTAGCAGGAAAAACTAATTTTTGTATCCTATTCGAAGAGTTATATAATGGAGCATCATCAAATTCTGTTTTTAATCTTTGGACAAGTAATTCTCGAATTTTATCTTTAAAAAGTCTCCGAGCATAAACTAATATATACTCGCAGTTGGAATAATAATTCACTTTTTGTCGTCCGAAATGTTGAGTCTTTTCCCATATAAACATGGTAATAAAATTCCTTTCCCCAAATATCTCATTCATCAACAGCTTCAACTGAGCCACCTCATTATCATCAATTGATATAAAAATTACCCCTGTATCTTTTAATAAATTTTTTGCCAATCTCAATCTTTTCTCCATAAAAGAAAGCCATTTTGAGTGGCGGTAGGCATCTTCTTTGTCAACATAATGGTCATTGAAAATAAAATCTTTATTGCCGGTGTTATACGGCGGATCAATATAAATTACATCAACCTTTTTAGCATGAGTATAATTCAAAACAGAAAGCGCGTGATAATTATCTCCTTCAATAAGCAAATTTACCGGCTTTTCTTTGTCGGTAATTATCTCCCTGCCTTTAACTTCTTTTAGAACCGGCAATTTTTCTTTACACACATTAACAACCTCTTCTGGTTTATCCTCCCATACTAAACCATACTTTTTCTTTTTCTTAAGTTCTCTTTTTAATCGTTTAATTTCAGCTCTTAATTTTTCTTTAGTCGACTTGTAGTTTGTATCGCTCATAATGTCTCCTCGTACGATTGTTTAATTAAATGAAACAGATAATCAACATTAGTTTCTCTGGTAATTTTAACTAAACCTTTGTATCCCCACTCAAAAGAAGTAATATCTTTTACTAATTTCTTTGGATCATTGTACTCTGGTTCTCGTAAAAGTAGGTTGATAGAATTCTTTCTGAATTCAAAACGACAAAAACTTTTAGTAGTTCGATAAGTAATTCCGCTTTTCTGTTCTGGTTTTTCTTGAACATTAGGTAATTCTAAAATTTTTTCTCTAATTTCATTAAATTTTTGCCGTAGCTCCTTTGAAGTTTTATTAAAATGGTAATTTAGATCATATCTTGCATATTCTATCTTTGTTACCCGTCTGCCTTTTTTACCGCCCGCTTGTGAACTTCCTTCAATGTTAACCTCAAAAATATCGTTTTCATAAAGAGAGTATGTCCAAAGTTCTATGTTTTCCGACATTCTATTAATGGCATATTTATCATATTTGTTGAAGGATGAAGCAATTAAAACAAGCCTTGGTTGGCTCCAGTCTATTTTTATCTTTTTTTTCAATTTTTTTTCGGCAACGATTTGAAAGTCGCCTTTGTGATCAACCAACCAATCAAGATAGAATAACCCTTGATTAATAACATTATTTTTCTCACCCCATTTGTATTCGATAATGACAGGCGAGTTATTTTCGTCTAATCCCAATGTGTCAATCCTGCCGCCATGTTTTGCACCTGTAGAAAACTCAGAAGCGATAAATTTAATACCGAAAATCTCCTCTAGGTTATTTTCTACTAGGGTTTGCAATTCCTTCTCATTCCTAAAACTAGAAAGTTTCAGCCGCTTTGTTTTGCTATGGTTTTCTATTTTAAAAATAGGCATATTTCAGATTAATTTTTTCTCCTTAAAACTTAAAAACCCGTTCTTTACTACAATAATATGGTCAATTACCTCTATCCCCATAATTTTACCAGCTTTTACTAGTCTTTTGGTAAGCACTATATCATCTTCTGACGGCTCGGAATTACCAGATGGATGGTTATGAGCAACGATGATAGAGACGGCTTTGTGTTTTATAGCCGGGTAAAAGACTTCGCGGGGATGGACAAGGCTGGAGTCGAGAGAACCAATAGAAATAATTTCATGAGTGATGAGTTTGTTTTCAGCATCGAGATAGAGAGCCACAAAATACTCGCGCTTTTTGTTTCTGATAAAACTTAAAACTTTAACAGCATCTTCGGGAGAGTTTATCTTAATAGCTTTCTGGTTGGGATTGGCACGGGAGGCGAGGGAAAAAGCAGCAATAATGGTGGCCGCCCTGCTCTTCCCTACTCCCTTAATTTGGGAAAGAGCTTTGAAGTCCAACTGAGCCAACTGCTCTAAAGAATAGCGCTTAAGAATTCTGCGAGCCACCTCCAAAGCGCTCTTGCCTTGATAGCCGGTGCGTAAAAGGACGGCTAGAAGTTCGTGGTTTTTGAGGGCGTGGGTACCAAGGGATTCGAGTTTTTCCCGAGGGCGTCTGAAACTGGGCAGATCTTTGATTTTGGGCATGTGAGAATAGTATCTAAAATTTGGAGACAATAAGCAAATTTAATTAGATAGTTTTCCGAGCATGCTGTTGGGCTGTTTTTTCTAAGGATTTGAAATCAAATGCGAAAACGTGTTGCCTGCCGTGAATTGACCCGATAGCCAACTGAAATAATCGCATCGAGATTGTAGTGGTTAGTATTATATGTCTTGCCGTCAGAGGCAGTTATCCGGAATTTCCGGACAACTGATCTTTCATCTAATTCGTTACTTTTAAAAATGTTTCGTAAGTGTTCGCTAATTGTACGAACATCCACGCCAAAAACTTCTGCGATTTGTTTCTGCGTGCCCCAAATTGTCTCACGCTCAAAATCCCCGCGAAATTCAATTGCTCCATTTCTGGCTTGATAGATAATGATTTGTTTTGACGAATTATCTTTCATACTTAATTTTGCTCAAATTTTCCAAAATTCTCTTGTTTAATTCTACTCCCCGTTTGATTTGTTCTCCAAATTCTTGTTTCAATTTGGGAAAGCGTTCCGAAAAATCGAAATCATCTTCTACGGAAAGCAAATCGGAAAAGCCGTCCTTACTGTCGGTGCCAGCGGGCGGATTTGAACCGCCGACCTCGGGGTTATGATTCCCGCGCTCTAACCGCCTGAGCTACACTGGCCGCAGCTTATTTTATCATCTTTCCAAAGCCGGGCGGAGTTTACTTGCTTTTAATTTGTTTAAGAAAAGAGTCAACCGTTTCCAGGGAAGCCTTAGTTTTATGGCGCGGCTTAACTTCAACTTTGGTCCCGTTGCGCTTGCTGACCACCAAACGCCAGGGAATGCCAATCAAATCGGCGTCGGCCAGCTTGTTACCGGCAGAAACTCCGGGGCGGTCGTCAAAGAAAACCTCCAAACCGGCTTCTTGCAAACGCTGGTAAACCTTTTCCGCCCGCTTGGCCACCGCTTTCTCTTGCAAATCAAGCCCCACCAAATGAACTAAAAACGGCGCCACGCTGGCGGGCCAAATAATTCCCTGCCGATCATGGTGGGTTTCCACAATTGTCGCCAGGCAGCGCTCCAGCCCAATGCCATACGACCCCATCCATAATAATTCTTCCTTATCGTTTCTGTTGATGAAGGTTCCCTTTTGGGCCCGGCTGTAAAAATGGTCAATTTTGAAAACGTGGCCCCACTCAATGCCCGTTTTTAGGCGCAACCGGCCCTGGCGGCATTGGGAACAAAGGGCGCCGTCATGAGTATCAACAATGTCGGCCAGCAAATCATATTGGAAATCGCGGCCGTAATTGACATTTTTAGTATCGGTGGTTTTGGTTTTTTGGCCGCCGATAAAGTTATGGACCATTTTCAAACCGTAATCTCCAATATAGGTAACCCCCTTATGCCCCCAAGAGTGGACCCAGCCCGGTTTGGCGCCAATTTTGGCCAAATCTTTGGCGGTTGCCGGAGAGAGGCTTTGGGCCCCGGCGGCCCGGCGCAATTTGGCCTCGTTAATTTGCTGGTCGCCGCGGATGGAAGCGATAATAATCCGGCCCTTTTCATCGCGATAAACCACGTTTTTCAAATAACGCCAAAGCGGCTTGCCGTAATACTTGAGATTGTCCTCCATGGTACAAACCCAAGTCGGCTGCTTAATCTTCTTGAGGAGACGCACCGGCTCGTCAAGATTAATCGGTTCGCGCTCAAATTCAGCTTTCTCAATATTGGCCGCATAACCGCAATGGTCGCAAACAAAATATTTTTGGTCGCCGATTGGCGTTTCCACCATAAACTCGTGGGACAGGCTGCCGCCAATCGCCCCCGAGTCCGCCAAAACAGGCTCAACCTGAAGGTCCAATCGCTTGGCAATGCGCCGGTAAGCGTCATAAAATTGCTTGTATATCCGCCGCGATTGCTTCTCGTCGGCGGCAAACGAATAGGCATCCTTCATCATAAATTCGCGCACCCGCAACAGGCCGCCGCGGGGCCGCTTGTCATCGCGAAATTTCTGTGAGAATTGGTAAACAACAATCGGCAAATCGCGGTATGAAGGGCTCATCGTCTTGATAATTTCCAACATGATGCCCTCGGCGGTGGCTCCCAGGGCGAAACGCCGGCCATAGTGGTCTTCAATAACCATCATTTCTTCACCAAAAGCCTTATCGCGGTTGGAAGCTTGCCAAATTTCCAGGGGGTGGAGAGTGGGCGTCACCATCTTTTGGGCGCCGATTTTCTTCATTTCTTGGTCAATAATTTGGTAAATTTTCTCCCAAACGCGCATGCCAAAGGGGAGCAGTGCCCAACGGCCGCTGGAAATTTGGCGGATGAAGCCAGCCTGCACCAAAAGGCGGTGGCTGGCAACACGGGCTTCTGCCGGGGCGGTTTTTTGCGTTTTACCAAAGAACTTAGAGTATCTCATTGCCTAATTATAGCAAATTGGCGGCCGCTTAATTTTCCAAGGGGAGGTTTTTGCTGATCCAGGAAGCGATATTATCCAAAATGTTTTTCTCCGGGGACAGCAAGGGCAGCCGTTTTTTCAAAATATCGGCCGCCGCCTTTTTTTTATTTTTGGGAATCACCATTTGTATTATCGGCGGATTGGCAAGCTTTGTTTTCAAATTAATCAGCTCGTGGTCCCATTTGTTGCTAAACCAATATCCCACCAGCCATTTCCAATCGATAATCTCGGGAACATCGGGAATTTTAATCCCTTTGGCAGTAATCTTATATTCCATCTTTTGAGGCTGGTTGCTGCTTAAAACATAATAGAGAAAAACGAAAGAGAGAATAACAATGATTAAAAGCCATTCTTGGGCAAAAAAGAGGATAAGGCTGGCTAAAGCTAAAATGGCCGCCGTCGTACTCCAAAATTCCCGGTTGCGCTGCTTAAAAGGCCGGACGGGGGCTTGCCAACGGAGCAAAACCTTTGCATTTTTAACCATTAATCCATAATAACTAAAAATACCATTCGCTGCAAGTGATTGGTTAATTTAGGCTTGTTTATAGCAGGAGAAGCGAAAAACCTAGAAAGGAGGTGATCCAGGCGCACCTTCCAGTACGCCTACCTTGTTACGACTTAGCCCTCATCGCTGGATTTGCCTTCGTCCCTCCGAAGAGAGCCTTCGGGCACCCCCAACTTTGCTGACTTGACGGGCAGTGTGTGCAAGAGGCGAGAACGTATTTACCGGGGCCTGCTGATCCCCGATTACTACCAATTCCTCGTTCATGCAGGCGAATTGCAGCCTGCAATCCCCACTGAGAAGCCGTTTGTGGGATTAGCTCCACCTCGCGGTTTAGCAACCCATTGTCGGCTCCATTGTAGGATGTGTGTAGCCCTAGGCGTAAGCGACATGCTGACTTGACGTCATCCCCGCCTTCCTCTCCGACGCAATGTCGGAGCTGTCTCCCGTGACACAAGTAACACGAGACAGGGGTTGCGCTCGTTGCCCCACTGAAGGGAACACCTCACGGCACGAGCTGACGACAGCCATGCATCAGCTGTCCAGCCTTCTCTATCTAATGACAGACCCTTTCCCCGTTTCCGGGGCAGGAAAAAGCTGAATGTCAAGCCTAGGTAAGGTTCATCGCTTCGTATCGAATTGAACCACATGCTCCACTGGTTGTGCGCCTCCCCGCCAATTCGTTTGAGTTTCAGCCTTGCGGCCGTACTCCCCAGGCGGTCCGCTTAACGCGTTAGCTTACGCCTCTTAGCCGAAGCCAAGAAGCTAGCGGACATCGTTTACGGCTAGGACTACCCGGGTCTCTAATCCGGTTTGCTACCCTAGCTTTCGTCCTTTAGCGTCGGTAGAATCCTGGCTATCTGCCTTCGCCCTTGGTGTTCCTTGCCATATCCACGGATTTCACCCCTACATGGCAAGTTCCAATAGCTCCGAATTCACCCAAGTTTTCTAGTATTCTACCCCTTCCTTCAGTTGAGCCGAAGTCTTTGAAGTAAAACTTAAAAAACCGCCTTTGGACCCTTTACGCCCAGTTAATCCGGGTAACGCTTGCACCCTACGTATTACCGCGACTGCTGGCACGTAGTTAGTAGGTGCTTATCCTCCGACGGGATGTCGAAGTTTAGCGGTTTACGACCCGAAGGCCTTCATCCCGCACGCGGCGTCGCTGCGTCAGGCTTTCGCCCATTGCGCAAGATTCCTGGCTGCTGCCTCCCGTAGGAGTAGGGCCCGTGTCTCAGTGCCCTTGTGGGGGACCGCCCTCTCAGGCCCCCTACCCGTCATCGCCTTGGTAGGCCGTTACCCTACCAACAAGCTGATGGGCCGCACGCTTCTCCAAAAGCGGG
Organism: Candidatus Shapirobacteria bacterium; assembly: GCA_027007615.1. GTDB lineage: Bacteria > Patescibacteriota > Microgenomatia > UBA12405 > UBA6130 > S016-97. The sequence continues at coordinate 7,315 of JALTFB010000013.1, forward strand.
CAGTTACGCCCTTTAGTCCGACTTAGCGCCGGACACTATGCGGGATTACCCCCGATTTCTCGAGGCTATCCCCCACTTTAGGGTAAATTCGTACGTGTTACTCACCCGTTCGCCGCTAACGCAGCCCACAACACTCAACCACCAACCAACAACTTTGTTTAAAATTGCCGCAGCTTCTTAGAAAAACCGCCTAGCTGATTAACGATATCTTCGCATAATTTGGTTAATCCCCTATATTCTTCCTCGCTTATTAATTCTTCCTCGAATCCCACCTCTAAATTCGCTGCTGTTTCATTTGCCGATCCCATTCCCATTTCCAAATAGCGATTGAAATCTTTATCCAATCTCTTGGCTGACCCTTCGGCAATTTACAAAACAATTGATAGCGAGCTTCTTCTAATCTGGTCCTTTAAATAGAAAAAATCGCGGGGATAATTCTTAGTGATAAAAACGATTTTCTTGTGCAATCTTTTCGCGTCTTGGTAAACTTTGAATTTTGTAAACCTAAATACCATATTTTCATTCTATCACGGGACCGTTGCCTGGGACCTGTTGTTTGTTGTTGGTTGTCAGCTGGGTGTTGCGAGCTCCGCTCGCTCGACTTGCATGCCTAAAGCACGCCGCCAGCGTTCACCCTGAGCCACGATCAAACTCTCAGTAAAAAAGAGAAATCAATCTGGCTTCTCCTGCTATAACCAAACCTAAACTCATTGTTAATGTGCAACAAATAAGGATAAGATAATTATACCTTAGATAAAAAATAAATCAAGCAGCTGTACAAGTTACATACTTTTGAGACTCAGGAGAAACTGTTAATAAATAACCAATGGGCAATTGATCATTTAAGGATTCATGTGGCTTAAAGGTATTCTATACCAAAACAAAATGTATCTGTTCAGATAGTGCCTTATTCTCTCATTATCTTGAGCTATACCTCCCGTCATCCTGATTTTTCGACGTCCGCCTCCGCCAGCTGGCGGTCGGCGGATCGAAAAGTTCAGGATCTTCAGGGAATGGCGGTTCCACAATAGTAGTAAGACACCCGCTGAAGATGCTGAACCCTCAAGCCCCGACACAAGGTCGGAGCAGGGTAAACCAGAACTCAGCATGACAACAATGTTTACCCTCTCTCTTACTTCTCTAAAAGTCTCAGATGTTTCGTAACCTGTTCAAAGTGAAAAAGCCCGTACTGTCAACCCCCGAGGTTAGTAGGCATGGAAACCCCCGAGGTTGACAGTAAAATAGGCAACATCGGGACTAATCACCGCAGTTTCTCCGATTTTTCTCCGCAAGAGGTTCAAAGTTCGACTAGATGGAAGCCGCGCCGGGCGTTTTGCTGCTGATTGACCAGCTGGAGGTATTTCTCGGTGGTGGAAATGCGCCGATGGCCGACAATTTGTGAAACTACCTCCAAGGGCACCCCAGCCTGCAGCTGCTGGACAATAAAAGTATTGCGCAAATCGTTAACCCTAGCTCCCTCTAAGCCAGCATTGCGGAAATAACGGTTAATAATGGTGCGGATATTGCGAACCACCAAAGACCGGCCCGTTTTGGTAATAAAGAGGTGATCGTCTTTAGTTTTAAATCTGATTTTAAGGTAATTTTCAATGGCTTTTCGGGAAACTTCATTCAGGGGAACTTTACGTTCACCATGGCTGCCAATAGCCCTAATTCGCAATTCATTCTCGCCGATATCGTCCAGGCGCAAATTGGCGACCTCGCTGATGCGCAGGCCTGTTTGCAAAATAAGCTGGATAATCGCCAGGGTGCGGAAATCTTTGCGGCAAACATCGCGCAAGGCCCGATATTCAAGAGGCTTAAGAACTTTGGGGAGCTCGTCATCCAGCTGGGGATGGCTAATCGCCTGGGCGGGATCAATTTCAATGACTCCCTCCTGAAGCAGGAACTTAAAAAAGCTCTTGATGGAATTAAGCTTGCGGGAAATTGATTTGGGCGTGTATTTTTTCTTCTCCAAACCTTTTTTAAAATCTTCAATGTCATCGCGGTCTATTTTAGCCAAATCATCGGTTTTATCCCGCTGGCGAAGAAATTTTTCCAACTGCTCCAAATCGCTGCGATAAGCCACAATCGTATTCACCGCCCGGTTGTTATTCTCGAGATGGCGAATAAAAAGTGTCTTTCCCTTAGCAAAAGATAGTAGAATAAGGTCAGAACTAGTCATTTATCTTATAGTATCATGGCAAGACATCTTTGGCAAGGCAAATGGAAAACATGGGGCTGGTTGGCACTTTTGCTCTTTGGCGGCCTTTTTTTAGTCAGCAATATCCATCAATGGCAGCGCTATTGGCAACTGCGCCGGGAAAAACAGCGGCTGCAGAAGCGGCTGGAGAGCGGACGGCAGCAACAGCGGCAACTGGCCGAGCAAATAAGCCAGGCGCAAACGCCGGAGTTTATCAAAAGCGAATTGCGGCGGCACTTGGGTTGGGGCGAGTCCGGCGAGGTAGTTATCCACCTTCCTTCTCTAACGCCGCAGCCCCGGGCAATTTCTCTAGATTATCAGCCGTCGCCATGGCAAGCCTGGCGGCAAAGACTCCGGTTTTGAGCCGATATGCTATCATTTGTCGTGAAGCCGAAAACTGTTTTTGTCTGCCAAGATTGCGGCTATGAATCGCCCAAGTGGTTGGGCCAATGCCCCAACTGCCACGCCTGGAATACTTTCCAAGAAGCGGCTTTTGCGCCCGCCAAGATGGCGGCCGGCATCTCCGGATCGGTCCCAGCGCCGATAACCCTAAAAGATGTTGATGCCGGCCGAAAACAAGAGCGGTGGCCTACCGGCTTTGGCGAAGTGGATAGGGTTTTGGGCGGAGGCGTTCTCCCCGGGGCAGTGATGCTTTTGGCCGGCGAGCCGGGAATTGGCAAATCAACATTGCTTTCCCAGTTGGCTCTGTCCTTAGCCCAGCAAAAGCAGCGGCAAATTTATTATGTTTGCGGGGAAGAGTCGCCCCAACAAGTTAAGTTGCGGCTCAAGCGCTTGGGGCCTAAATTGGATTTGGAAAATTTTTTCTTAATTCCCCAAATCCAAATGGAGACAGCCCTGGCAACCATTAAAAAACAGCAACGAAAACAAGCAGGCCTGGTTATTGTCGATTCCATTCAAACGATGGTCAGCCGAGACGCTCCCGGCGGGGCGGGCTCGGTTAGCCAAACCCGAATGGCCACCAACCGCTGGCTGCGCTTTGCCAAAGAAACGCAAACCCCGGTTTTCCTGGTGGGCCATGTTACCAAGGCCGGAATGGTGGCCGGGCCCAAGACGCTGGAACATATGGTTGACGTGGTCCTTTATTTTGAGGGCGACCGCTACCATCAGCTGCGGCTTTTGCGAGCCGCCAAAAACCGCTTCGGCCCCACCGATGAAATTGGTGTTTGGCAAATGACCGGCCACGGGCTTGAAGAGGTAAATCCGGCCAAACTCTGGACTGATTCCAGCGCTAAAACAGGCCCGAGCATCGGGGCGGCGGCGACAATAGTTTTGGAAGGCAGCCGGCCCTTGGCGTTGGAAATTCAGGCCTTGGTCAGCCAAAGTTTCTTGCCGGCGCCCAAGCGGGTTATCAACGGCTTGGATTATAACCGGGCCCAAATCGTTTTGGCGGTGTTGCAAAAATATCTGCGGCTGCCGCTTTTTAAATATGACGTTTTCATCAACGTCAGCGGCGGGCTGCAAACGCGCGAGCCGGCCGCCGACCTGGCGTTGGCCGCCAGCATTTTGTCCTCCTACCACAACCGCCCCCTGCCGGCCGGGAGCTGGTTCTTGGGCGAGGTTTCATTATTAGGCCAAGTAAGGCCGGCGGGCCAATTGGAACGCCGCCGCAAACAGGCCCAAAGCCTGGGGCTGAAAAAACTTTTCAATTGGCAAACTACTCCTCATCTCCGCCAGCTAAAATTGGAAAAATATCAAAAATAGGCGGCAATCTTATTGGCGGCCATCAATAACGCAAAACACTATCTTATATTCTCAGGTTTTAACAGCGGGCAATGGATAAACAAAAGAGAGACGGCACCGTTAAAAATCAAGGCGCCGAAAACACAAATGCCTGTTGCCGGTTTAAGAGAAAAAATATTTTAAGGATACCGGGCCGTAAAAAACAAAGAATATAATTAGTTTATCGACATTATTAACAAGTGCCAATTTATAGACAGATACTGTTATGTATTTTTATGTCTTTTCAACCAATTAATGGCGGCAATTTCATTGGCGTCCCGATGATTCAGCCGGGCAATTTGCAACGCTAAATACTGGCCGAAATTAATTCCCCACAAAAGCTGCCCGGCATTGTTCCCTTTTGGAAAAACAGTTTCCCGATG
>JALTFB010000014.1 GCA_027007615.1 Candidatus Shapirobacteria bacterium
TTTTTCCCCTGCTTGGCGCAAGAAATATCATCTTTTACCGCGCCGCCAAGCTATAAGCCAAATTCATTTTCCCGATTCCATGGAACTGCTCCAACAGGCCCGGCGGACGTTGGCTTTTGAGGAATTATTTTTACTCCAGCTTCCCCTTGTTTACCGCCGCCGCCAACGGCAAAATTATAGAGCGCCGCGAATGAAGATAGACAGGCCGGCGCATCGGAAAGCATTGCGGCAATTGCCTTTTCAGTTGACGCCTTCCCAAAAGCAGTCACTGGAGGATATTTTTGCCGATTTGCAAAACCCTTACCCCATGAATCGCCTTTTGGAGGGTGATGTGGGAACCGGCAAAACAATAGTTGCCGCCCTGGCGGGAATTCAGGTAATCAAAAATGGTTACCGGGTTGCTTTGATGGCCCCTACGGAAATTCTGGCTTGGCAACACTATCAAAACTTATCCGGCTTGCTGGAACCATTGGGAATAAAGATTGGTTTGTTAACCTCGCAGCGGCAACAGAATGTCGAGGCTTCGTTTTTGGTGGGGACTCACGCCCTTTTCCACCGCCGCCATTTATTAGCTAATTTGGGCCTGGCGGTTATTGACGAGCAGCATCGCTTTGGGGTTGGCCAGCGCTCTCGCTTGGCCCGAGCCGCTGCCGCCCGCCGCCCCCATATTTTGACAATGACGGCCACGCCCATACCGCGGACAATTAATTTGGTTTGGCGCGGAGATTTAGACATCTCCCACCTAACAGATCTTTTGCCGGGACGGCAACGGGTAGCCACTTTTGTGGTTCCTGCCCAAAAAAGGCCGGCCGCCTATCGTTGGCTAAAAAAAGAAATCAAACGAAAGAAATGCCAAGCCTTTATTATTTGCCCCTTTATTGAGACATCGGAAACTTTGCAAACGGTGCGGGCTGCCAAAGAAGAATTCCGCCGCTTGCAAAAAGTTTTTCCTGAACTGCGGTTGGCGCTACTTCATGGGCAACTTAAGCCTAAAGAGAAAGAGGTTATTTTTCAACAAATGCGCCGGGGCAAGTTTGATGTTTTGGTTGCTACCCCAGTGGTGGAGGTGGGTGTAGACCTACCCCGCGCCGGCATTATGATCATTGAAAATGCGGAGCGGTTCGGGCTGGCTCAGCTACATCAGCTTCGAGGCCGGGTGGGGCGCAATAAGGAAAAAGCCCATTGTTTTCTTTTTACCGAAGCAAAAGAAAAAAGCAAGCGGCGACGGCTGGAGTTGTTAACCGAATTACATTGCGGATTGAAGCTGGCGGAAGCGGATTTGAAAATTCGCGGCCCTGGCAAGGTGTTCGGGGCCCAACAGCATGGCTTTCCCCAACTTAAAGTGGCTTCCTGGTCGGATATAGAATTGGTAACTGCCACCCATCGGTTGGTGACTTCCCTTTTAGAAAAAGATCCCCGATTGGAAACGGCTCCCCTCTTGAGCCGCTACCTGTCCCGGCAGGAAAAGCAAATCGCCATGAATTAGCTGCTGCGCTGGTTAAATAAAGCTAAATTATATTGTTTCTCGCCGGCGCTGATACCGCCGCTGCTTTTTTATTTTATGCCAGGGATACCAAATCAGAAGGAAGATGATGCCGGCGGCGATGAAGGCGTCAAAACGGTGAAACCATTTTCCCAGAACAGCCCAATTTTCTCCCAGGCGGACCCCCAGCCAGGCTAGCACCAGACTCCAGAAAAAAGAGCCGATAAAAGTGTAAATGCTGAATTTACGGAAATTCATTTTAGCAATCCCGGCCGGCAGAGAAATGAAAGTGCGCACCACCGGAAGGAGCCTGGACAAGAAAATAACCGCTTCGCCGTGGCGGTGGAAAACATCAATGGCCTCATCCAACTCGTATTCAAAAATAAAAACAAATTTTCCGTAGCGGCGGAGAAGCTGGCGGATAACCTGTTCGCCGTAGCGTTTGCCCAGCCACCAGTTAGACCAAGAGCCCAAGAGGCAGCCGGAAGATCCGGCTAATACAATTCCCCAAAATTGCAATTGTCCTTGGCTGACCAGGAAACCGGCGAAAGGCATAATGACTTCGGATGGTAAAGGGATAGAGGCCGATTCTATAGCCATAGCCAGCAAAACCCCCCCGTAACCCAAACTGCTAATAAGAAACATAATGAGATGAATTATGGGGGTAAGTATTTGTTCAGCCATGAGTTTTACTTAAATTTTTGTATTTCCCGATGAATAGTGCGTTTGCGGCAGTGGGGGCAATATTTTTTTAGCTCTAATTTTTCGGTAGTATTAACCTTATTGCGTTCACTCATATAATTAAGAGCCTTGCAATTACTACAAACCAAACCGACGATTAACCGATTGCTTTTCTTTGCCATCTTGCCTCCTTTTTAATAAAAATTAAGATGTTTGTCCAGGGGGAAGGATTCGAACCTTCGCAGGGAAAAACCCGACGGTTTTACAGACCGTTGCAATTGACCACTCTGCCACCCCTGGCGCTTTTGATTATACAAAAGGAACAGCATTAAGGCAACATGCCGGTTGCGCAACGCGGCGAGAATTTGCGAAATTTTGTTATAATGATTTATGTTGCACTTTCATCTGGCAGCCCAAGGCCGCTCTTCATGGCGGCCTAAGACTAGAAAGTCTCCCGACCGGGCCCGCCTGGCGTTTTATATTTCTCTGGCAATGTTTTTATTGGTGGTTAGCGCGGTCGTGGGCGGGGCAATTGCTTTTGCCTGGGTAGCCAAGGATCTACCCTCTCCTGACAAGCTGGTGCGCCGGCAGGGTTTCGCCACTCGAATTTATGACCGCCACCATCAATTGCTCTTTGATGTTTTCCACCGAGCTAAACGGACACCGGTCAAATGGGAACAGGTGCCGGATTATTTAAAATGGGCGACCATTGCCATAGAGGACAAAAATTTTTATTCCCATCCGGGCTTTAGCTGGCGAGGCATAATCCGCGCCGGATATAACATTGTTTTTCGCCATCGGCTTGAAGGAGGTTCAACTCTAACTCAGCAGCTGGTAAAGGTGGTCCTTTTGAGTCCGCGGCGCACCCTGGGACGGAAAATAAAAGAATTCATCCTGGCTTTGCAAACGGAACAGAGATATTCAAAAGACCAAATACTTTTAATGTATTTGAATGAAGCGCCTTATGGCGGGAATGCTTGGGGCGTAGGCGCTGCGGCGCAAGAATATTTTGCTAAAAAAGTGGCGGATTTAAATTTAGCGGAGACGGCTATTCTGGCCGGGTTACCGCAACGGCCGTCGTATTATTCTCCCTATGGCGCCCACCCTCGGGCCTACATTGTCAGGGCTCGGGCAGTCCTCCGCCGGATGAGGGAAGATGGTTATATCAATAAACAGACAGAAGAGCAGGCGGTGGCAATGCTTCCCAAAATTCATTTTGCTTCTCGCGACACATCTATTCATGCGCCCCATTTCGTATTTTGGATTAAGCAAAAATTGGAAAAACTGTATGGACCGACTATGGTTGAGCAAGGAGGATTGGAGGTAGACACTACTCTGGATTGGCCTCTTCAGCAAAAGGTGGAGAAAATAGTCAAGGATGAATTGAACAAAGTAAAGGCTTTGCATATTACCAATGCCGGAGTGGTAGTTATCAATCCCCAAACAGGTGAGGTTTTGGCGATGG
>JALTFB010000015.1 GCA_027007615.1 Candidatus Shapirobacteria bacterium
ATGATTATTTCCAGTTTGTTGGCATTGCTTTTTTCTTTTTGGCTAGTAAATAAATTTTGGCCGCTAAAGAAACCGCTCCGTTTGCCATTAAACGATTTTTGGCACCTTTCTTTTTTAAGCTTGGGATTGAATTTTTTGGCAACCTCTCTTTACAGCACCGATATTCTTTTGGTTAAGCATTTCTTTACCGCTTCTTTGGCTGGGCTTTATGCTAGCGCTTCAGTCAGCGGCAAGGCAATTTTTTTTGCCGCGACAATGGTTATGGGGGTTGCTTACCCGCTCTTTGTAAAGTACCAGCGGAAACCGCGACAGGAAAAATTGGTATTTTGGCTTACTTTCGGGTTTATTGTCGTTGTTAGCGCTGGCGGGATAATCTTTTTCAGCCTTTTTCCTCGGCTTTGGCTATCGTTGCTTTATGGTCGGCGCTATCAAGCCGCCGCCCCTCTATTGCCATTTTTTGCTTTGTTTATGGGGGGGTTAGCAATTTTGAATTTATTGATGCAGTTTACATTAGCACGTAAAGATAAGCGCGGACTTTATTTTATGGGTTTTGCTTTTACGACGCAAATGCTTTTTGTTTTACTGTGGCATCAGACCTTACAAGCGGTGGTGTTAGATTCATTGGCGGCGACCTTGCTTGGCCTGCTGCTGGCGGCTGTTTTATTTTTCCTCAACCCGTATTCACCCGAAAATTAAGTTCAGGGTCAAGTTTCCAGCGCCGCCGGTTGCCATCATCATAATAATGGAGAATATGCAAACGATAGAAAACAGCCAAAGTATCAATTAGCATTTCAAAAACAGTTTTCCAACGGATTGTAGAGCTAAAGCGGAAGCTTTGGGGATCGATTTTAATGGGCGTTTCGTAAATGCGATGGTAACCGAGATGATTGGCAACACTGAGAAGCTCAATGTCAAAGGCGAACTTTTTGACTAAGAGCCGCGGCAGCACTTTTTCTAAGACCGGCCGGCGGAAAATTTTTAGGCCAGCTTGAGTATCGCGAACTTTTAAGCCGAATAAGATGTGGGTAATCCGTTGGTATCCCCAGCTGTAAACTCGCCGTGTTAAGGGGTAAGCGACTTGGGAAGCGGGGTGGCGTTTTGAACCGACGATAATATCAGCTTGATACCATTTCATATGTTCGATAGCCATGGCAATGCCGTTGGGATCAATATCCATACCGGCATCAATAAAAGCAATCAAACTTCCCCGCGCTCGGGCCATACCGTAACGGATAGCATAGCCCTTGCCATGATTACTGGGATATCCAAACACTTTTATTTTTCGGCTTGCCAGCCGCCGCGCATGAGAGAAAGTTTTATCTGTTTTACCATCGACGACGCAGATAATTTCGTAATTGTAGGGGGTTTGGGATAGAACTTGATTAAGGTGGCGGAGATCGGCCGTAATGGTTTTTTCTTGATGGTAGGCGGGAACAATAATGGAAAGGAGGGATTTTTTGCGTTTCATCAACAGCCTATTTTACAGTATATAAAATTTTAACGCAGATTTTCGGGGAAGTAAAACAAAATGTTCCAATCCGCCAGCCGGTGCTGGCAATTCCTCAGCACCGGGAGATGCCAGACAATAACAATCAACAAGCAACTAACAACAAACAACAGATAACTCACCGGTGTTTCCCTTGCCGGCAAGAAAAACATGTCATCCTGTCCAAATATTTCCAGTTAATGTGGCACTATCATTGTTAACATACCACTCCCTGAAGATCCTGAACTTTTCGATCCGCCGTCCGCCAGCTGGCGGAGACGGACGCCGAAAAATCAGGATGACGGGGGGTGAAGCTTGAGCAAGTTAAGGCTTAGGCAAAATGCTAAAATAAATCAATATGGAAAGTGTGCCGTGGCCCTTTGTTTCCGTGATTATCATTTGCGAGCAATGGAATCCGTTTTTAGCCGAAGCGCTGCCTCATTACCGCAAACTGGATTATCCCAATTTTGAAGTTCTTGTTTTTTCCACGGAACCCATCAAGCGCCGTTTTCCCAAAATTCGTTTTATCAGCGATAAAGCGAGCCGCCACCTGCCGGCGGCAAAACGAGATTTGGCCCTTAAATATGCAAAGGGAGAAATATTTGCTTTTATTGACGATGATGCCTATCCGCGCCCGCTGTGGCTTAAGGCGGCGGTTAAACATTTCAAACGGTCCAATGTGGTGGCAGTTGGCGGACCGGGGATCAACCCTCCCCGAGCAAGCTCTCTGGAAAAAGCGGCCGGCTGGGTTTCAGCCAGTCCATTGGGGGGATGGGGACAAACGTACCGCTTTATTCCCCAGAGGCAGCGGTTTGTCGACGATTACCCGTCCATGAATTTTGTTGTCCGCGCCGAAGCATTTCGCCGTGTGGGCGGTTTTGATTCGGCCTATTACCCCGGCGAGGATACAAAATTGTGTTTAGATTTGACTCATAAGCTGGGAGGGAAAATTATTTATGAGCCCCAAGCAATGGTTTATCACCACAAACGGCCTCTTTTCCAACGCTATTTGATTCAAAATGGGCGTTTTGGCCTTCATCGGGGCAATTTTGCCCGGACTCTACCGGCGACATCGCAGCGCTGGTTCTACTTTATTCCCGCTTTTTTTGCAATTGGCTTAATGGGGGGGTTGCTGCTTTGGCTATTGTCGGGCAAACAGCTTTTGGTAACCTGGCTAAGATTTGCCTACCTTGCCGCAATCTCATTATATTTGCTGTTATTATTGGCGAATGCGCTTTGGGTGCAGCGGCGCGCCCGCTCATGGGCAGTGGCTTTGCTGACTATGCCGGGAACATTTTTAAATCATTTTTGGTATGGCCTCCAATTCATTCGTGGTTATTTCAGCCGCCGGCTTAATGATAATTATGGCAGGGCAGAATAGAGGTATGTTAAGATAAACTATGAAAGTCGCGATTGGCTATCCGCCGCTGGAATCAAAAAAGGGTTATGCCTGCTTGGGGCAAAACCGCCAGTTCCAGTGGTTTCATGACCCGACTTATATTTATCCGGTAGTGCCGGCCTGGGCAGCGACCTTAGCTAAACAAGCCGGCCATCAGGTTGCCTGGCTAGATGGTATTGCCAGCGAATGGACTTATGCTGAATGGGAAAAACGCCTTCTGAAGAGTAAGCCTGACTTACTTTTCATCGAAACCAAGACGCCGGTCATTAAGAAATATTGGCAGATTATTAACCGTTTGAAGAAAAAAGCTCCAAAGCTTCTTATTATTTTAGCTGGTGACCATGTTACTGCTTTTCCCCAGGAAAGTTTCCAAAAATCGGCGGTGGATTTTGTTTTGACGGGCGGGGATTATGATTTTCTTCTTTTAAATTTATTGAATCATTTGGAAAAGAAGGAAAAATTGGAAGCGGGCATCTGGTACCGGACAAAAAAGGGATTGAAAAATACCGGCCAGTTTGTTTTAAACCATGACTTAAACAAACTGCCGTTTATTGACCGTGATTTAACCAAATGGCAACTTTATGCCTATAAAAATGGCAATTACAAATATTTGCCGGGGACCTATATTATGGCCGGGCGTGATTGTTGGTGGCGGAAGAATGGCGGTTGTAAATTTTGCTCTTGGACCACCCTTTACCCAACTTGGCGGGTCCGGTCGGCTAAAAATGTGCTCGATGAA
>JALTFB010000016.1 GCA_027007615.1 Candidatus Shapirobacteria bacterium
CAGAGGTTGGCGAAAATTGGAAACAGATAATTTATCTCGTAAAATCCATCTTTCTTTTTTTGCCAAATCTACAATTGTCTTGGGAGAATAATTTCTAAAAGAAATAACTTCTTTAGTCCGCCGTGGCAACGACCGCCGGTCTATGGGCTGGCGGCTAAAGTACCGCCAATTACCATGGCCAAGTTGGCGCAATACTTGCAACAGATTAAATTTATTGGGAACCTCAAGGATTAGGAAGCCTCCCGGCGCCAACACTTTGTTAATTGCCGTAAAGCTGCCTTGCAAATTTTTTAAATGGTGCAAAACGCGAATCAACAAAATTACCTGAAACTGTTCCGGCCAAGCTGCTAAATTTTCAATATTTCCCTGTTCGTACTCAAAATTTTTAAAATTTATCAGGTATTTTTTACCCTGACGAATTAATTTTTGCGCCGGTTCTAGCAAAACGGCTTCATGAATGTGGGGCAGATAATAAGTGGCTAGCCTGCCAAATCCGGCGCCTATATCCAACAGTTTCCCAAAATTCTTAAGCTGGTTTTGGGGTATAAAACGGAAAAACCTGGCAAGCGCCAGTCTTTCGGCTTGATCCTCGTAGGAACGGTTAAGCCAGTATTTCCGATAATCAAAGTCGGGATCGTTATAAAAAGCTTTCAATGCCATCTGCCAGTAGTTATTTCTTCCATAAATTGGCGCACTCCAAAAGCCCAAGAACCCTTTGACGGGGGAGTGTAGCGGGCCATTATTTCTTCCGGCGATGTCAGCCCCTTGTCTAAATAATCCCTTTTTAAACCCTCGGCCACAATCCTAATGGCCTCGGGATAAGAGCTGAACCTTAAAACATTATGACCATAAATACCCCAGCCCCAACAATTATAAGAATTGGTAGGCGCTTTCTTGCAAAGGTTGGATTCTTGTTGGGCAATAGCCACCAAAAGCCGGTAATCTAAGCCAAGCCTTTGTGAAATTTGGAAAATATAATTAGCGTAAGGGGCCAGCGGAGAATGGTAATGCTCCAAATAATCCCGCAAGAGAATAGGTCGAGCATCGGCGGCAACTACATATTGGCTGGTAGTTGGCGCCGCCGGGTTTGCCATAAATTTGGACGAGGATAGCGGCAACGTTCTCCGTGTGGCAGTAACCATTCTTGCCGGACCCAGAAATTGCAATAAAGAGGTGCGCCAAATTAATTGTTCAGCAAAAATTACCATTGGCACTGCCAGAAAAAAAGCGCCAACGGCTGCGAAATACCCCACTTTCATCTTTTTAATCCTGGCATATTTTTCTAATTGTGTCAACGCCCGATCCACTTCGAAATTGCATTACCCAACCAATTGCTTATAATATATTTATGCTTTTTATGCGCGCAACCTTACTTTTAGTTGGAACCACTTTAGGGGCAGGCATTTTTGTCTTGCCTTACTTCTTCTCCCAAGCCGGCATTTTGCCAAGCCTTCTAGGCTTATCGCTGCTCACAATTTTGACCATTACCATCAACCTTTTTTATGCCAAGATCATTTTAGCTACCCCCGGTGACCATCAGCTTGCCGGTTATGCCCAATACTACTTTGGTCTACCCGGCCGATGGATAGCCACATTGGCTCTCTTTTTGTCTTTATTGGGAGCTTTGACTGCCTACATTATTTTGGGAGGTAACTTTTTGCAAATCCTGGTAGGCAAAGGCGGCCTTTTCTTTTGGCGGTTTATTTTCCTTGGATTTGCCCTAATAGCTTTTCACGGCGGCCTGCGAAAAATTAGCCTGCTGGAGGCTTTTTTAACATCAATCCTGATTTTCTTGGCATTAAGCTTGCCTTTTTTAGGCTGGCCATCCTTTGATTGGCACCATTTTCACAACCTTGGCGTTCAACCCCTAGCTTTTTACGGACCTATGCTTTTTGCCCTTTCCGGATTGGCCATTATTCCCGAGGTAGAAGAAATCTTGCGGAAACGCCGCCGGCTGCTGCCCGCGGCGGTAGTCAGCGGCACTATTTTGGTGGCTATTATTTATCTTGTTTTTAGTTTGGGCGTTTGGGGCGTAGTCGGCCCTAAAATAACCCCCGATACCCTAACCAGCCTTACCCGAGTCTTGCCCATGCTGGGACGCCTAGGAGCCATCCTGGGCGTTCTATCCTGTTTTACTTCTTTTTTGGGGTTGGAAAATGTCCTTCGAGAAATGTTTTACCGCGATTTTTCCTTTTCTTTCCTAAAGTCTAATTCCCTAACCATCATGGTTCCCGTTTTAGGATTAATTTTGCCGGAATTATGGCTCACTAAAATTTTGGCTCTTACCGGCTCCGTCGCCATCGGGCTTACCAATATCTTAGTAAGCCTTATCTTTGCTAAAAGAGCCAAGGGAAGGGGACGCTTTTTAGCCTTGTTTGTTATAATTCTCTTTGCTCTAGGGCTTGTTAGCCTGTGGCGATAGCCTAATAACGCCACGCTCAACTAAATCAAGAGGTAAGCTTTGCTAAAATTTCTTTCAGGGAATATTGCTTTTGTTGGCGCTTTTGCAAATTTTTAAGCGTTATCTTTTTTTCAGCGATTTCATCCGGTCCCAAAATAATTGCGTAACGGATGCCGCGGCGGTTGGCGTATTTTATTTGCCGACTCAACTTTTGTTTTTCATTCAAATAAAGCTCGGTTTTGATGCCTGCCTTTCTCAACTGTTGTGCCAATCGCAGCGATGGTAAAGCCAATTCTGAATTAAAGATGGTTACCAGCACTTGGGCCGCCGCTGATATTTCCGACCATAGATTCCGCTCTTCAGCTACCGCCATTAAACGGTCCAGCCCAATACTGCCGCCAACCGCGGAAATTACCGGTCCCCCCAACTGGTTAATAAGGCTATCGTAACGGCCGCCGCCGGCAATCGCGCCAACGGTTTCATCATCCAAAAAAATTTCAAAAACCATGCCGGTGTAGTAATCCAGGCCCCGCGTCAGCCAAGGGTCATATTGCCATTGCTTACCTTCTTCCAGTCCTCCCGCTTGAAGAAAAGCAAAAATCCGCTTCAAGTTATCATCGGGCCGACTCTTTTCCAATTTAGCTAGGAAAGTTGTTGCCAAATCTTTGCTTAAACCGGCATTTAAAAGTTCCTCTCGAAACGCTTTGGGGGAAATTTTTTCTTTCTTGTCCAAGGCGCGCAAAATCGCCTGTTGCTTTTTAGCCTGATTGATACCAACAGCGGCCAAAATTTCATTCAGCAGCTGGCGCGAATTTATTTTTATCGAGAATTTTTTAAACCCCAAAGCTTTTAAGCTTGCAGCCAGCGTCAAAATAATTTCACTGTCGGCTAGGGGAGAAGCGCTGCCAAAAATATCCACATCGCATTGGGTAAATTCACGAAACCGGCCCCGTTGCGGTTTTTCAGCCCGAAAAACATTCTGTATTTGGTAACGCCTAAAGGGCATCTTTATCTGCGGATGCGTGGCCAAAAAACGGCTAACAGGCACGGTCAAATCATAAGGCAAACCCACTTTGCGGCCACCGCGGTCCTTAAAAATATAAAAAAGTTTCTCCGCTTCCTTGCCATATTTACCCGCCAAAACATCAGCGTATTCCAAACCGGGCGTTTCCAACGGCAAAAAACCAAAACTGGCGAAAGTTTGCCGTAAGATGGCAATAAACCTTTGCTTCATTGCTACTTGCCGAGGCTGAATGTCGCGAAAACCCTTCAAAACACGCGCTTTCATTTGCTTAATGTTACCACAACTTTTGTTATACTAAAGAAAAATGCCCACCATTAAAAAACTTATCAGCCAAGAAAAATTACGCCAGCAAAGGACTTTAATGATGATTCCGTCGGAAAATTACACTTATCCTGAAGTGCGCCGGGCGGTGGGGTCGGTGCTAATGCATAAATATGCCGAAGGCTACCCCGGCCATCGCTATTACCAAGGCATGCGGTTTGTAGATCAAATTGAAAAGCTGGCTCAGGAACGGGTAAAGCGGCTTTTTGGCGTTCCCCACGCTAATGTCCAACCCTATTCGGGTTCGCCAGCCAATGCCGCCGTTTATTTTGCCCTCTTAAAGCCGGGCGATACCATTATGGGCCTTGCTTTAGACCACGGCGGACACTTGACCCACGGCTACCCGCGAATTACTTTTTCCGGCCGCTATTTTCATTCTCTCCAATATCGAATCGCCAAAAACCGGCCACCGTGGTTCGATTTTACCCAACTAGCCAGAGTGGTCCGCCGCGAAAAGCCTAAAGTTATTGTGGTGGGAACAACTGCCTTCCCACGCCGCTTGCCGTGGAAAAAATTCGCCCAGTTAGCTGCTCTAGTTAATGCCTACCTTTTGGCCGATATTTCCCATGTGGCCGGCCTAGTGGTTGCCGGCGTTTGCCCCTCACCGGTGCGTTGGGTTGATATCGTGATGACAACCACCCACAAAACTTTGCGCGGCCCCCGGGGAGCCATTTTGATGGTCACCAAAAAAGGCCTTCGCCACGATTCTAAACTAGCCTGGAAAATTAACCGAGCTATTTTTCCTGGTTTACAAGGAGGACCTCACTTGGGAGTCATTGCTGGAATCGCCATTATGGCTAAAAAAGCGGCCCAGTCTGAATTTCACCGCTATGGCCAACAGGTGGTTGCTAATGCCAAAATTCTGGCCCGAGAATTAAAAAAGCGTGGTTGGCGCTTGGTCACCAGTGGTACTGATAATCATCTCTTGGTGGCCGATTTACACCCCTTGACTGTAGACGGCAAAACGGCGGCAGTTAGGCTGGAAGAAGCCGGCATCATTGTTAATGCCAACGCAATTCCTAATGATCCCCAACCTCCTTTCCGCCCCTCAGGAATTCGGCTGGGCACGCCAGCGCTAACAGCTCGGGGGATGGGGGAGAAAGAAATGGTAATTATTGCCGATTGGCTAAACCAGGCTGTACGCAGCAATGATAACCAACTTCATTCTCAAATTGCCCAAAAAGTGAAAAAGCTTTGCCGCCAATACCCTATTGACTTGGATTGACAAAAAGGCTATAAAAAATAATAGGGTTGGAAAATGCCACTGTCCAATTTTAGGATGGGAAGGCATTATTAGCATTGCTAATAACCCGGGAAAACGGTGTGAATCCGTTACTGTACCGCAGCGGTGATGCCCAGAGGGGATAAGTCCGAAGACCGCCCAGCCCAATAAAGCCTCGAGTAAGGCATAAATATGGAGAGATTGAGGATTAGTCACACTACTGTTAAACCTGCTTATCGTTGGGAGATACCATCTCCAGCTGGCCATCTAAAAGAAATCAGCTTGGCGGCGCTAATGCAAAAGTTAAATAGGCATTACAATGTCCGGGCGGATTTAAATTGGATAAAAAATCTTGAAGAGCACGGTGCTCGCTGTTATCTTGTAAATAACCTTCAAGAGTTTCTCGCTGAATATATTGGTCAGCAGCCATTGGGCGAAACTGTTTACGGCCCAAATTTTGTTATTCCGGGAACAGAAAAAACACTTTTGGAAAGTATGGTTAAAACGGTGAAATTGGCGGAAGCGGAAAACAACCCCCTTCTGCCACGTCTGAAAGCTGAAGAAGCAGCCATTAACCAGATAAATACATTAATAAACCAACCCGACGTTGGTCAATTGGCGTGGATTGTTCCTCCAGGTAACCCTCGGCTAGGATTTGGAAATTATGGCTTCTTGAATACAATTAAAAAAAACGGAAAGCAAATAACCGTAAAATGGTACCGTTATCAACAGGGGAAATATGATATTTTATTCGGCAGCTCCCAACTCCATTCTAAACTCGGCGGTAACCCGTTGGCGCCATACTCCTCAGAAAACGATATTATCCGCCAGCCAATTATTATTGGACAAACGAGCCTGTCGTCATTGCGGCAAATAGAACAAATATTGCTTAAAGCTGGCTTACGATTGGAAAAAGGAGAACTGGGTTTTAGCCAAATTCTTGACCGGCTTAATCCAGAACTTCAAACTTATGCCAGATTGGTTATCACCGCCAAATCGCAAAATTCTTTTGTCGAGCAACAACTTTTCCTGATTAAAGCCAAAGAACAACTAGCAAAAGTCTATTATCGAGCCAAAATCATGGCTGCCGCTCAAAAAGACCAGCGAAAAGAACTTAATTGGTTAAATTTAAAGGCGGATCCGCACTTTACAATATGGCAAAGGGGGGTTCAATCTTTGGTCGGCAGCTGCCCGGCCGTGGGGGTAGAATCCTTAACGATGGTAGCTAAAAACCCGTTTTCCCAACCAAAACCGGCAGCCGAGCACGAAGGGATTTGCCCTCGCTGTGGCGCGCCGTTGGATTCCCGTGGCCATTGTCCCCAATGCGGCTACCAGCGTTAACGGGCAATTCTTCAATATCTGGGCAACTGAGACAAACAAATTCTGCTAAAATAAGCCATGCTCAAATTTCTAGTAAGCCCCGGGGAATTGGTTTTGAAAGGCCGCAACCGGGGATTTTTCGAACGCCAGCTGGACCGCAACCTGCGGCTGGCTTTAGGCAAATCGTTATACCGGCAAGATCGTTTTGGCAGCCGCCGCCTCTTACAAGTTGACGGAAAAATAGAAGAGGCGCAATCTCGATTAAGGAGCGTCTTTGGCATCAGCCGCTTTGCCTCGGTTAATAAGGCCGATAACTGGGACGACCTTAAGAAGCAATTGAAAAATATTTTGCAAGAAAAATCATTCCGCACTTTTGCTATTCGCGCCAAAAACAAGGACACCAAGGGATTAAGCGGCCAAAAGATGAATGAAAGATTGGGCAATTTTATCGGTAAAGATTTTCCCGTTAAAGTTGATCTCGAAAAACCGGAATTAACAATTTATGTTGACCATTATCCTCATGCTTTTTATTTTCATTTCGGATGGCAACAAGGCGCCGGTGGTTTACCGGTGGGTATTAGCGGGCAAGTGCTGTCTCTTTTTTCAGGCGGCATCGATTCGCCGGTGGCTGCCTATCTTATGGCTCGGAGGGGCTGCCGAGTTGATCTGCTTCATTTTTACGCCCTAGACAATGCCGAATCGGTTTTAGCCAGTAAAATCAAGCCTCTTTTCCATCTCCTTCAACGTTATACTGTTTCTTCGCAATTAATCCTTTTGCCCTACGCTCCTTTTTATCAGGCCATTCGCCAACGGCCGCCGACCGGCAACGAAGTGGTACTTTTCCGGCGCTTTATTTTGCGGGCCGGCGAAAGATTGGCAGTTAAAAACGGTTACCGCGCCTTGGTTACCGGCGACAATTTATCCCAAGTCGCCTCGCAAACGTTGGCTAATATTGTGGCCACTACGGAAACCGTCAAAATGCCGGTTTTCCGCCCATTGATTGGCTTTGATAAAAAAGAGATTATCGACTGGGCGCGGCGGATTGGCAGCTACGAACTATCCATAAGACCTTACCAGGATTGCTGCGCTCTAGTGCAAAAACATGCCAAAACCCGCGTTAACTTAGCGGCAATAACCAAAGAAGAAAAGCAACTGAAGCTGGAAAAAGCGCTTACCTCCACCTTGGAAAAAACAGTGGTGGTTTCCGGAAACTGACAAAAATGCTAGACAATTCTGTTTAGTTTTTTACCCTCCAAAAAAGCCTTAATATTGGCGATTGTTGCGGTCAGAATGCGGTCAATTGCCTCATGGGTATTGAAAGCGTTATGGGGAGTAATAATTACATTGGGGAGCTCGCGGAGAAGATGGGCGGTAACCAATTCCGCCAGGTTATCACGCGACACATATTGGTCGAAAAGAGCCCGGCGGTCATCAATGATTTCTTCCTCTTCAAGAACATCTAAGCCCGCACCGGCCAAAATGCCATGATTGATACCCCAAAGAATAGCTTCGCTTTCGACAATAGGCCCCCGGGCAGTATTAATTATATAGGCGCCCTTCTTCACAAGCTTAATATTTTGCCGATTGATAAGATGGTGCGTTTGCGGAGTAAGCGGCAGATGAATGGTTATAATGTCACTTTGCTCAAGGCAAGCTTCCAAATTAACGCGGCGGTAATGCAAACGTTTTTCCTGCTGGGGATGAGCCGAATGGGTAACTCCCAATACTTTCATACCAAAAGCGCGGCCATAACGCGCCATATATTGGCCAATATGGCCCACACCAATTATACCCAATGTTTTTCCTTTCAAATCAAATCCCGTTAGGCCGTTTGGAGAGAACCCGCCCTGACGCACCCGCTGATTTGCCTCTATAATGCGGCGGCTGAGGGCCAAAATTAGGGCGAAAGCGTGTTCCGCCACAGTATTTTCACCGTAAAAGGGAACATTGGCGACAGCAATATGATGGCGGCGGCAATAATCAATATCAATATGGTCAAACCCCGTTGAACGAGTGGCAATCATTTTAAGATGGGGGAGTTTCTTTAAAGTTTTCTCATGCAGATTGGAATAAATAAAAGTGGAAACAATTTCATAATCGGCCGCAGCGGCAAGGTGGTTCTCTATTTCTTGGGGAAATACATCGGCACCCAAGCGCGCTGCATATTTAGCTAAAGGCGCTTTTTCCCACTCTTCTGTTTCAAAAAAGCCAATCTTCATCTTTTCTTCAATATAACAAAAAAACGGGAAAGTGCAAAATAAATACCCAATATTAATTTATTGACTTTCCGCAGCCGGCCCTTGGCTAAAAAAACAATATAGGAAGAGATCATGGCTATAAAAACCGAGCCGAGGATATCAAGGGGAAAATGAAGCCCACAAAATACTCTGGCAGTTCCCCCCCAAATGCCCAGCAAAAAGAGCCCGATGCCCATTTTTCTTGTTTGCCTGAAATATAAAGACATGAAAGCGATTGCCAGCATAAAAGTAGTGTGATCCGAAGGGAAAGAAGTTTCCGGCGCATGGTTAACTAAAAGTTTGCCTATGTTTTCCATAAAAGGACGGGGATGAAAATAAAATAAAGTGGTGAAAAAATTTAGCAAAATTCCCAAAATGGCCGCATAACCCAAAAATAAGGCAATGTTTTTATATTCCTTACCTTTAAGCCAAAGATATATCAGAAACACGATGGGGACAGTAAACAAGTATTTTGCCGCCGCTATGCCTAACTTGTCCAAATAAGCATTGTGGCCAGCAAAAAAATTTATTGCCCTAAAAACCCGGATGTTCAGTTGCTCAATCATCGCTAAAATATTTTAAACGAAAATAAATTAAGAAACAAAATCTCGTCCTGGTCCACTACATCATGGACACTTCCTCCTTTCTAGTTTAACAGATAATGATTGATTGGTTAGTGGCTGCTTCTGTTGGAGGAGAGGCTGGAGATATTGATAGGGAGTTAGATAATTCAGGGCTTGGTGAGGCCGGTAGGTATTGTACCGGCTGACCCAAGCAGAGAGCTTTTGGTTGAGATAATCAAGCTCAGGAAGGAGTTGCTCATCAAAGAGCCAGAGCTCATACTTAGTACTCTGGATTAGTCTTTCAATGAGGGCATTATCATTAGGGGTTCTTACTCTAGAGAAGTAATGGATAATTCCTTTCTTCTTGGCAGCTAAATGAAAATACTTGAGATACTCACTGCCATTATCAGTCTGGATAGCCCTAATCTTAAAGGGGAAGAATTTGATAGTTCTTTCCAGAAAGTCCTCAGCTGCTTTACTGGTAATCCCGGTGTAGACCCGGCTAAAAGCTAACCTTGATTTGGTATCTACAGCGGTAAACTGATAATACTTGCTCCCCAGGATATGGAGATGCTTGGTATCTATCTGGACCAGGAAGCCAGGCGATTGGTATCTAAGCTCTCGGGCAGCCCGCAGACGGGGAATACGATACTTGAGTTGTTTTCTCTTCTCAATCCCCTTGATAACCTTAGCCTCTCTAATTAAACCTCTCCTCTTGATGATTCTCCCCACACTAGAAGGAGAAAGACTAAGAGCATAGTCCCTCTTTAAGAGATAGCTAATCTTGTACTTGCTAAAGCCCATGTTTTCTTTCCTGAGAGAGATTACTAGTTGTTGGGTAGACCAGGGAATCAGAGATTGCCTCGGTGCCCTGGGTCGCCGAGAACGAGACTCCAGGGAAGGAAGATAACGGGGATTAAACCGTTTCTTCCATTTGTAAAAGGTGGTTGGTGAGATACCAAAGTGGCGACAGGTGAGACGAGCATTATTACCGTGGGCAAAATACCAATTTTACCATCGCTCATGATTATTCCTTAGTGTTCACCATGTGTTTGGACCTGGACAGCACATTTTATCAAAGGGGTACGAATGGGCTTTTGCAATTACCAGCTGCTGCCGCCGCCGAATTTCGTATTTCGCTTTGCGAAATGCGCCACTTATAAATTTGTTTGCCTAAAATCATTTTATTTGGTAGTATAGAAGTAATAGTAATAGACATATATACTATAATACTACCAAAACTTTACATATATGACAAGTGGAAAAACAATCAGCGAAAATATCAAGAAAGCACGAGCAAAACTTGGCTTAACACAAGACGATTTAGCAAAGAAAGCCGATGTTAAATATACAACGCTTATGAAGGTCGAAAGCGGTACGGTTAATAAGCCAAGCGTTCAAACTATGGCGAAAATCGCCAAAGCATTGGGCGTTTCAATTGAGAATTTAATAAAATAATATGGCAGTATTTCGTTTTATATTTTCAATCATTTTTGCTCCAATTAGATTATTGGCGAATTTATTCACTCAACGCAAAAATAATGTTTTAGAGTGGCACTTAAATTACGGCCCCTCATTTGTAAAAATTCAGACAAATCATAAAGAGCAATTTTTGCCTGACGATTTATTGATAGCCAGCTATATACTCTTTTTAGCTCGATATTTTTATATCTGCGATGACAGGCAAATAAATATTATGAGAGATTTTCTTTTGGAAGCAGTAGAGAAATCTCAAAAACCTAACGAGATTACGCCTAAGTTATATGAGGTCGTTTTCCAGACACTGAATCAAATGGAAAAAGACGCAACACTTGGCTTGTTTAAAATCTATAATAAGTTTTTGCCTACTCCACCTCTAACTTTTTCTGAAGACGAAGAACCAAGACATTCGTTCGCAAAGTATAAATTTTTGATTTTTGAACGCAGTGGCAGTAATGGCTTAGGTAATATTTTTCATATGTCCGCTGGGCCAGATATAATTTTACTCCCACTTACTATTGGGATTTTGTATGAATATGTAATAAACAAATTGCGAGATAAAGGTAAAAAAGAGAAATTAGATAATTCAATTATTGACTTACTGAAAAAGCACTCGGCTATAGATTGTCGATCTATGGCGGGGCTGAATGAATTGCCGAACGAAATCATTAGCAGTAATAATT
>JALTFB010000017.1 GCA_027007615.1 Candidatus Shapirobacteria bacterium
ATGGCCGTTGCTGCTTTGAAGGAGATTCTTCGCTGCGCTCAGAATGACAGGGTTGGCCTCATGTCACTATCTTAATAATCCGTGGCGCCGCCATAATTCCTCGCAATGATATCCTAGGTGCGGCAACAGTGTCTCGATACGATCCCGCTAGCGCGGTCTCCACTTGACAACCGGTTGCCTTTGACCGCGTCCGGTTTCCGGGCATCCCAGGAATCGGGAACGGGGATGGGCTTTAAAATGCAGCAATCCCTAACAATCAAAAGAACAAGGAAATGATACCGGAATAAAAATGTAAATCATATTTAGTTACGATTAAAACGATTTAAGGAGAACTCCGATGAAACAACCATTGCGGCTTTCCATGCTTGTTGTCTTGCTATTTGGCCTATTGTTTCTGATCGCTGCCTGCGGTAAAAAACAAACCAAGGCCAAAACGGTAACCGTTTACGTCTCGGAAGATCAGGTATTTTCCGAACCTATTTTAAAAGATTTTGAAAAACAAACGGGCATTCAAGTAAACGCCATTTACGATACCGAAGAAGCCAAAAGCACCGGCACCATGAATCGTTTGATTGCCGAAAAGGACAATCCGCAGGCTGATGTGTACTGGGCCAACGAACCGATTCGGGCCGAAGTGCTCAAACAAAAAGGCATTGCAGCACCTTACGTTTCGCCCAACGCCAAAGACATTCCGGCTGTATTCAAAGATCCCGACGGTTACTGGACGGGGTTCTCCGCCAGGGCGCGCGTTCTCATCGTCAACAATAAAGTCAAGGAAAAACCTACATCTATCTCGGCTTATATCGATCCGCGCTGGCAAGGCAAAGCCGTGATTGCCAATCCTTTGTTCGGTACCACCACTTCGGAAATTGCCGCTCTGTTTACGCTGTGGGGCGACGAACAGGCCAAAGCATTCATGATAGGGATCAAAAAGAACAAAGTAACCGTTTCTACCAGCAATGGAGAAAGCGCCGATTTTGTGGCTGCCGGTCAGTACGATTTCAGCCTGGTTGATAGTGATGACGGGGTGAATCGCATGCGGCAGGGCAAACCGGTGCGTTTCGTTTATCCGGATCAGGGGCCGAACGGCATCGGTTGTTTTATTGTGCCCAATGCCGTGGTTTTGATCAAAGGTGCACCCCATCCGCAATTGGCCAAAAAGGTGATCGATTTTCTACTCTTGCCGCAAACCGAAAGCAAATTGGCCTTTGCTGACTGTGCGCAAATTCCTTTGCATCCGGGTGTGAAAATGCCCGAAGAATTGAAATCGATTGACCAGATTAAAGTGATGCAAGTGGATTATGCCAGGGTCGCCAAAAAGATGATTGAAATTCAACCGTTCTTAAAATCCTGGATGGGTTTGTAATGCAAAAACGCCTCGTGCTGTGGTTCATTGTCGGATTGCTGATTCTTATCGGGCTGTTACCGATTCTGTCCATGATTGTCAAAAGTGTTTTGGAAAACGGGCGCTTTGCTTTGGATGCTTATCGCGGCGTATTGATTTCGGCGCGCCAATGGAGGTTAATGGAACATAGTCTCACTCTTTCGGCCATGGTTACGGCGCTAACGGTGCTCATCGGAGTTCCGTTGGGAGTTTTGCTAGGCAAGACGGATTTCCCCTTGAAAAAAGTTTTTGTTTTTCTGTTTGTGATTCCACTACTCGTCCCGCCGTACATTACGGCGGTCTCCTGGTTCGATTTGGTCGGCCGCGAGGGCCTTCTGGCCCCGTTGTTGGGGCAGGGGTTCACACAATTAGGAAGCCGTTACTTGTTTGGCCTTCCCGGCTGTACCTTTGTTCTTTTTTCAACCTTTTTGCCCATTCCTTTGATTTTGTCCATGGTCTTTTTGCGTACGGTCAACCCGGAATTGGAAGAAGCGGGGCGCTTGATGTCCGGTTGGAAAAAGGTTTTAAGCGGCATTACGCTTCCGTTGATTTTGCCCGGGATTCTGCTCGCGGCTTTGCTGGTTTTTCTTCTGAGTTTCGGGGAATTCGGCGTGCCGAATTTTTTACGATATGATGTGTTTCCGGTGGAAAGCTTTACCCAGTTTTCCGCCTTTTACAATTTCCGGGCAGCCACGGCGGCGGCCATGCCTTTGGCCGTGATTACCTTTTTGGCTCTATTGATCGAAGACCTGTTTCTGCGCGAACGTACCTATCAATTGCGTCCGGCGCCGGATGGGCGTCAGCCGATGCACATTCGTTTGGCCAAACAATGCTTTTGGTTGACAGCCGTTGTAGGCTTATTAGTTTTACTGATTGTCATTGTGCCCATGACGGCTTTATTGATTAAATCGGCCAATTGGGCTACTTATGTACAAGCCTTAAACCAAGCCGGTGAAAGTTTGCAACGCAGCATTGTTTACGCGGCTTTCGGCGCCACGCTGCTCACCGTTTTGGGCTTTTTCACAGGATACCTCATTCAAACCAAAGCGCTGAAAATTTGGCGTAGCGTTGACTCGTTAACCGTCTTTTTGTTCGCCTTGCCCGGAACGGTCATCGGCATCGGACTAATCAGTTTGTGGAATACGCCATGGACGAATTTTATTTACGCCACACCGGTGATCATTTTATTGGGTTATTTGGCCAAATACACTGCGCTCACCAGCCGCATTTCCGTGACTCAGTTGGCGCAAATCCCGCCGTCCATGGAAGAAGCGGCACAAATGGCTGGCGCTGGTTGGTTGCGTCGTCTGACCTTTATTGTGCTTCCCTTGGCTAAACGGGGGCTGCTGGCCGCCTGGATTGTGGGCTACATATTTTCTCTGCGCGATACGGCCATTACCATGATGGTTTATCCTGCCGGACATGACACCTTGCCGGTGCGTATTTTCACGCTTATGGCCAACGGATCGCAGGAACTGATTGCCGCGCTGTGCGTCATTTTGGTTTTGGTGACTTTAATCCCGGCCGGTTTGCTATCGTTGCTTCCGAATTTCAAACGGCGGGAGGTGGCAGCTTGAGTATTATCGCTTTGGAGTCGGTTTCCAAATTTTATGACGGAGAGATCGCACTGGATTCCTGTTCGCTCGAAATTGATGAAGGTGAACGTATGGTGATTTTAGGCCCGTCCGGTTGTGGCAAAACGACCATTCTCAGGCTGATTGCCGGCTTCATTGCTCCGGAGGTCGGTCGTATTTGGTTGGGCAAGGTTGAAGTCTCAAAAAACAACAAGATTTTAGTACCGCCTGAAAAACGGAATATCGGCATGGTTTTTCAGGATTTGGCACTTTGGCCGCATTTAAGCGTTTACGGAAATATTGCCTTTGGTTTAAAAGTACGAGGCGTTCCCAAACACGAGCGCAACCGTCGTGTTCGGGAAATCCTTGAACTGGTTGGCTTGCCGGGTTTTGAGCGGCGTAAACCGTCGGAACTTTCCGGCGGGCAACAGCAAAGAGTGGCTCTGGCGCGCGCCTTGGTTTTAGAGCCAAAAGTATTGCTGATGGACGAGCCGCTTTCCAATTTGGATTTGGAACTCAATATGCGCCTGCGTAAGGAAGT
>JALTFB010000018.1 GCA_027007615.1 Candidatus Shapirobacteria bacterium
GACAAGGCGGTGGCCGATGTGGAATTGTCTAATTTAGCTCTCCAGAAAGCAGTTTTATTAACGCCCATTGCCGGAATTGTTACCAAGGTTGAAGCCCCCTATGCAGGAGTTAACATTACTCCGGCGACGGCTGAGTTTGAAGTTGTCAATCCCGATAGCGTTTATTTCCGGGCCGAGGTGGATGAAGAAGGAGTGGTTGGTTTGAAACCGGGCATGCCGGCAGAAGTAACGCTGGACGCGTATCCGGGCAGAAAATTTTCCGGGAAAATAAAAAGCATTAGTTTTAATTCTGTGGGCAGCGGTTCCAGTCCCAGCTATCGGTTGAAAATTAGCCTGAATGCCGGCAACCGCGACCTGAAATTCCGCCTGGCCATGGGCGGTGAGGCCAATATTGTCGTTGCCCAAGCCAAGAATGTTATCGCCATCCCAATTTTGGCGCTTAGGGACGGCCGGCGGCCTTTTGTTTGGATTTGGCAGAAGGGGCGGCGGCAGAAAAGGGTGGTTAAAATTGGCTTAGAAACTGATGAATGGGCAGAAATCAAACAGGGGCTGGACGGGCAAGAAGCTTTAGTGATGCCATGAAGACGCCGCCGGCATTGCTGCGCCTAAGAGGGATAAGCAAATTCTACCGCCAGGGAGAGCGGCGGGTGGTGGGAGTAGAGAATATCAACCTTTCGGTTAAGGACGGCGAGTTTTTGGCGATAATCGGCGCTTCGGGGTCGGGCAAATCCACCTTGCTCAATTTGCTTGGTTTACTGGATCGGCCCAGCCGGGGGCAGATATATCTTGACGGTTGGCGGGTGCGTTATGACAATGAACGGCGGCTAGCCGGCTATCGTAATCGCAAGCTGGGCTTTATTTTTCAACAATTCAACCTTTTGCCGCGCACCACCGCTTGGGAGAATACCCTCCTTCCGGCTTGGTATAATCCCAGTTTGAGCCGGAGCCAATCGGAAAAAAGGGCTGGGCAGCTCTTCCGCCGCTTTGGGCTTAACCGCCGCCGCGAGCATTTTCCCAATCAGCTTTCGGGCGGAGAGCAGCAACGGGTGGCGATCATCAGGGCTTTGCTTTGCGGCCCTAAGATTATTTTGGCGGATGAGCCAACCGGCAACCTTGACTCCCGTTCCGGCAAAGATGTTATTGACAGGCTTATAGAATTAAATGGCAAAATGGGCAAGACGATTATTTTGGTAACTCATAATTTATCTTTGGCTAGGCTGGCCCGGCGGCAAATTTGGTTAAAAGACGGGAGGATTATTAAAGAAAAATGAAGAAGCAATGGCGTTTTTGGGAATTTTTGGTTTTGGCCGGCCAGCAATTGCGTCGCAACAAAACGCGGGCGGCCTTAACAATGCTGGGGGTCATTATCGGCGTCAGTAGCGTTATCCTTTTATTGGCCATTGGCAGCGGGCTCAAGATTTATATTCGCCAACAGTTTGAAAGTTTGGGCAGCAATTTGCTTTATATTATGCCCGGGCAGATGATTCGCAAAGGGCATTACCAGCCCCATGGGGAATTGGCGGCTTTTGGCGGCGCCCGCTTTGATTGGCAGGATGTCCGCCGTTTGCAGCGGCTGCCGGCGGTTGTTTCCGTGGCGCCGGTGCTGTTCAAAAGTGAAACGACCTCTTTTGCCAACAGGGAAAGCCAAGCTGATTTGGTGGGCACCACTAAAACTATGGCAGCCATCCGCCAGTTCAAATTGGCGGCGGGGCGGTTTTTTAACCGCCAGGAAGAAAATAGCGGCAGCCGGGTGGCAGTGATCGGGGCGACTATCAAAAGTGATCTTTTTCCCGATTGCCCGGCGCTGGGCAAGCGCATCATTGTTGCCGGCAGTAAATATCGGGTTGTGGGTGTTTTGCCATCGCAGGGGGGAATGCGGATGACGGGCATGGGCGGATTGGATAATAGGATTTATTTGCCTTACAAAAACGTTTTTCGCCTGGTATCCGGCCAGGGCCATAAATTCCCTTTCTTAATCCTTAAGGCCCGAAAGGGGATGGTGAGTTTGGCTAAAAAAGAAGTGGAGCTGTCCCTTTTGCGGCGCTATCGGGAACAAGACTTTTCGGTTACCGACCAGGCGGAAATATTGGGGACAATCAATAGCATTTTAGGGGTTTTAACAGCTGCTTTGGCGGGAATCGCCGCCATTTCGCTGTTGGTTGGCGGTATTGGTATAATGAACATTATGTTTGTTTCCGTCAGCGAGAGAGTTAAGGAGATAGGCCTTCGCAAGGCTGTTGGCGCCACGGCAGCCGATATCCAAATCCAGTTCTTATTGGAAGCGGTGGTTTTGGCATTAGTTGGCGGTGGCTTAGGGGTCGGTTTAGGCTTTTTGGGCGCCCTGGCGCTAAACCACTTTTTCCCGGCCGTAGTCAGCTGGTGGTCGGTAGCCCTGGCTTTTATTATTTCCAGCTTGATAGGGATTATTTTTGGTGTGGCGCCGGCGCGGCGGGCGGCCAAGCTTTCGCCGATAGACGCTCTCCATTATGAGTAAGCGGCGCCATCCGAAATCACGATTAAAAAAACACCGCCTTTTTTTGGCGATCCGTTTGCCTCACCTTTGGCGGCGGGAATTGCGGCGCTTGGCGAGGAGGCTCCAGCGGCGTTACCGGCTGCAAGACGTGCGCTGGCTGCCGCCGGCCAGTTTTCATTTAACCTTGCTTTTTTTGGGTTGGGTGCCGGCTCGCGATATAGGCAGGCTCGAGGATAAAACTTGGCAGCTGGTGCGGACGCTGTCCCCCTTTTGGTTGGAAACCGGCGCGCTGGGTGTTTTTCCCAGTGTCAATGCGCCGCACACTCTTTGGTTGGGAGTGGAACGCGGCTCTGAAGAACTGACCGATTTACATCAAAAGCTTCGCCGGCAATTTCCTTTTTTACACCTTCAGCCGAGCGCTTTCCAGCCCCATTTTACCTTGGCTAAATTTAGCCAAGTTCCGGATGCGGCCCGGCTGGCGGCGTTATTGGAAGAAAAGCAGCTGCTGAATTTGCGGCTGAGAATAGACAGGATTGTGCTAATGGAAAGTTTTCTCCATCCCGAAGGGGCGGTTTACCACCAACGGCAGCGGTTCAATTTTGGTGCTATACTGGGGCAAAATGAAAGAACGGCCGGAAAATTTTAACGCCAATCTGGTCCGCCGTTACGGAGCTGGTTTTTTTGCCATTTACAAGCGGGCTCGCCGGGTAGCGGCCCATGCTACAAATTTGACTGACCTTTGGCAAGAGTTAAAAACGAAAAATGTCGATCTTAAAAAAGTTATCATCGCTCGTTTGCCGCCGGGCCATTGGCGCTACCGGCCCTAATTTTGCTTTCCATTGGGAGGAGGTCGAAAATTTGGGGCTTGTATTTTTGCCTTTGGTTACGGTGGGATTGTGGCTGAAAGGGATTGGAGATTGGGTTGATTTTCAATTTATTGTTGACAGCGGAGCCACGGCGACAATTTTGCCAGCGGCGATGGCGGCAGAATTGGGAGTTGATTTGCAAA
>JALTFB010000019.1 GCA_027007615.1 Candidatus Shapirobacteria bacterium
GGTTAATATGGCGGCTTTATTAGCGGCGCTGAGAGCGGACTTTTCTCATGTAGATGGCTGGTTAGCCGTTTAAAATTAAATTTACAAAAATGGAATTTCCCTCTTTGTCTTTTTTAGCACTTTCCCAAAAGCTTTTGTTTATATTTTATTGGATTATTTAATTTAGGCAAATTTTGTGGAGGATTTAACGGGGTGGGGTTGGCGAGTTCCGCTAATTCAAAAATTATTGGCGGGCGAAAATTTATTTTTCCGCTCTCTCCTTTCCAACGTCGCACAATTTATTAAGAAGTGGTGGGAAAAATTTCGTCAGCGGCAAATAAAATAACATCTTGGATATCGGTTTTATCGGCGAGAATCATTAGCAGCCGATCAATGCCTAGAGCTACCCCACTGCAGGCCGGCAGCCCCGATTCTAATGCGGCGATAAAATCCCAATCGATCTTATGCTTTTGTTCTTGGCTCTTTTCTTCCTTTTCAAATTCCCGGCGCTGGTCTTGGGGGTCGGTGAGTTCATTATAAGCATCGGCCAGTTCGACTCCGAAAAGGTAAAGTTCAAAGCGCTGGCGAAAGCGGGGATCTTTAGGGTTTTTCTTGGCTAGAGGAGCGAATTGGCTGGGAAAATCATAAATAATGGTGGGTTTTTCTCGACCTAAATGGGGCTCGATGTCTTGAAGATAGATAAGGTTGTAAAGTTCTTCCCAGCTTATTTTGGCCGGCAACCGGTAACCATGCCGGCGGGCCCAACTAAAAAGTTTATCTTTATCAAAGAGGAGCTGATCATCAATATGGAGATATTTTTCAAAAGCGCTGGCGACGGTTATCCGCTCGAAATCAGCCAAAGAAAGGGTTTTTCCCTGGTAAGTAACCTTTTGGGATGGCCAGATAAAGCGCAATAAATTCTCGCTGTCATCCATGGTCTGCCAATAATTGCCATGGTGGCGGTACCATTCTATAAGGGTGAATTCGGGATTGTGGAAATGGCCGCCCATGTCGCCGTTGCGGTAACTGCGGGTGATTTCAAAAATATCGGGCGCCCCGGCGGCTAGCAATTTTTTATGCCACAGTTCTGGAGATGGCGTCAGGTAGGCGGTTTGGGAGTGGCCTAGCTTGTCATGAAGGGTGGTTTGGAAAACGTGCAGGTATGATTCAGGAATAAGCGCCGGAACCAGAGTGGGCGTTTGGATTTCCAAGAAGCCTTCTTTTTGAAAGAATTGGCGAATTTTGCGCAGCAGCCAATCCCGTTGTTGAAACGTTTTCCAAAGCCGAGGATTTTTCTTCAATTGCTGCCAAGTAGCCATAGGTTATTATAATACAACATAATATAATAAACCATGAATATAGAAATGCCGGCGATGAATGCTTATATGATTGATGTTAACGATTAGATTAAAGTTGGCAATTATCAAGGCAGAGTCCGGAAAATTAGTTTAAGGACGGTTGTTTTTATCCCCCACCAACCCGATTAAGCGGGAAAAGGTAAATGTCGCACAATATTGACACGGGGAGGGTAATATGCTACTTTGAATAAAATGACAACTATTGATAATAACGATTTATCATACTGGCGGCAACAATTTTTGGATTATTTGGAAATTGAAAAAAACAGGTCGCCCCTTACCAGCCGCAACTATGATTTTTACTTGCGACGGCTGGGAACTTATTTGCAAAAAAAGCTGGGCCACTCCCCTACCCTAAAAGATATTGACAAGGAAAATGTGCGGCAATTTCGCCTATATTTAGCCCGTTTGCGCGATAAGCACAATCATCCTTTAAAAAAAGTCAGCCAAGCTTACCATTTGATAGCCCTCCGCTCTTTTTTGCGCTGGCTTATCAAGAATGACCAGGAGGTTTTGGCGCCGGAAAAAATCGAACTCCCCCATCTTGAGTCGCGATCATTGGCGTTTTTGACGTTTGATCGGGTAGACCGCCTTATGCAGCAGCCGACAATCAGCACAACTCAAGGATTGCGCGACCGGGCTATTTTGGAGATGCTTTTTTCCACAGGGTTGCGGGTGAGCGAATTGGTGGCTTTAGATAGGGACAGGATTAATTTCAAGAGCGGCGAATTGAGTGTTATTGGCAAGGGCGGCAAATCGCGGTTAGTTTTCCTTAGCGAACGGGCCCGTCATTGGCTGGAGCGCTATTTTGTCGCTCGCAAGGATCCCTGGCCGGCATGTTTTATCCGTTATGCGGGGCCCAAACCGGAGATTACCAATCCCGAGAATTGGCGTTTAAGTGCCCGCTCGGTTCAGCGTTTGGTGGCTAAATACCGCCGCCGCGCCGGAATTGTCAGCAAGGTTACCCCGCATGTTCTCAGGCATAGTTTTGCCACCGATTTGCTTTTCTCGGGAGCGGATATCCGTTCGGTGCAGGAGCTTCTTGGCCATAAGAGCATTACCACTACCCAAATTTATACCCATGTGACCAATAAACGGCTGCGGGAAACCTACCAAAAATTTCACAGCGGGAATAAGATAAAAAAATAAAACTTAAACTTCAAATCCCAAATTCTAAACAGAAATCTCCTCCGTCATGCTGATCTTGCCGAAGGCAAGGTTCAGTATCTTCAGTAGGGTGGGTAAATCAAATCAACCCCCGGGGTTGTTGTGCCTGATAACCCCGGGGGTTGTCATACTCATACTGAAGATCCTGAACTTTCCCCCGACTGTTCGTCGGGAAAAAATCAGGATGACATTTTTCTTCACGTCATGCTGAGTTTAGTTTACCCCGTCCTGATGAAACAGAGGGCCTGGGGGCTCAGCATCTTCAGTGAAATAGGCAATTGCTAGAGTCGCCAGCATCAGCTCCACTCGTCCTCGCCAAGCCTGTGGGCGAAGGCGGATGTTGGGAAAAATCAGGATGACAATTATTCATAAGAATGTTTCTTTTTTTATCTGTCATGCTGAAATTTTTTCAGCATCTTCAGCGGGTGGCTTATTATTATTGTTGATACACTACCCACTGAAGATCCTGAAACGAGTTCAGGATGACAGGGTGAGAGTAGACTATCCGTCGGGAAAAATCAGGATGACGGGGTGAATACCAAGTTCCAAGCTCCAAGTTTCAATTGCCGGCAAGTTGTCAGTTGTTAGTTGTTTGTTGTCTGTTATTGTCTGGCATCTCCCGGTGTTGAGGAATTGCCGGCAAGTTGTTTGTTGTTTGTTGATTGCCTTGGCCACTCCTGGAGTTGACAACATAGGCAACATTAAGGATGGATGGGATCTTTAGGCGTTTTTCTTTAATTCCCGATGGGCTTGGGGCAGAATGGTCATTGCGGCTACCCGGTCTTTTTTGCGTTGGTTGAGGCGCATCAAAATCACTCCCTGGGTGGCCCGTCCCAAACGGGAAATATTTTTCAGGGGCAAGCGGATTACCTGAGCCTGTTGAGAGGTGATGATTACCTGGCTGATATCCTCGCCGACGATATGGGCGTCGGCAATTAAACCTGT
>JALTFB010000020.1 GCA_027007615.1 Candidatus Shapirobacteria bacterium
ACTAACAACCATGGATTGACAAACCCGCCGCCGAGTATTAACATATCCCTATAGTTAGATTATATTTTTAGGAAAGGATTAAAAAAATGGGAAGAAAAGAAGCAGGAATTCTATTAAAAGAAACAGGTCGTTTTAGGTCGCTAAAATTTATGGCACATGGTATAAATATCGATGGCAGAGAGCATGGCCCAGAGGAAACAGAAGCCTTAAAGGAGGCCAATGATCTTTTAAATTGTTCTCGCATACACAATGACGTCTTGAAAATGATAGAATGGTCCCTCGCTGAAAAGTTTTCGGATTTGCGAGGTGGAGAAATTACGGGAGTGGGTTTTCAATTTTCGTCTATTTCGGACTGGTTTAGGGCATCACGGTCCAGGGTGGACAAGGAGATCTTTGTTATAGCCGAAAGAGACGGGCAACATTCATATAAACTTTCCCTAGGTAGATTTTTAGAATCACATAGTTATACAGCTATAACAGATGGCCGCGCATTTAATCCCGCGGCTATGTTAGCTATATTAAATGCTGATTCTTTGGGTGAAGAAAACTGGTTTCTTTGGAGAAAAAAAATAATTCCATCAAGAGAAAGAACGAAAGACGGTCAGGGCTTTAAATTCAGAGTAGATACATACGGGATAACGCCACCTACTATCGGTGGGAATGAAATTACTGCCATTAGCAAGGAATTACGGGAAGTAGCTATATCAACGAGTAAATACGTATAAATACCTAGTGTTTGATCTCCAGCTTTTTGAAGAGCGGCTGGATTTTGCCAAGCCTGATTTTGGGCAGGCTTTCTTTCAATAAATCCCCGGCGCGGTCGGGCCAATAATCAATAGTCAAACCGGTCATTTTTGCCATCTTGGCGGCGGTTTTCGGTAGCAGCGGCAGCAAAAGCAATTGGATGGCCAAAACAAGTAAAAGGGCATCACTCATGATTTGGGCGAATTTTTCACTCGATGGATCCTCTTTCCAAGGCTCTTTTTGGTTGAGATAGCGGTTGCCGCTGGCGGCTAAGTCGAGAATGTCTTGAAGATAAAGCCGGGGCCGGCAAATTTCCAAATGGCGGCGGGCTTTTTTAATATGGGCGCCGGCCAGCCGGAGAATCTTGGCGCTAGGTTCGGGCCGCTGGCGGCTTTGCTGGGCCAGATGGAGGCTGCGGTTGATAAAATTTCCCAGGGTGCCGATGAGAATATTATTATAAACGTCAAAAAAGTTTGCCCAACCGAAGCTGCTGTCGCCGGTTTCCGGAGCGATGAAGGTTAAATAAAAGCGTAAAGCCTCGGCGCCGTATTTTTCGGCCGCTTCTTTGGCGCCGACAATTACCCCCCGGCTTTTGGAAAATTGCCGCCCTTCAAGGTTGAGAAAATGGTTGATAACCGGATAATCGGGGAGATGCAGCTTGGGGTCGCTGCCGTGAAGTTGGGCCGGCCAAAAAAGGGTGTGGAAAACAAGGTTGTCCTTGCCCATGAAATAATAATGTTCCAAGCCCTTGCCGCCATACCAGAAATTTTGCCATTTTTTGGTTTTATGGCCCCATTCGATTGAAGCGGACAAATAGCCGATAACCGCTTCAAACCAGACGTAGAGCCTTTTGTGGCCGGCGCCTTTGATTTGCAATTTTGGCGGTAATTTTTTGACGGGGATGGGAATTCCCCAGTCGATATCGCGGCTGATGGAGCGCGGCTCCAGGCCTTTTTTCAGCCAGCCTTTTGTTTCTTGGTAGACCCAGCGCCGCCAATGGGGGCCGCGGTTGGCAACGTATTTTTGCAAAAAAGATTTGAATTTGGGCAGATCAAGATAATAGTGCTCGCTGGGGCGCAAAACTACCGGCCGGTTGTCAATTTTGCTATGGGGATTTTTTAATTCGCCTTCGGCCAAGATGCGGCCGCATTGGTCGCATTGGTCGCCGCGGGCCTGCTTGTAGCC
The DNA here is from genome assembly GCA_027007615.1 of Candidatus Shapirobacteria bacterium. GTDB lineage: Bacteria > Patescibacteriota > Microgenomatia > UBA12405 > UBA6130 > S016-97. The sequence goes on from JALTFB010000020.1 coordinate 1,930, forward strand.
GCAATGGGGGCACGTGCCCTCCACATAACGGTCGGGCAGAAAGCGCTTTTGCTGCGGCGAGTAGTATTGGTTGGTCTTTTGGGTGGTGATGTAACCGTTTTCGGCCAGCTGGATGAATATTTTTTGGACGACGCGGCGGTGGTTGGCGGTGGTGGTTTTAGTGTAAAGATCGAAAGAAATGCCGTAGAGCTTGAAAAGCTGCCGGTGGCGGGGATGGTAGAGATCAACAACTGCGGCCGGGCTGATACCGCGCCGGTCGGCTTCCAGGGTGATTGGGGTGCCGTGGCAATCGGAGCCGGAAACCATTAGGACTTGGTGGCCGCGGAGGCGGTGGAAACGGGCGCAAATGTCGGCGGGGATTAGGTAGCCGCCCATGTGGCCGACGTGAAGTTGGCCGTTGACATAGGGCCAAGCCACGCCGATGAAAATGCGCTTGCTCATGGCTCTATTATAGCAACAAACAACAAACAACAGACAACAAACAACTTGCCGGCAATTGAAACTTGGGGCTTGGAGCTTGGAACTTAGTATCTCGTCATCCTGATTTTTTGACGAAGTCAAAAAGTTCAGGATCTTCAGGGGATGGTGGAGCAACAATGTAAATAAGACACCCGCTGGAGATGCTGAACCTTGCCTACGGCAAGATCAGCATGACGTGAAGAAAAATGTCATCCTGAACTTTTCCCGACGGATAGCCTACTCGTCACCCCGTCATCCTGAACTCGTTTCAGGATCTTCAGGGGATGGTGGAGCAACAATGTAAATAAGACACCCGCTGGAGATGCTGAACCTTGCCTACGGCAAGATCAGCATGACGGATAAGGTCTTTTGTCTGGAGTTTGTGATTTGTTTGTTTCTTGGTGCTTGGAATTTATTTCCATCATCCATCATCCACAATCCATTATCTTCTATTTGCCGCTGGGCAAATTTCGAATTCGTTAATCTTTTAATTTTTTAATCTTTTCAATAATTTGGCGGCGGGGGAGCTGGCGGGATCGATGCGCTTGAGGATAAATTCCAGCTGCCGGCGGGCTAGTTGGTCGCGATTGGTTTGGTGGTAAAGCTGAGCCAATTGCCAACGGGCCGCTTCATAATTGGTTTTAAGCTGGACAGTCTTGCGGAGATATTTTTCCGCCTCCCGGTTTTTGCCCTGGATTGCCAGGATGCGGCCGATATTGTAATAAATCTTGGGATCGGTGGGGGCCAATTGGCTGGCTTGCTGCAGAATGGTGATAACTTGTTGGAAGTACCCGGGTTTGATGCTGGCCAGGAGGTAGTAGTTGCGGGCAACTTCTTTATAAATATTGACGTGGAAGGGATTGAGATGGATAGCTTGCCGGCTGGCGGCAGTGGCTTCTTGGGCCAGAGAAAGCCACTCTTTGCTTGAGGGGCTGGCTTGGTGGCTGAGGAATGCCAGCGAAGCCAATTTGCCGCCCAAACGCGACCAATAGATCGCTTCATGGGGGCG
>JALTFB010000021.1 GCA_027007615.1 Candidatus Shapirobacteria bacterium
GTGCTTGGAATTTTTCACTTTTGCTTGTTTTTTGTCTTTCGGTTTTGGGAAGGGCGGTCATGGCGGCTACTTTGTCTCCTTTTTGCTGATTGAGGCGCATAAGAATAACGCCTTGGGTAGCCCGACTAAGGCGGGGGATGTTGCGTAACGGAAGGCGAATAACCTGGGCTTGTTGGGAAGTAATGATAATCTGGGCAGTATTTTCGTCAACGACCTGGGCATCAACAATATAGCCGGTTTTTTCGGAAAGATTGGCAGCTTTTACTCCTACCCCACCCCGTTTTTGTTGGGGAAAAAGATAAACATCGGTTCGTTTGCCGATACCGTTTTCGGTAACTAAAAGGAGATCGCGGAAAACGCGCCGGCGGCGGTCTTGAGGGGCTGGTAATTGGGCCGGAATTATATTGGCGCTAACAACCTCATCGCCTTCTTTGAGATTGATGCCTTTCACCCCGCGGGCGGAACGGCCCATAGGAGGCACATCGGTTTCGGCAAAACGGATGCCCTTGCCGTGGCGGGTAACAATAATGATTTGGTTGTTGCCGGTAGTCAGCTTGGCCTCGATTAGTTCGTCGCCGGGATTCATGGCCAGGGCAATAATCCCGCTGGAACGAATGTTGCGGAATTTTTCTAAGGGGGTGCGCTTAACAATGCCCTTTTTAGTGGCTAAAAAGACATAGCGTAATTGGCTAGTTTTAGGATAGCGGAGGATAGCTTTGATTTGCTCTCCCTGGCTAATGCCGAGAAGATTGATAATTGCCTGCCCCTTCGACTGGCGGCTACCTTCAGGCAGTTCCCAAACGCGCAGTTGAAAAACTCGCCCCCGGTCGGTAAAGACGAGCAGATAGTCGTGGGTTTCGGCAAAAAGCAAGTTTTTAATCTCGTCTTCTTCTTTCCGAGTCATGCCACTGGTGCCTTTGCCGCCCCGCCGTTGGGTGCGGAAAGTATCTCGGGGCATGCGCTTGATATAGCCGGCCTTGGTAACGGCAATAATGGTTGGCTGATTAGGAATTAAATCTTCATCGGAAAATTCACCAATTTTATGGGCGATAACTTTAGTGCGCCGGGGATCGGCATAGGCATCTTTGAGACTCTGCAGTTCTTTTTCTATCGTAGCCAGCATAGTTTGCGGATTGCTTAGGATAGCAGTCAGGCGTTTAATTTCTTTGGCAATGGTCTGATATTCAGCTTCGATTTTGGCGCGTTCTAGGGCCGCTAAACGGCGCAGTTGCATATCGAGAATGGCGGTCGCCTGGAGGCTGGTAAGATTGAATTTGCGCATCAAGTTTGCTTTGGCAACCTCGGCGTCAGCCGATTTTTTAATTGTCTCGATAACGGCATCAAGATTATCAAGAGCAATTTTGAGCCCTTCCAAGATATGGCTTCGGAGCTTGGCTTCTTTGAGGTCGAAAATTGTCCGCCGGCGGATGACCTGGTGGCGGAAACGGAGGAAGTGGAGGAGAATTTGCCGCAAGGTGAGGGTTTGGGGCACGCCGTCAACCAGGGCGACCATATTTACCGGATAGGTGGTTTGCAGCTCGGTGTATTTATAGATTTTGTTTAAGACAGCCCGGGGAACGGCCGAACGGCGCAATTCAACAACGACGCGGATACCTTCCCGGTCCGATTCATCACGGAGATCACTGATGCCGACGATTTTTTTATCGCGGGCCAATTCGGCAATTTTGCTAACCAACGATGCCTTGTTGACCTGGTAAGGGATTTCGGAAATAATGATTTGAAAACGTCCCTTTTTGCCTTCCTGAATTTCGGCTTTGCCGCGGACAGGAATTTTGCCTTTGCCGGTAGTATAAGCAGCCTGGATGGCTTGGCGGTCAAAAATATAACCGGCGGTTGGAAAGTCAGGGCCCTTAACAATTTTAAGCAATTCTTCGCTGCTAGCATCGGTTTCAAAATGGAAATTTAGCTTTTCTAGTTGGTAGACGTCGGCCAAAATTTTTTGGCGCTCGTCGCTAGCGTTGGGGTCGATTTTGCTGATGGTAAATTCTTGGTCGGGTTGTTTTTCTAGGCGCCCCCGGTGGACCATAAGGAGGAGGGCGTCGAGAATTTCGCCTAAATTATGGGGAGGGATTTTGGTGGCCATCCCCACGGCGATACCGTCACTACCATTGAGGAGTAAATTAGGCAGCCGGGTAGGCAGGACAGTTGGTTCTTGAAGGGTACGGTCAAAGTTGTCGATAAATTCAACGGTGTCTTTTTTGAGATCTAATAAAAATTCCTGGGAAATTTTTGCCAGCCGGGCTTCAGTATAACGCATGGCTGCCGGCGGATCACCATCAATAGAACCAAAATTTCCCTGGCCGTCGATAAGGGGGTAGCGCATGGAAAAGGTTTGGGCCATCCGGACCAGGGCATCATAAACGGGGACATCGCCGTGGGGGTGGTATTTCCCCAAAACCTCACCGACAATTTTGGCCGATTTGGTGTAGCGGCCGCCAGGGGTAAGGCCAATTTGTTGCATGGCGTAAAGGATGCGGCGGTGGACCGGCTTGAGGCCATCACGGGCATCAGGCAAAGCCCGCATGACAATAACACTCATAGCGTAATCAAGGTAGGCCCGGCGCACTTCGGCGGTAATTTCGGTGGGAATAACCTTACCAATGGCAACTGGTGGTTTACTTTTGGTGTTTGTTTTGGTAACGCTCATGAGCGGCAATGATTAATTTTTTGATGGTAGCTAGCGAATACCATTCTTTGACTAAAATTCTTTTGCCGGGTTGGAGGCGGGCATAGCTAAGCCAAAAATCGTGAATTTCTTGGCGAAAGTGGGGATAGAGATCATCAATTTCTTGAATATCATCAAGGCGCGGATTGCGGGCGTTAACGGCGATAATTTTGGTGTCCCGCGAACCGCTGTCGTCGACATGCAGGCCGCCGATAACCCGAGCGTGGACGAGGCAACCGGGGAAGGTGGGAAGAATGGTCACGACCATGATGTCGATAGGATCACCATCCTCAGCTAAAGTTTGGGGGACAAAACCGTAATCGGTGGGATAATGATTGGCGCCATAAAGGGCCCGGTCAAGATGAAAAACATTCCATTTCTTATGGAGTTCATATTTATTACTCGTTCCCTTGGGAATTTCGATGATGGCGTTTACCTCGGCGGGAAAATTGTGGTCACTGGGGGCAATAGTGTCGACTAAAGTTTGTTTTTTCATAGCTTTTAATTGTAACATCTTATAAATCTAAATTGGCCATCTTGGCATTGGCCTGGATAAAACGCCGCCGCGGGGGGACGTCTTTGCCCATTAAAATAGTAAAAATTTCGTCGGCAGCCCGGGCATCCTCAATGGTTACCTGCTTAAGAATGCGGTTTTTGGGATCCAT
>JALTFB010000022.1 GCA_027007615.1 Candidatus Shapirobacteria bacterium
AGGGCTGGGTAAGCAAAGTATCCGACGATTTGGATCAAATTGCACGTTGGATGGATGAGTTCAAAAAGAAAAAGCAGCCCATCTCCATCGCTTATCACGGCAATGTGGTTGATTTGTTGGAATACATCGACAAACATGACATTGAAGTGCAATTGCTTTCCGATCAAACTTCCTGCCATGCCGTGTACGAAGGCGGTTACACACCCGCGGGCATTTCCTTTGAAGAAGGGCGCAAGCTGATTAAAGAAAATCCGCAAAAATTCAAGGAATTGGTGGATGAATCGTTAAAACGCCATTTTCGTGTTTTGAAACGATTGACCGACAAAGGCGGCCATTTCTGGGATTACGGCAACAGTTTTATGGCCTCGGTGTTTGAAGCCGGAGAAAAGGCTATTGCCAAAAACGGTCATGATACCTCCGAAGGATTTATTTGGCCTTCTTATGTGGAAGACATTATGGGACCCATTTGTTTTGATCGCGGTTTCGGCCCCTTCCGTTGGGTGTGCCTGAGCGGCAAATCCGAAGATTTACGCAAAACGGATCATGTCGCCATGGAATGCATCGATCCCAAGCTAAGTTCGTTGCATCGGGACAACTACCACTGGATTGCCACAGCCGAACAAAACAAATTGGTGGTCGGTACCAAAGCGCGTATTCTCTATTCCGACGAAGAAGGGCGTATGAAAATTGCCCTTAAATTTAATGAAATGGTGCGCAAAGGTGAGATCGGGCCGGTGATTATCGGACGCGACCACCACGATGTTTCCGGTACGGATTCCCCGTATCGGGAAACGGCTAATATATACGACGGCAGCCGGGTAACCGCCGATATGGCCGTGCACAGCTTTGCCGGAAATGTGGCCCGCGGCATGACCCTGGCCGTGCTTTCCAACGGTGGCGGCGTGGGCATTGGTCGTGCGCGCAACGGAGGATTCGGTTTGGTCTTGGACGGCAGTGAACGCGTGGATAAAATCATTAAAAAGGCCATTTCCTGGGATGTTACCGGCGGCATTGCCCGACGCAGTTGGGCGCGCAATCCCAATGCGCTGCAAACCGCCAAAAAATGGAATCTGACAAACAAGGATAAGGGCCATATTACGCTGCCTTACATTTCGGAAGAAGGTTTGGTGGAAGATTTGGTGGAGGATCTGTTTAAGAAGTAATGGATTGGATTGTTGATTCGGTGAATGGGGGAAAGGTTATGAATTAAGGGTTAAGGGTTGAAGGGTGAAGGGTTAAGCGTGTATCCGTTATTCGTATATTCGTTAATCGTAAAGGTCTGTCATTGCGAACGATCCTGCGAGTCTGCGAGCAGGAGAGTGAAGCAATCCCATCCAAAGCAGCAACGGCTTATTGTTAAGAAAGTGGCCTAAATAATATTAAGGATTGCCACATCCCGATAAATCGGGACTCGCAATGACACTCTTGTTTGCCATTGTGAGGCCGGGAACCATGGCATGCGCCACGAATTATTAAGATAGTGACATGAATTAATTGGGAATTAGGAACTGGGAACTGGGAACAGATGCGTCGTCCGGTTCCCGAGTGATTCTGCCGGACTTGTAGGGGCGAAGCATTTCCATAACAAATAAAGAAACAATCGATGTTTTTGGTTGCACATCGTTAAATTTTTCAAGTTTGCAGTATCTTGGCGGAAATGCTTCGCCCTTACATCGAACGTCCAACATCTAAGGCAGAATCGTATCGAGGGACCGACGCGCCACAACATGTCAATAGTAACGAGGCACGAGTGAAAAAATCTCTTCCAAAGAAGCAACGTATGTTAGATAGTTTTCGTTCCGATGCAATTATTCGTCAATCGGACGTGATCTTTGGCATCATCGGGCAAACAAAGGTTTCAACTCAATAATTCATCAAATGTTCGCAGTTAATGGGACACCCTTCCATACGATAGTAGGGAAGGGCCGGGGATGGGTTGAAATAATGAACTTGCGAACCTAATATGTCAATAGTAGGTCAGGAACCATGGCTGGCACCATGAATTATTAAGATAGTTACATGGGGCCAAACCTGTCATTCTGAGCGCAGCGAAGAATCCCCTCCAAAGCAGCAACGGCCATGAATAATGTTAGGGATTCTTCATTCCGCTTCGCTCCATTCAGAATGACAGCCCACCACATGTCAATAGTAGCGCAGCGAAGAATCTCATTCAAGATGGCAACGGACATAAGGGATTCTTCATTCCGCTGCGCTCCATTCAGAATGACAGCCTGCCACATGTCAATAGTAACGATCCCGCAAGCGGGAGAGTGAAGCAATCCATAGCACTATTAATGTCATTTCCTAAACAATAGACGGTTGCTGCTTTAGGGTGGATCGCCGCGTCACTCGCTGCACTCGCTCCTCATGGTACATCCCGATTTATCGGAGCGATGACAGTCCTTTACGATTAACGAATAATGTTTTCCTTAACACTTAACGCCCTACCTCAATGCTCTAAAATTTTCAGATTGCAAACTTAAAAAATCCGCTTATGTGACATGGGTTATTTTTCATTGTTCTTTATTCCGTATTTTAAGGGAAATTTTTTGACTGATATTGAATGCATTCCGGTAAAAATTCTGCTCTCGGAATATGTGGCCGGATTTATCGTTTAATATTGAAATCCAAATCGGTTCCATCATTACAAAGAGGTTACTATGAAGAAGATGCTCATCTTTTTTTCGTTGGCCGCTTTTTTGGCTATTGCCTTATTTGCTTTTAACCCGCAAACCCTTTTTAAGCATACCGCAAAATTTTTTAATACCGAAAAAGCGCTGGGTTTTGAAAACGAAGAAGAAGGACACAAACGTCCCGACAAACCCAACCAGGCCATGGAAGAAGAAATTGCTTTACGTTCCATTATCGGCAAGGGCTATTCTTACAAGGGAAGCTACCGTTTCCGTGCTCTAAAACAGGCTTTGCAAACCGCGCCTTTACTGGAAGGTACACGTGCCTCCGGTTTAAATTGGGTGGAACGCGGCCCGGCTAATTTTGGCGGAAGAACCCGCGCTATCGTCATTCATCCTAACAATTCCGATATTTGGTGGGCGGGTGCCGTAGGTGGCGGTATCTGGAAAACTACGGACGGCGGTTCCACGTGGGTGTGCAAAACCGACTACTTGCCGGTTCTTTCGGTTACGGCCATGGATATTTGTAAAAATCAGCCGGACATCTTGTATGCGGGAACCGGTGAGGGATTTTACAATATCGATGCTATTGTGGGCGATGGCGTTTTCAAATCGACGGATGGCGGCGAAACATGGAGCCAGCTTTCCAGTACGGCTT
>JALTFB010000023.1 GCA_027007615.1 Candidatus Shapirobacteria bacterium
GTATAGACACAAACTCTACCAAGAAGCATTGGTCTGCTTCGTCCCTAGGCTAACGCTATATTGATAAGATCTTCCCTGATACCCATTTCCTGCTGATGAACTCAGACCGAAAGTTAGCTTATAGATTTGATACTTCTTGGAGCCAACTGAACTGGAATCATTAAACCAATTATTCAACCCCAAACCTGAACTATAATTCCAGGTGTTAGCTGTTACTCCAGTTTCCCAGGAATATCCAACACCATTTAACCAGCTCCTGATATTCAAAGGCCCCCATTCTCCTTCCCAGTCATTAGATGCATAGCGATGAACGTGTCTAAGTTGCATATAAGAAGGGGTCCCCCCACCGCCGACCCAACTCCCGTTAACTGTAAATCTGTAATTAAAAGGGAGAGTTCCACGATTATAGACAACCATATAAACAGATCTTTCCTCATCATTTTGGCCGTAGTTGCTAGGCTGCATATTTTCTAAAACCGGAAAATAGGCAACCTGTGTCTCTGTTCCATCATTGTCATAAACAACTGTATAAGCTGTTCCCGAACCAGTAACATCAGTTGTTGTTCCTACTCCGCTTCTTAAAGTACCAACCTCAATTACATTATCAGCCGCTGTCACATTGCTGGTAAACTGAGCTCTGGCTGCCGTTCCTGCGGTAGCTAAGACTACTGTCAAAACCAATAGACTCTTCAGTATTCTCCTTGTCATTTATCTCACCTCCTTTCTTTTATTTCTAAATCTTAATTATCTCTTCGCCTAGATATTCCTAACGCCAATGGCAGCAAGGCCATATCTATTGCTAAGCCTACTAATATTATGCCCAATTCTGCCGCAGCAGCTAATTGTTGCCTAATGCTATGAACAGCTTGGTATTTGCCCGTTAGCAATGCTTCATATAAAGCTGCCACTACCTTATCAGCCCCTTCCCATTCCCTTAGGGCCAATTCTTTCATCTTCCTTTGGCCAGCAAAATAAAAAACCGCCTCCGCTGGCGGCTTTTTCCAACCAATATAAGACAACTTATAATCATCACTATTTACACATTACACAATTGCCGGAATTTTGTCAAATCAAAAATTGCCACTTCTTTAGCAGGCGGCGGAAGAAATTCAAAGCCAGCCGCCAGGATAGGTAAATTCCCAAAGCATCAATAAAAACATCCCGTAGACAACCATGCCGCGTAGGCACAAAATGCTGGTGGATTTCATCGAGCATCCCCCAAATTGCCGCCATGGCAAAAGCTTCCCGCCAGCGGCGCGGCCGCGGATATAATGCCAAATCCCAAAGTAAAAATAAGATTCCGTATTCGATAAGATGTAGAGTTTTAAAGAACAAAAAACTCAGCCAATAGCTTTCGCTAACAGCAATCCTGTGTTGCGAAGAAAGGAAAAAAATAAAACCCATCCAAACCGCTACCGGTATTTTACGGCTAATCTTCTTTATCAACTGCTTCCTCCTTTTGCTTCATTATAAAGTATCCGCTAATCATTGCAACTCCGCTACCAGTGAAAATCAACGGCAGGGCAAAATTTCTTCGTTGCTGACCCGGAATACTCAACGACCTCTGGGCTCCTTTCACTTCCCCGCTAGGGCTGGCTGTTGCTTTATCATCAACTAGTGATGCCGTTGCAGAGCTGTTCTCGATAACCGGGCTTGCCGCTAAAGTTGCCGTCGGGGTTATTAAACTTGCCAAGATCGGCCGGCGTTGATAAGTTTGTCCGGCAGCGAAACTGTTTTCCCATTGCCAATCCCGATAGCCGGCGCGTTGGGCCCGCAGGCGATGCCGCCCCAAAGAACATGACACCTGGCGATCATCATCACAATAACAGCCGGAACAAAATTTTAACGTCTCCGGCAAATAATGGTGGATATATTTGCCATCCACATAAATTTTTACACTCGCCATCTCGTTGCTGTTTTCATCGCGGGCGGCCAAGAGCTGGCAACTGGCCGAGCTGGGCGTTGGCGTTGGCGTGGGAACGAGGGTTGCTGTTGGCACCGAGGTCGGGCTGGGCGATGGGGACAGCGTCGGCGTTGGAGTTGGCGTTGGCTTTGGATCAACTGTCAAACTGAATTCCTGCGAATCATAATAGCTGCTTGCCCCATCCTTTTTAATCCTCACCCTATAAACAGCATCCCCCTCAAAATCACTGTAAAACTTATCGCCAATTGTCAGCCGGCCACTCCCGCTCGCATCGGACAATACCTCTGGCATACTGTCCCAAGGACCATTCCAAGCCAGCCAACTCTGGCCATTTCGTCCCAACGTATATAACCTTCGCAGATTAGAGGCTGGAGAACCACCCAAAGCCTTTACTTTATATTTCGCAACCGGCTCCAAATTCGAGAGCGAAATCACAACATCAAATCTTGCCGAGGCAGTAGCCACATTCGGCAAGCCAACAACGTCAATTATCGGAGCGGCAAAAATAGAAGACGAAAATAAAAAGCTAATAAACAACAAGATAATCAACCAATGGCAAAAATAAGACCCCCTGGGCATTGATTGATAATAAACAAAAAATTAATAACCTTCAATGCTCCAGCGGCCTTGACACCGTCGCTTCCAGCCTGTAAACTACGACTAAATTAGTCTATGTTTAACTTAAACCGTCAAACTGGATATGCTTTTATAATCCTGGCCCACTTGGGCCGGCAACAGGGATATACTTCTCTAAGCGTCCTTGCCAAAGAACTTAATCTCCCGCCTCAATTTGCCTCTAAAACCGCCGGCCGGCTGGTTAAAGCAGGCATTTTAAAAAGCAAAGAAGGCAAAAACGGCGGCTACCAATTAGCCCAAGAGATCAGTAAAATAAAACTGCTGGAAATTTTGGAGCTTTTTGAAGGCAAACTGCGGATTGTTGGCTGCCAAGGCCGAAAACACCCCTGTCCCCACGAAGCCCATTGCTTCCATAAAAAATTTTTTACCGGCAAATTTACCAATTTAATTGTTAAAGAAATAGAAAAATGGAATCTGGGCGACGTCTTAACCGCCTAGCTTGCCACCGAAATTTCAGACATCATGATCTTATCCAAAAACATACTCTCTCTCCAAAATCTTACCGTCAAAGCCAAAAACAAGATTATTCTTCAAGACATTAATTTCTCCTTTAAAAAAGGAAAAATCTACGCCCTTATGGGACCTAATGGTTCGGGAAAATCCACCTTAGCTTATACAATTATGGGCCATCCTGACTACCGGCTTTCCCCGCAAAGCAAAATAATTTTTAAAGGAGAAAGCATCCGCGGCCTTTCCCCCGACCAAAGAGCCCGCCAAGGGCTTTTCCTGTCCTTCCAGTCCCCTGTCGCACTAACAGGCATTACTCCTTACCAGCTTTTGAGAAATGCCGCCGAAAATACTAATCTCTTTGACCTGGAGGAAACCATTGGCAAAGTTGCCAAAGAGCTAAAAATTAAGAAAAGCCTTCTTGAGCGCCCCCTTAACCAAAAGGCCTCCGGCGGGGAAAGGAAAAAGCTGGAATTGCTTCAAGCTGCCGTCCTTGACCCCCAGTTCTTAATTTTCGACGAAATAGATACCGGCGTAGACATTGATGCCCTAAAAACCATTGCCCGTTTCTTGAAAAAGCGCCGGAATGGTAAAACTTATGTGCTAATTACCCACTATAACCGCATTCTTGAATACCTCCAGCCTGACCAAGTGCTAGTAATGGGCCATGGGCAAATTATTAAAGTTGGCAACAAAAAACTAGCTAAAGAAATTGAGAGCCATGGTTACAAAATCGCTTTGCCAGGCTCAAAATGAAAAAAACTCGCCCTCGGTCTGAATATCGCTATGGTTTCCCGATGCCCCAAAAATACATTCTCAAAATTAAAAAAGGTTTAAATTTGAACGTTGTCCGCCGCATTTCGCAAGTTAAATCGGAACCTCTTTGGATGAAACGGTTCCGCCGCCAAGCTTACCAAATCTTTCTAAAGGAAAAAATGCCCCCATGGGGCCCCGACCTTTCCCGAATTGACCTCAATGGCCTTTGCTATTACATCAAACCCACCGAGGGCGCCGTTTCTTCCTGGCAAGACCTGCCCGAGGAAATAAAAGAGACCTATGACCGCATTGGCATTCCCGAAGCGGAGAAAAATCTTCTCGCCGGCGTTAACGCCCAATACGAATCTCAAGTTGTCTATGAAAACATCAGCCGCCAGTTGAACGAAAAGGGAGTTATTTTTTGCAGTATGGATACTGCTGTTAAAAAATACCCCTCGCTAGTACGCCCGCACTTTGGTAAGTTGATACCACCTGGTGATAATAAATTCGCCGCTCTCAACTCGGCCGTCTGGTCAGGCGGATCTTTCGTCTATATTCCCAAAGGCGTCAAGATTAAGCAGCCTTTGCAAGCCTATTTCCGCATTAATGCCCCTAATTTTGGCCAGTTTGAACGAACACTAATCATTGCCGATGAGGGAAGCCAAGCCCACTATATTGAAGGCTGCACTGCGCCAATTTATTCCAGCGATTCTCTTCACGCCGGAGTAGTGGAGATTTTTGTCAAAAAGGGCGCCCAGCTGAGATATACCGCTGTGCAAAACTGGAGCAAAAACGTTTATAACCTGGTTACCAAGCGCGCTTGGGTGGGAGAAGATGGGCGCATGGAATGGGTGGACGGCAACTTGGGCAGCAAAGTTAATATGAAATACCCCAGTTGCCTGTTGGCGGGAAAAAAAGCCGAGGGCAGGATGCTCTCGCTGGCATTAGCATCTCGGGGACAAATCCAAGACAGCGGCGCCAAGATGATTCATCTTGCTCCGAAAACCAAATCTAAAATCATCGCCAAATCCGTTTCCAAATCCGGCGGCCATTCTTCTTACCGAGGCTTAATCCAAATTTCACCTCAAGCTAAAGATGCCAAAGCATCTTCCGCTTGCGACACTCTAATTTTGGATCGCCAATCGCGGTCCGACACCTATCCGATTATTCGTGTCAACGGCAAAAGGGCGGCGGTTCAGCATGAAGCGACTACCGAACGGCTGGCGGCAGAAAAGCTTTTTTATCTCAATTGCCGCGGTTTCTCCAATCATCAAGCCGAAAGCCTACTGGTTAATGGCTTTTTTGATCCTATCGTCCGCCTAATCCCCCTGGAATACGCCCTAGAGCTGAATCGGCTTATCGAATTGGAAATGGAAGGAAGCGTGGGGTGAAGGTAATCGACCTTAACAAAACAAAACGGCGCCGTTTCATCTTTAAGCGCCCGGGGCGTTGGCAAATAATTTTCAGGAATTTATCCGGCCGGCTCAATTTTGAAATCCGCAGCCGCGGAGTAAATTTGGAAATTAATGGCTTCTATCACGGCAAGAGTCACGACCAATTCCGCTTGCAAACTAATCAACATCATATCGCCCCTCATTCCCATTCTAATCTCACCATCAAGGGAGTCCTCGACCAACATGCCCGATTTTTTCACCAAGGATGGGTAAAGATTGAAAAAACAGCCAAAGATAGTGAAGCCCACCAACAAAACCGCAGCCTTCTGCTTTCCCCCAATTGCTCCGTTGAATCACAACCCTTTCTAGAAATTCTCAACCACCAAGTGGTTTGCAGCCATGCCGTTAGCATCGCCGCGCCCGATTCCGAAGAGCAATTCTTTCTACAAAGCCGCGGCATAACCAAGAAAAAATCCCGGAAATTAATCGTTGAAGAGTTCCTCCGGCAATGAAAAACTTAAAAGCGGATTTTCCCATCTTCAAACGCTTTCCCAATTTAGTCTATCTAGATTCAACCGCTACCGCCTTAAAACCAAAGCCGGTAATCGCCAAAATTAACCAATATTACCGGCATTATTCCGCCAATATCTTCAGGGGAATTTATGATATCTCCGAAAAAGCAACTTACGAATACGAAAAAAGCCGAAAAATAATCGCTAAATTCATCGGCGGCGCCCCTGAAGAAATTGTTTTCACTCGCAACACCACCGAATCGCTCAATTTACTAGCAGCCGGTTTGGGACAACAATTTAAAGGGCCGGTGGCCATTACCACCACCATAATGGAACATCATTCCAATTTCCTCCCCTGGCAAAGGCTCGTCAAAAAACGCCATGGCCGTCTAAGCATTATAGGGATTGGCCAGAGCGGCCACTTGCAAAAACCGCTGCAATTCATTAATCCCGATACCAAAATATTAGCCATCACTTATGTTTCCAATGTTTTAGGCACCGTCAATGACTTGCCTTCAATTATTAAAAAAGCTAAAAAGAAGTACCCAAAGCTAATTATCATTGTTGATGCCGCTCAAGCAGCCCCTCACTTAAAACTAAATGTTCACCGGCTGGGAGCTGATTTTGTTGCTTTTTCTGGCCACAAGATGCTTGGCCCTACAGGCATCGGCGTCCTTTGGGGAAAAAAGGGTTTACTGGAAAATTTGCCACCCTATCAGCTAGGCGGAGAAATGGTCCAATCGGTAAGTGTTGCCAAGACCATTTTTAAGCCGTCTCCTCATCGCTTTGAAGCGGGGACTCCCCATATTGCCGGTGTAATCGGCCTGCAAAAAGCGGCCAAATATTTACAAAACATTGGCCTGGATAAAATTCATCACCATGAACAAAAATTGGCCAAAATAGCTATCCATGAATTAAAAAAAGCCTTTGGTAACAGAGTGCGCATCCTGGGGCCAAAAGAAAGCGAGAAGCGCGCCGGAGTGGTTGCTTTCAATATCGCCGATACTCACCCTCATGACTTGGCCCAAATTTTAAACGAGCAGCACATTTGCGTCCGCGCCGGTTATCATTGCGCCCAGCCGCTTCATCAGTATTTAAATGCCAACGCTTCTCTCCGCGCCAGTTTTTACATTTATAATAACGAGACTGATGTTGTAAAATTAATTGCCGGCTTAAAAAGAGCGGTAAAAATATTAACTTAGTCAATCGATAATATGGATTCTCTTTATAAAAGTATTATTTTGAAAAATTACCGCCATCCGCAAAATTTTGGCCGATTAAAAAATCCCGACAAAACCGTTCAGGCCAATAATGAGCATTGCGGTGATAGGATTACCTTGGATGTTAAATTAAAAAACGGCCGGCTCAAAGATATCCGCTTCTGGTCGCAAGGTTGCGCAATTTCCGTGGCCAGCGCTTCTATCCTAACCCAAGCGGTTAAGGGAAAAACCACGGCGGAAATTTTTCGCTTAAACAAAAATTTTGTTTTGAAAAAATTAGGCATCAAATTAAGTCCCAACCGCCTTAAGTGCGCCCTTTTGCCTCTAGAAGCTATCCAGAAAGCGTTGTGCTAAAGATAATGGAGCTGATTTTTTAGTTTGGCTGATAAGACCCGGCGGAGGTAATTTGATAACGGCTGTAATGTTCGCTTAATTTCATATTGGCACTATACCAGGGATCATTTATCAAATAATCTCCACCCGACAATTTCTGTTTCAGAACGACAAAATGGCCATCCGCGGTCCCTAAATTAAGATGGACAATAACTGGGCGGCCGGCGCTTAACTCCTGGTCTATGAAGCTGAAATCCGCCCCATGACGCACTAAATGATAGCCCGGCGGAGACGGCCAAGGCAAAAGCATATAGGCGGTGTTGGAGAAAAAATAAGCAACATTGCCGGCAATATCGGCTGGAGTTTTATGAAAGCCGTATTTTGTAAAAACCATCGCCACATCAGTCAATAAACAACCGACCTCCCAGATACGCATATCCGAAGCGCTGATAAACTGCCCTCCCCAACGGTTGTCGCGCTGGTTGTAATACCAGCCGTCGGGACTTGGCTGCGGCGGTAAAAGGCCGCCGCCGCGATGCTCGGCAAACGACCTTAAAGCATTCAGCTGGCGAATTGCCGCCGCCAATAACGCCTGGTCGCGATGTTCAGCATCACGGGTAATTTTTAGCAGCCTTTCCTTCCCCGCCTTACTTTTTGCCAAAACAGTCTGTTGCTGGGCCAGTTGTTTTTGCAATTGGGCTAGTTTTATCTGTTTTTGTTTTTTCTCTTTTTTCTGCAAACCATAGTTCAGCCTTGTTTCCTCCAGGCTAAACATGAGGCGGCGGTCGTTATTTTGCAAGACCCGGTAATATTTGCTTAACGTTAAAAAATTGGCAATATTAAGATTGAAAAAAAATGTTTCCAGAGGATTGGCCCGCCGCAATTTATAATCGGAGACCGTCCGTGTTAAAAAAACCGCTGTAATTTTATTAAGGCTATTATCAAGAGAGTTTATTTTTCCGCCTAATTCGGCAATCTGTTCTTTAAGTAAATGGATCTCTATCTCTGTTCGCTGAACCTGCAGACGATTAAGAGTAATTTGGGAAACTAAATAATGCAGTTGAGTGTTAAGAGTTAATTGTTTCTGGCGGTGTTGGCGAATTTGCTCTCCCAATTGCTCAATCTTTTTTTGGAGATCCGCTTGGCTTTCGGTTGCCAAAACCGGTTTAAAAAATATCGGCGCCAATACTAATAGCAACAAGAAAATTGCTGATGATTTTTTCCTCATTTAAGGTAGCGGCGAACAGCCAAGAAACTAGCCGCCAGCCCCACCAGCCAGGCAAAAACGAACTGGATTGCCAAAATAAGAAGAATCAGCCGCAAATCCGGCGCCGGGATGGACAGTTGGCTGAACAATGATAATATTTGGTTCCGAAAGGCGAAAACAATCGCCGTCATTCCTCCTGCTCCCAAAAAAAAGCCGATTAAATTATAGAACGCCCCCTCGAGCAAAAAGGGTATGGCAATATAACCATTGCTAGCCCCCAAAATCCGCAAGATTTCTATTTCCTGAGAAAAAAGGGCTATTTTCATCCCCACTACCACCATAACTATTACCAACGAGTAAAGAGCTAGGAAAACAAGCACTCCCAACCCAATCCACCGCAAGGTAGCGACAAAGCTAGCCAAAAAATTAACTACTTGCTTGGGGAAATAAATATCTTCAAAAAGATCTTTGTTTTGCTTCAATTTTTGCGAAACCGCTTTTAGATCTCCGGGGGTTTTGGCGGACACCTCGATAGAAGCCGGCAATACATCCGCCGTTACCATTTCCAACAATAAAGGGTTGTCTTTGTTTAAATTTCTGTATATTTCCAGCGCCCTTTCTTTAGAGACATATTGCACTTTACGCACACCGGGGAATTGTTTTAATTCCACCACCAGCGCCTGCACTTTTTGCTTATCAGCGGCATCTTTAACAAAAGCGCTTAGTTCCGGCCGGGATTCAAAATAACTCACTGCCGTGGAAAAAGACAAAATTAATAACAAGAAGCTTGTGGCCGTCAAAAAAACGAAAAACGTCGCCAATATCGCCGCTAAACTCTGAAATGGGCCGCGGCGAAGATGATTCCAAACTCGGCGGGACCATCTCATTGATATTTCCCCTTCTTCTTGTCGCCAATGATTTTACCCTTTTCTAAAGTAATCACCCGAGTGGCGAAAGAATTGACAATGTCAACATTGTGAGTAGCCATAATCACTGTTTTGCCCTGTTTGTTGACTTTTATCAGCAAATTCATTAATTCCCATGACGAAGCTGGATCAAGATTGCCGGTCGGCTCATCTGCCAAAAGCAAATCAGGCTTCATTGCCAAAGCCCGCGCCAAACAAACTTGTTGCAATTCTCCTCCGGAAAGTTGGGCCGGGAAAACCGCCATTTTGTCTTCCAAATTAACTAACCTTAAAGCCTGTTCCACTTCTTGGTGGCGCTTTTTCTTTGCCGCTCCCCTTAAGGCAACCGCAACCATTACATTTTCCGCTACCGTCATTTGCGGAATTAACTTAAATTCTTGAAAAACCATGCCAATCCGCCGTCTTTTGGATAATCTTTGCTTTGTTTTCAACTGGCTTAAACGCTGGTTGTCCAACAAAATCTCTCCCTTATCCGCACGGTAATAATCAGTGATCAAACGTAAAGCCGTCGTTTTGCCGGCTCCGGAACGGCCGGTTAGGAAAACAAATTCTCCCGGTTTAATAGTAAAGTTGACTGAATCCAGCGCCATTAATTTTCCAAATTGCTTGCTTACCTCCTTAAACTGGACTTTCATTTCAATACTTTTACCCTGCCGACGTCCATTAACCAAGCCACCTTCCTGGAAGAAAATGTTTCTCCCCAAATTTGAATTTTGCGGCCCACAAAATTATCCAAATCCAAAGCCGAAGACATTAAGTAAACTGTTTGCGAGGGGCCTCCTTCGCGCAACAACTTGTAGGTTCCCTCCGTGTTGGCATCATTATTTTTAGCCAGAACGCCAACTGCCTGATCTTTGAAAGCCTTGTCGTTAAGCCCGTAAATCTGGCCTGTTTTAACATTTCCCTTGGTTGCGCTCTGGATTATTTTCCCTTCTTGCCTTCCCGGTTTGGACAAATGCCAACGCGCTAAAATCCAACCGCTAGAAATTCCCAAAACAACCGCTAGAGCCAAGCCGCTCACCTGCCAATAATACCGATTACCTGCAAATCTCATTGATAACCTCCTTAACTATTTAACCTTTAATTCAGTTTATAAAAAAATTGGGCCGGTTACAACTCTAGCCCCAATTCGGCTTCAATAAAACTATCTAAATCTCCACCCAACACTGCTTCCGCCTGATTCGTTTCGCAACCCGTACGCAAATCCTTCACCATTTTATAAGGATGCAATACATAAGAACGGATTTGGCGGCCCCAAGATGGCAGAACTTGACCTTTCAGGGCCGATTCTTCCTTTTTCCTTTTTTCCTCTTTCTTCTCCCAAAGTTTAGCGGCCAACATTTGTAAAGCTATTTTTCTGTTTTGAATTTGCGAACGCTGCGATTGGCAGCTTACAATTATTCCCGTAGGCTTATGGCGAATTCGAACCGCGGTCTCTACTTTGTTAACATTTTGGCCTCCATGGCCACCAGACCGGAACGTGGTAAGCTCCAGATCGTCATCGCTTAGGGCCACTTCGTTTGCGGACATAAAAAGGGGCAAAACTTCTACTTTGGCAAATGATGTTTGGCGCAAATTCTGGGAATTAAAAGGAGAAATTCTTACTAAGCGGTGAACTCCCGCCTCGCGCTTTAAAAGCCCATAGGCCATTGTTCCCGAAATGCGCAACGTTGCCGATTTAATCCCCGCCTCTTCCCCGGAAATCATATCCACTACCTCCACCGGCCATTTTTTCCGTTTGGCATAACGCATATACATTCTCTGCAACATCGCCGCCCAGTCCATCGCCTCAGTGCCTCCTTGGCCGGCATGAATCGACAATAAGGCCCCTCCGGCATCATATTTACCCGACAAATAAGCACTCCGCTTTAGGTTATTCATCAATTCTCGCAAATCATTTATTTCTTCGCCGATTATTGCTGCCATCTCCGCATTGGAAACCATGCTTTTGGCCGCTCTTAACCGTTCTTCTATTATTCCCACTTCTGTCAACCGTTGTTGCAATGTGCCTATTTCTTGCATAATTTGGCTCGCTACCGAAGAATCTTGCCAGAAATTAGCTTTCTTTGTTTTTATTGTTAGCTCTTTTAACCGCCGCCTTTGATCCTCAAGGTGCAAATGCTGTTTAATTTGCTCGAATTGTTGGCTAAGGGTCCGCAAATCGGTTTCTATTTTATTCACGATCAACCTCCCGCAACAGTTCATCACAAGCCTGGCGAATCAATTTTTTCTTTATCTGCTTTTTCGATTGATGGGGAAAACCGCTGATCTGTTGGCTTGCTTGGTCCAGCTTACGTTGGATGTCTTGCAACCACGGCTCTTGTTTATTTAATTTCCGCTGTTTGCTATCCAACCACTGGCCCACTTGCTTTTCGGTTTGTAGGCGCCATTTAGGAGGGATTACATCCAAAACTTTCTTAGCCAAAGGAGGTGTTTGGATAGATATTTTCTCCCCTTTTACAGCACTTGACTGCTGATAGTGTGATAAAAACCAAATCGCTCCTCCCACTATACTCATAAAAATAGCCCAACGGCCAATAATTTGCCACCACTGTTTATCCCCCACGCCAATCCTCCGGCGGAGACTTTGGATAATGGCAATTTTTCCACTTCTTCCCCGAACCGCACCAACAAGGGTCATTGCGGCCAATTTTAGGACTATGGCGCACCGCTTTAACAACTGGTTGCGCCGGCTGCTCTCCCAAACCAGAGGTAGTCGCACTTTGATTTGTTTGACGTAAAGATGCCGTTGCCAAAGATTCCAAATCCAGCACCTGATCGTGTTCTGCCACAATTGCCGGTTGAGCTTGAGGGGCGGTAAAATTTTCCAAATGGAAAAAATGGCGCAAAAAACGCCTTCGGAAACGTTCCAGCAATTGTTGGAACATCTTATAGCTTTCTCGGCGATATTCCACTAGAGGATCGCGTTGGCCATAACCCCGCAAACGAACTCCTTCCCGCAAGCTTTCTAAAGCTGTAAGGTGGTCAACCCAAAGTTGATCTAAAGTGTAAATCAGCAAAGATTTCATTAGTTCGTTTTTAGCTTCACCCAATTCTTTTTGCTTTTGCGCAAAAGCTTGTCGGAAAATTTCCTTCAACTTAGTTTGCAAATCTGTTTGTTTAGACTTGTCCAAATGAACTTCCAAAACCTTCGGCGTTATTCCCAAAAGCTCGCCGGCTGCTGCTGACAAGCGTTGGTGATCTTGCTCTCGCAATTGCCCGGGCTGCGTCTGATTCAAAAGGTCATTTGCTTCCTCAGCTAAAAATTTTTCTACCTCGGCGGCAAGTTTTTGGGGGTCTTTCTTAAACCAATTTAGATAATTCTGGCGGCGGCGGTAAATTACCGTCCGCTGGCGATTAACAACATCGTCAAATTCAACCAAATTTTTACGGATATCAAAATTAAAGCCTTCCACTTTCACCTGAATTTGTTCAATTACCCGGCTTACCATATGATGCGAAATAGGCACATTCTCCGGCAAATTAAAGCGCTCCATTAACGAGGCAATCTTATCGCCGCCAAAAACGCGCATCAGATCATCGTCTAGGGCGATAAAGAAAATCGACGAGCCGGGATCGCCTTGGCGGCCAGCCCGGCCTCGCAGCTGGTTATCAATCCGCCGCGCCTCATGCCGTTCGGTGCCAACCACATGTAGTCCCCCCAGCCTCAAAACCGCTTCATGCTCTTTTTGCCACTTTTCGTATTCCCTCTCATAACTTTTGGTTTTTAGCTTTGCGCCTTGAACCTTTTTCGGCGGTTCACCTCCTAAAATAATATCTACTCCTCGGCCAGCCATATTGGTGGCCACCGTCACCGCTTTCCGCTGGCCCGCCTGGGCAATAATTGCCGCTTCCCTTTCATGATTTTTAGCGTTAAGCACTTGGTGGGGAATACCTTTTTTCTTTAAGAGATGGGCCACTATCTCATTCTTTTCTATCGAAGTTGTCCCTATAAGAACCGGCTGGCCCCGCCGGTAAGATTTTTCCACCTCTGCGGCAATGGCTGCGTATTTAGCGCGTTGGTTTTTAAAAACAAGGTCGGGGTGATTGCGCCGAATCATCGGACGATGGGTCGGAACTACCAAAACATCCAGATCGTAAATCTTTTTAAATTCCTCCGCTTCCGTGGCAGCCGTTCCGGTCATGCCGGCCAAAAGCGGATACATGCGAAAATAATTTTGGAAAGTAACCGTAGCCCATGTTTTGGATTCCTGCTGAACAGTGACTCCCTCTTTTGCTTCCACCGCTTGGTGCAAACCGTCCGACCAGCGGCGGCCCGGCATCAACCGCCCCGTAAATTCATCCACAATAATTACCTGGCCGTCTTTCACCACGTAATCTTTATCGCGATTAAACAAGGCTCTGGCTTTTAAAGCATTTTCAATATAGTGAACCGTTTCAAAATCTTGCTCATAAAGATTGCTGATGCCCAACATTCGTTCAACTTTTCTAATTCCATACTCGGTCAACATTGCCGTCCGCTCTTTTTCATCCAAGATGAAATCTGTTTCCGGCGCTAATTTTCCCGCCAATTCGGAAAAGCGCCGGTATTTCTCGGTTGAACCGCCTGCCGGCGAGGAAATTATCAACGGCGTGCGCGCTTCATCAATCAAGGCGAAGTCAACCTCGTCCACAATGGCAAAATGGGGCGGCCGCTGCACCATTTCCGCCAAAGATTGCGCCATATTGTCGCGCAAATAGTCAAAGCCAAATTCATTATTGGTGCCATAAGTTATGTCGGCGCTGTAAGCTTGTTGGCGACTTATCGGTTTGAGGTGGCGCAGCCTGTCATCATCGCCACCGCTATCATATCCGGGATCAAAAAGAAATGATTTTTCGGGAATAATACAGCCCACCGAAAGCCCTAAAAAATGAAAAATGGGCGCCATCCAACCGGCATCGCGGCGAGCCAAATAATCATTTACCGTTACCAAATGGGCGCCCTTCCCTTCCAGGGCACGCAAGTAAAGGGCTAACGTTGCCGATAAAGTTTTTCCCTCGCCCGTTTTTTGTTCAGCTACTTTACCCTCAAAAAGGGCCAGCGCCGCTATTAGCTGGACATCGTAATGGCGCAAGCCTAGAACTCGCTGCGAAACTTCACGCACTACCGCAAAAGCTTCCGGCAAAATCGCCGTGATCGGTTTTTTCTTAGCCAAGTGCTCCTTGAATTCATCTGTTTTTGCCGCCAGCTGCTTATCCGACAATTTGCGCAATTGCGGCTCAAAAGAATTTATGGCCGCCACTATCTTATTCAGCCGGCGCAATTCTTTCTTATTATAGTCAAAAAGCCCTTTGACAAAATTAAGCATATTCAATTATACACTGTGCTTTCTATTCTCCGCTGGTTTAAACTACCTCAATTTCACCAGCCACCCACAGGCAGAGGTAGAACGTCGGGAAATCAAGATGGTAGAATGATAAGTATCAAAAACCCAAGCACCAAATTTCAAACAAATAGTTTTGAATTTTGGTTATTTGGTATTGTTTGGGATTTGGAATTTGGTGCTTATTATTATTTCTAGTTCCACTTACTTCGTCATGCTGAGCTTAGCTCAGCATCTTCAGCTGGGTGTCATACTAATATAGTGAATAGGCCACCCCCTGAAGATCCTGAACTTTTTGACTTCGTCAAAAAATCAGGATGACAAAATACTGAGCTCCAAGTTCCAATAACCTAGTTCCTAGTTCTTAGTTCCTAGCTCCGCCTCTGGGCGGAGTTATTTTTTCTTTTCCCACCCACTTCTGCAACACCTTAGGAACTACTATCGAACCATCTTTCTGCTGGTAATTTTCCAAAATAGCAATTATTGTCCGCTGCATGGCAAAGCCGGTGGCATTAAGAATATGGGCATAATCGCGCCGGCCGGTTTTGCGGCTAACACGAATATCCAAACGGCGCGCCTGGTAATCACCGCAATTACTGGCCGAATGCGTTTCCCGATACTTTTTCTGGCTGGGAATCCAAACTTCGATATCATAGCGCCGCCGTTGCGGCTGGGCCAAATCGGCGCTGCACATTTTCACCACCCGATAATGCAATTCTAGTCCCTGCATCAGCTTCTCCTCTAAGCCTACTAAAAATTCATGCTCCTCATCTGATTTTTCCGGTAAAGTAAAGGAAATAAGCTCTGTTTGTTCAAATTGATGGACACGGAAAATCCCCTGGACATCTTTGCCATAACTGCCGGCTTCACGCCGAAAAGCGCCGGAAAAACCAACATAACGCCGCGGCAATTCCGCCTCTCTGAAAACATCGCCGGCATGGCGGGCTACCAGGGCATGTTCCGTAGTTGCCGTCAAAACCAAACCGTCTTTATCTAAAAGATACATATCGTCCCAACCGCCGTGTTCGCCGTAACCCAAAGATGCCTCAAATTCCTTTTTCATTAACACCGGAGGAATTATGGGGATAAAGCCATTTTTTACCGCCAAAGAAAAACTGTATTCCGCTAAAGCCATTTCCAATAAAGCCGCATCTCCCAAGAGAAAGCCAAAACGGGGACCGGAAATTTTAGCCGCTCTCGCCACATCAATAATTCCCAACTTCCCCCCAAGAGTTAAATGATTCCGTGGCGTAAAACTGAATTGCCGCTGTTTTCCACAACGGCGGATTACCGCATTATCGGCTTCGCTTTTGCCCGACGGCACATCAGCGGCATTCATATTTGGTAACAGCCATAGAGCCAGACGCCATTTTTCCTCCACTTCTTTCAGCTTGCTTTCCAACTCCTGGATCTTTTGCCGCAACTGCCGCTGGCTTTTAATTAATGACGCGGTTGGTTTGCCCTTATTTTGGCGCCGGAATTGGTTGCGTTCAGCTTGCAGTTTCTGCAATTTTTGAACAATCTGCTGCCTTTTTTCATCCCAAACCAGCCAATCATCCACCAGCTTAGGCCTCAAACCTCGGCTGCGGAGATTCTTGCGGACGGCAGCCATATTTTGGCGGACAAATTTTACATCTAACATATTTGATTATACCTTCTCATGATAATTATAAGCCCAATTCATGGCTGATTCCCTGCATCGCCTTCAAAACAACCGCCATTAATTCATCTACGGAAATCCCCAATTTTTCCGCTCCCAGGCGAACATCGTCGCGATTAACGCCGCGGGCAAAGCTTTTCTCCCGAAAACGCCGCAGAATATTTTCCACCCGAAGATCAGCCAAGCGGCGGCTCGGTAAAACCAATGCCGCGGCAACGATTAGCCCCGTTAACTCGTCACAGCCAAAAAGCGACCATTCCATCAACGTCTTGGGCATTACTTTAGTATTTTTCCAATTATGGGCGGCGATCGCCCGTAAAACTGTTTCCGGAACTTCCACTCCTTCACTAGCCAAAATATCGGGAGTGGCCAGGCCATGCTTTTCCAGGGGCACATTGTCTTGATAATCCAGATCATGCAGCAAACCGGCAGCTGCCCATTCCTGGCGAGTTTCTTTTATTTCATCAGAATGATTCGCTTTAAAAAAATCATAAAGCCCTCCCATAGCCGCTTCCACCGCCAGCATATGTTTGACTAAATTTTTATTTTCAAAATATTTATTCAAAATCGCCAGCAATTTTTCTCTTTTTGCCTTCATTTTCGCGGCCGTAAGGTCGGAAACAAAATAACATCCTTTAAAGCGGGCTGGTCTGTCAAAAACATTGCCAAACGGTCAATCCCCAAACCCCAACCGGCCGTCGGCGGCATAGCATATTCCAAAGCCCGCAAATAATCCTCATCCAGGCGTTCCGTTTCCTTCGCTCCCCGTCGAGCCATTTTCTCCTCTTCCTGCCAGCGGCATCGTTGGTCAAGCGGGTCATTTAACTCATTATAGGCCTTTATTAATTCCGTTCCGTCTAAGAGCAACTGGAATGAGGCAATTTTTTGCGGCTCGCCCTCCTTCCGCTTCGCCAAGGCAATCATTGCCGCCGGATAATCTATCACAAAAGCTGGACCTTTGACTTCCGGCCGCAAATATTTTTTGTAAAGCTTATCGTAAATTTTTCCCAAACTTTCTACTTTTTCCCACTCCAAAGGCATATTTCTCTTCCGTAAATAAGCCTTCAGCTTGGCGGCGTCATCGAAATCAAAAATATCAAACCCTATCTTTTTCTTTAATTCTTGGGAAAAATCAAGCCGCGGCCAAGGAGAACGAAAATCAAACTCCTTACCTTGATAACTTATTTTTGTGGTCCCTTTAATTTTCTTAACCAGCCATCCCAAAAGCTTTTCGCTAAATTCCATCAGGCGCTGGTAATCAGTATAGGCCCAATAAAATTCCACTTGGGTAAACTCGGGATTATGGTGCTTGTCTATCCCCTCATTGCGAAAATCGCGGCTTACTTCATAAACTTTCTCAAAACCGCCAACAATGAGTCGTTTCAAATAAAGCTCGTCAGAAATCCGCAAATAGAAATCACTGGCCAACGCTTTATGGCGGGTAATAAACGGCTGAGCCGCGGCACCTCCGTAAATCGGCTGCAAAATCGGCGTCTCCACTTCCAAAAAACCATGCTTATCTAAAAATTCCCGCACCAGCCGCAAAATCCGGCTCCGGGTTATAAAAACCTGGCGCCCGGCTGAATTCATAATTAAATCCAAATAGCGGCGGCGATAGCGGCTTTCGATATCTTTCAGGCCATGCCATTTTGACGGTAAGGGGCGCAATGCTTTGCTCAAAAGCCGGAAAGATTTAACATCAATTGTAATCTCTCCCGCCTTTGTCTTAATTACCTTCCCCTCCACGCCCAGAAAATCCCCGATATCAAGAAGCTTTAATATCTGATAATTTTTCAACCGCTTCTTTTGGAACCAAAGCTGCACTTTTCCGGAATTATCGGCCAAATCCATAAAGATTAACCCGCCATGCCCCCGAATCGCCATAATCCGCCCGGCTGTTTTTACGCTATGGCCCAGCAAATCCTTCGCTTCGGCGCAGTTTTGCTTCTTAATAAATTTGCTAGGGTAAGGAGTTATTCCCGCTTGCTCCAGCTGGGCCAACTTGCCTAATCGTTGTTGGCGCAAAAATGCTAAGCGCTGTTTTTTCATTCTCTTATTTTAGCTTATTGTTTCAATGCGAGCAATCAGATATTTGCTTGTCCCCCGTGGCGTTGTTATTTCCACGATGTCTCCAACCATTTTGCCCATCAGCTGCTTTCCCAAGGGAGAACGGTGTGAAATGCGCCCCTTGAGAGGATCGCTTTCTCCATCGCCAACAACATCCAACACTTTTTCTTTATCGGCCACTTTTACCGTAACCCGCACCCCAACACCTACTTTATTAGGATTGCTGTTCTGCACGATTTTTACATCGTCAAGCTGAACCTCCAAGTCGCCAATTTGCTGATTGACCATGGCCACCGTTTCCCGAAGTTGGTGATAAGCGGAGTTTTCCGCTAAATCCCCCTCCTGGCGGGCTAATTCCATTTCTTCAACCAGCTGTTCTCTCTTTTGCTTTAGGGCAACCAGCTTACGCTGCAAGATTTTATGGCCCTTGCTTGTCATAACATTACTCATTTTTTCTCCTTATATTTTAAAAACATTAAAAAACCCCCTGGCGAGGGGGTAACTTATATTCCTTATATCCCCCCGCTACTTTAGCGGAAATTCAACATAAAGGCCACAAATATAAAATTTCATCATGATACGGATAGTATAGGGTTGCCTCTATAGATTGTCAAGGAAATATACAGGTTACATACTTTTGAAACTCAAGAGCCGCTGTTAACAGATAATCAATGGGTGATTGATCATTTAAAGATTTCTCTGGCCTAACAGTATTCCATTTCCAAGACGAAATGTATCTTGCCAGATGGTGGCTTATTTTCTCATTATCCTGGACTCCCCGATTTTATCGGGGAATCAGCATAACAATGGAAGGTGAAGCGCGTTGTAGAGGTGTCATCCTAAACTTTTCCCCGACGATCCGCCAGCTGGCGGAGTCGGGAAAAGTTCAGGATCTTCAGGGAGTGGTGGAACAACAATGTAAATAAGATACCAACTGAAGATGCTGAGCTAAACTCAGCATGACAATGGAGAGTGAAGTGTGTTGCAGAGATGTCATCCTGATTTTTCGACGAAGTCGGAAAGTTCAGGATCTTCAGTATGTGGTGAGCCAACAATGCAAACAGGACACTCCCTGAAGATGCTGAAAAAATTTCAGCATGACAATGATGTTCAAGACCGCATTGTCTCCGAAGATGATAAAATCAACCATGAATCGGCTAAAGCGATTTTTCCATCCCCGCCTAATCGGCAAAACCGTCCGCGCCGGGCGGCGGCGGCGAGAAACGTTATTTTACAACCCGCCGCCCTTACGGGCTTTCATCTTTGGCGGCGGCACCGCTTTTCTCTTATTGGCCATTATTCTAGCCTCTATTTGGTATTTCCCTTTAATCAGCGCTTTTTGGCGCTATAAATTTGGCCCGCCGCTCAAAATTACTCCACCTATCGCCGCTCCAACACAAAAAATTGACTACCATAATTTCTTTATTTTTATTCCCAAAATTAAAGCCAAAGCGAAAGTGTTTGCCAATACGCCCACCGATAACCGCCAAAAATACTTGGATGTCCTTCAGCGCGGCGTGGCTCATGCTAAAGGGAGCGGTTTTCCCGGCCAAGGAAAGACCATTTACCTTTTTGCCCATTCCACCAATAGCCCTTTTTACGCCACCCGCCTAAACGCTGTTTTTATGCTTCTCGACCAGCTTCAATCCAGCGATGTCATCATTATTTATTTCAGCGGCCATCAATACCGCTATAAAGTTGTGAAAAAAATAATTGTTAGCCCAAAAGCTACAAGCTACATCCATTCCCCTCCTATAAATAACCGGGAAACTCTCATCTTACAAACATGTTATCCTCCCGGAACTATTTGGAAACGGCTTTTGGTCTTTGCCACCTTTCAAAAAAAGATTTAATTCTCACTCCGGGCATCAAGCCCGGCCGCATTACATCATGGAAAGGATATCTCTAATCGTTTGTTCTTTACTAATTTTTTTAGAAGAGTTCGCCGCGGCCGATCTTACGGCCAACATAGCCTAAAGAAAAAAGCGCGGCAATAATAATTCCACTGGCTGCTAAGTTAGCACCGGCCTGAGGCAATTTTCCGGCAGCAACTAAAAATTGGGCCTGGTCGGCATCGCTCAAGCCATTGCTTTTGGCTTCCACACGATTTACTATAGCCAAAGGTTGGCTGGATAGCTGAGCCGTCTTTATAACCTGGACACGAATTTTTTCAGTACTTTCAGCGCCTGCTTTTAAATGGGCGATTTCCCAACTAATAATTTTTTGCTGCTCATTGTAAGTCCCGGGATGGAAAATAGGCTTAACATAATTGGGCAACGCATCATTGACTTTAATATTATCTAAATCTTGGTCACCGCTATTGCGGACAATAATACGAAAGTCTATAAGATTACCTCTGGTAAAAGTAGTCCCCGGCAAATTATCATGCCAGCTGCTATCGGTAACAGCCTTAATTTGTTTATCCACTACTAGCTGCCGCGTGGATTGACCTTCATTATACAAATAAGCATGAGCCGGCTTTATCAAGCCTGCCAATAAACTTATCATTAAACCAGTTAAGAGAAATAGCCTCATCTTCATGGGAATTGTATATAACTAAGAGTTATAGGTTAAGTATATCACAGATCTGCCATCTGTCAACCCCGAAGGTCAAAAAAAGTCACGCTGACTTTTGATAAAATAAGACCATAGGCCCTATCGTCTAGCGGCTAGGACATCGCCCTCTCACGGCGAAAACCCGGGTTCGATTCCCGGTAGGGTCACCAAAAATCCTTGCAAAATTGGTTGAAATGGTTACGGTGGTTATTTTTTCCCAAATGCTGCGGCGAAGACTTGATCTAGGTTTTCCACAAAGAGGAATTTCAAAGTTCGGCGGACCTTAATGGGAATTTTAATAACATCTTTTTTATTGCCCTTGGGAAGCAATATCAATTTTAGCCCGGCCCGATGGGCGGCGAGAACTTTCTCTTTCACCCCGCCAATTTCCAGAACTTTACCCCGCAAAGTAATCTCTCCCGTCATGCCTATATCGGCCCGCACTTTCCTCTTCGTCAACGCCGACAACAAAGAAGTGGCAATGGTAACCCCCGCCGACGGGCCATCTTTAGGAACAGCACCCTCGGGAACATGAATATGAATATCAAGATTTTTAAAGAAATTTTTCTTTACTCCCAATGGCTGCCAATGGCTGCGAATGTAAGAAAGGGCTGCCCGGGCCGATTCCTGCATCACCTCTCCAAGTTTCCCGGTTAGGTAAATTTTGCCATCACCGGGCATTAGCACCGTTTCCACAAAAAGAATTTCTCCCCCCGCCTGCGTCCAGGCCAGGCCGGTGGCCACGCCAATTTCGTCCTTCCGCTCTCGAAAGGCATGGTTATATTCCCGCGGGCCCAGGAATCGCCTTACCACCGCCCTGGTAATAACTTGCGGGTACTTTTTTTTCTCGGCGATCCGCCGCGCCAGTTTGCGGTAAATTTTGGCAATAGCTCTTTCCAAATTACGGACGCCGGCTTCGTAAGTATAATCTTGAATTATCGCCTTCAAGGCTTCATCGGCAAATTTAATCTTATAATCTGCCAAACCGTGATTCTTTAACTGTTTGGGGACGAGATATTTTTTGGCAATTTGCAGTTTTTCCTCAGAGGTATAGCTGGAGAAGTCGATAATCTCCAATCTGTCGCGTAAAGCCGAAGGAATTGTATCAACAATATTACCTGTCAAAATGAAAAAAACATCGGAAAGGTCATAGGGAACCTCCATATAATGGTCGGAGAACGACTTGTTTTGTTCGGGATCTAAAACCTCCAGCAAGGCTGCAGCCGGATCACCGCGAAAATCATTGCCAATTTTATCCACTTCATCAAGCATGAAAACAAGGTTTTTGCTGCCGGCGCTGCGGATGCTTTGAATAATGCGCCCCGGCATTGCCCCGACATAGGTGCGGCGGTGGCCCTTTATCTCCGCTTCATCGCGGATACCCCCCAGCGACACCCGCACAAACTTGCGCCCCAAAGCTCGGGCGATAGATTTGCCCAACGAAGTTTTTCCCACGCCCGGAGGGCCAATAAAACATAGGATATTTGCCGGTCCCTTTTTAGTGCCATTGCCATTTTTCTTCTGCTTCTTTCGCAGTTCCATCACCGCCAAATACTCTAAAATCCGCTCTTTTACCTCTTTTAAGCCGTAATGGTCTTTATTTAAAATCCGGGCCGCCTTGCGGAGAGATATCGTTTTCTGCTCTGACCGCTGCCAAGGCAGAGAGGCTAACACCTCCAAATAAGTTCTGATATAGCTGGCCTCGGGTGCAAACGGAGGCATTCCCTGAAGGCGCTTCAATTCATAATTAGCCTTACGTTTCACTTCCGCCGGCAATTTCGCTTCTTTCAATTTTTTCTTCAGATCAGCCAACAGATTGCCGGCGCTAACCCCCAGATTCTTTAATTCTTTTTCTATCGTCCGTTTTTTTTCTTCCAGAACCGTCTTCTTCATATTTTCCTCAAAACGCGTTCGGGTGCTCTTCTCAATCTTTTGTTCCAGCTGCAAAACCTGAATTTCTCTTCCCAGTAATTCAATAATGATATCCAGCCTTTTTGCCCAAGATAGCGTTTCCAAAATCTTCTGTTTCTCGGCCACTGAAGCATCTAAACTAAAACTGGCCTGGTCTAATAATTCCGGCAAAGAAAGCCCGCTGGTAAGCTTCAACATTAAGAGCGGCTCTATCCCTTTTCCTAAACTGAACGCCCGCCGCAACTCTCGAGCTAAATGGGCTGCTTTAAGCTTCACATTTTGGCTCTGGTCAACGGTTTCCTGAAGCCCGACAAACTTAACTTGGTCATAATTTTTTTGTTTTATCAGTTCTAACAAACCCACTCTTTGTATCCCTTTAACAATGGCGTGCAAGCTGCCATCTGTTTGGAAAACCTGGCGGGTTTCCGCTAACACTCCGGTATGGTAAATATCATCCCAAAGTATTTCTTCGGTAACCGGGTTTTTCTGGGCTACCAGGATAACCTTTTGGCCCGTTTGCGAAGCGGCGTTAATAGCCGCTATCGTCTTGGAGCGCCCAAAAATCAAATTAACCTCAATATTGGGGAAAGGAACAACGTTGCGCAAGGGAATGATCGGCAAAACCGAAACCTCGCTCGATGCCAGTTGCAATTTTAATGGCGTCTTCATGCTAATAATTTATGAAATAACCGGCGTTAGGCATAGCTAAATGCTATAATCACCTATTGCAAGTATATCAAATATACCAAAATGGTCAATAAAATGAAGCTTTTCAAGAAAGCGGGAAATGTTGCCGTTATCGGCCGCCCAAATGCCGGAAAATCCACGCTCATCAACGCCCTGGTCGGCCAAAAGGTTTCTATTGTCTCTCCAAAACCTCAAACCACCCGAGTGCCTCTCCGGGCGGCATATTGGGATGAGCGGGGACAAATTCTTTTTTGGGATACCCCGGGCTTATTCCGCCGCCGGACGCCTCTGTTAAACAGCAAAATTAATACCTCCCTCAAACAAAGCATCGAAAGCGCCGATTTAATCCTCTACGTAATTGACCAAAGCCGCCAGCGAGGAGATGAAGAAAATCTTATCCTCGGAAAAGCAAGAAAGGCTAAACAGCCCAAAATCCTTGTTTTTAATAAAATTGATATTAAAAAGACAAACTATCATCATCAGTACGCTGTTTTCACAGATGAATTTGACGCCCAGGTTTCCATTTCCGCACGCCGAGGCACTCATCTCAAAACTCTTCTGAATACGGTCTTTCTCCACCTTCCCTCTCGCAAACAGCCTCTCTTCAATCCTCACCAACTCCCTAATCCCAAATCTCCCGATCTTACCCCGGAAAAGTTCATTGCTGAAATCATCCGCGAAAAAGCCTTTCTTAGCTTACGCCAAGAAGCTCCCTACATGCTGGCTACAAACGTAATCAGCATTAAAGAAGAAAAGGCGCTCTTTTTTATCGAAGCCGAAATCCTTGTTATCAGCGAACACTACCAAAAAATAGTCATCGGCAGAAATGCCGCCATGGTAAAACAAATCGGCACCTTGGCCCGCAAGGAAATAGAGCTTGTAACTAACAAAAAAACCATGCTTCACCTTAATGTTAAAAATGATCCCCACTGGCCGGAACGATTTTAAGGTTGCCTCCCCTTGAGCTTTGTGCTATAAAAATCAGTATGTTGCGCTTAGTGAATATTGATAAAAAATTCGGCCGGCGACTAATTCTCAAAAAGGTAAATTTTGAAATTAAAAGTGGGTCAATTACCGGATTACTAGGCGTTAATGGCGCCGGCAAAACTACCACCATGCGCGTTATTAGCGGCGTTTTTGCCGCCGATAAAGGGCAAATTCTCTATCGAGGGCAAATAGTTAACCCTTTGGACTATCGCTTTCACCGCCAAATTGGTTACCTTCCCGAAAATAATCCCCTTTATCCCTTCCTAACTCCCCGGGAATATCTCGGTTTTATTGGCCAAATTCGCCAAATTCCCCACCTTAATAAACAAATATCAAAGCTCGCTCAAGCTTTGTTTTTTGTTGATCACCTTCAGCGGCCAATTCATCAACTCTCTAAAGGCTATCGCCAAAGAGTGGGCTTGGCGGCGACCCTTCTAGGAAACCCTCCTTTGCTCATCCTTGATGAGCCAATGGCCGGGCTAGATCCCAATCAGCAGCGCCTGGTACGCAACTTTATCAGCCGTTTGAAAACAACCATCCTTTTGTCTTCCCATATCCTAGCTGAAGTTCAAGAAATATGTAATCGCGTAGTCATTATCAACCGGGGGCGCATCGCCAGCCAAGGGCCTATGGAACAGCTTTTAGAAAAGCCTATGCTAAAAATAACTCTCGAGGGTACCAAGATTGCCTTTCTTAAAAAAATATTAAAAGGCAAAAACATTAAGATTGTCCATTCCCAAAAACAAGGAAAAGCAATCAAATTAGAGTTGACTATGGATAAAGACATGAACATGTTGCGTAAAATAATTTGGGACTTGGTTCGCAAACATCCCAAGTGGCAGCTCTACCAATTGGAAAGCGGCCGTCAAAAATTAGATGAAATTTTCCAGCAGCTTACCCGGATATGAAGAATTTTTGGGCGCTTTACCAAAAGGATTTACGGTTTTTATTTCGCCAGCCGCTGACCTTCGTTTTCCTAGCCCTTCTCGGCTTATTGAACAATTGGGTTTTCCTTAATCTCCTTTTCCTTAACCGGCAGGCTAATTTACAAGCCCTTTGGCAAAATATGCCCTTCTTTCTTATCCTTCTCGCTCCTTTAATTTCCACTGTTATCCATGATGAGGAAGAGAAAACAGGCAGCTGGGAAATTTTAGCCAGTCTGCCCTTAACCGAAAGCGCTATCGTCCTCGCTAAGCTTACCGCTAGCCTCAGCCTCCTTGCCTTAGCCATCGTTGAAACCGCGCCTTTGGCGATCACCGTGGCCGTTATCGGCCACCCCGATTTAGGCCTCATTTTTAGCGGTTATTTGGCTTGTATGCTTTTAAGCATAGCCTACTTGACTGCCAGCTTTAGCATCGCCAATCTAAGCCGGCAAAGTTTAGCCAATTTTTTCTTGGGATTTCTTTTGTTGCTAGGCGATGATCTGTTGGGGCAAGAATTTGTCCTCGCCAGGCTGCCCGGTAAAATTGCTCTCATCAGCAGATATCTTAGCCTGCGCAGCCATTATCAAAATATCGCCGGCGGATTGCTTACTTTGGGAGATATCACTTTCATTGCCAGTTGGTTACTTATTTTTGCAATTCTGGCTTTCCTAATGATTAAGAGGCGGCGCAAATGAAACGGTGGTACATTATTTTTATCATCGTCTTTATAGCTTTGGGTTTCGTCAATTATTCGGCGGCCGGTAGCAGTTGGCAAGTTGATTTTAGCCAAAATAAAATTCACTCCATTTCTCCCGCCACCAAAAAAATTCTCCGCCGACTCAAAAACACCGTTACCATTAAGGTTTTTCTTTCCGAAAAATTGCCACCGCAGACGCTGCAGCTGCGCACCGCCCTTATCTCCCTTTTAGACCGCTACCGCCAGCTTAGCCAAAATAAAATCCATCTCGAGTTTCTCGACCCCAATAAAAACAACTCTGCCCGCAAGGAGGCCGAAAGACTGGGGATTCAGCCTATTGAATTTTCTGCCATTAGCCACGATCAGCTGCAAATTAGTCGGGGCTACTTTGCAGCTAGCGTCAGCTGCGGCAATAAAGAAAAAATTGTGCCCCTTACCCAAATTTTAGCGAACTTGGAATATAATTTTAGCGCCGCTATCCTTAAGGTTACCCGGAAAAAGCCCAAAGTTATCGGCTGGACTAGCGATTTCCAAACTGCCAGCCCCAGCCAATTGCCTCTGGCCTGGAAATCTCTTCAGCAAATTGGACAACCGCAACTGATAAATTTAGCCGATTTAAAGGATAAAAACAACATTGATGCCTTGATTATTATCGGCCCCCAATCTAAATTTAATAAAATCGCCAAAGAAAACTTAGACCGTTTTTTGCAAAGCGGCCGCGGCGTCCTCTTGCTCAACAGCGAGTATCATATCGCGTCCAACTTGACAGCTACAAGCATTGATAACAATCTTTACGATTTGCTGAAACATTATGGATTCCAAAATAAAAAAGGCTTTGTCTTAGACAAAATAGCCGCCACCGCAAGTTTTCGCAGTCGCCAGGGTCAAACCCTGCTTACAGTTTATCCTTTTTGGCCAATTATCCGAAAGAGAAACATCAGCCAGAAATATTCTGCTCTGGCTAATCTCAACGAGATTGTCCTTTTCTGGCCCAGCCCCCTTAAGCTTGACCATGGAGCTCAACCACTATTTAAAACCGGTTCCAGCGCTTGGATTAGCCAAAGCCAAAAACTAACTCCCTATGAGCTTAAACCCCCATCTAAAACTAAAAGTTTCATTATCGCCGGGTATCAAAATCGCGTCATCTCCAGTTATTACCAGCCCAAAGAAAAACACCGGGTCAAATTCGCCGTTGTCAACAATAGCAATTTTATTAGCAGCCAAAGCCTGTATAGCCAACCCCAGAATCTCACTTTGTTTTTAGATCTCATCGATTTGGTAACCAACGATAGCCAATTGGCGCAAATACGGAATAAAGCCATTCTCACCGCCGCCATCCAACCTCTTAGCAGCCGCCAACGACAAACCATTCGCCTCTTTAACTTAGCCGTTCCATTGATATTCAACTCCCTGTTGGCCGTGGGCTATTGGCTATACCAGCGGCGCGCCAGAAAGTACGAAAAACAGGTTACTCTGCGGTTTAAGAAAAATTGAATCTCCCAAAAAAACAATTTCTTTCCGGATACTTATCCAAGCTTTATGGCAAAATTATTATAGAGCGGATTTATTTTGCCAAATGGCTTTTTTTATCGGCTCGAACCACGGCGGCCGGGAATGGCGAATTATTTTCTTTTGGAAAAAATAACCATTAGCTTCAACTATGCCTTTTGGCAACAAGGTATCCAACGGCATGACCCGTAAATTTATTTCCCTTGTCAATGTTTTAGCCAGATAACCATATCCCATTCCCGGGCGTAGAACATACCGCTTCTGACTGAGAAAAGAGGCCGGCTGATGCTTTGGGGTGAGAACCAAGCTCTCTTTCACTTTATTCCAATTTTTTTCATAATGGCCGACAGCGCGATCTCCGTATTTGCCGTCAAGTCGCAAAAGACTGTTCAAAAGCAATCTATGGGCTTGGGCCAAAGCTCGCCCCTCAAAAACCAAAGCCAGTTGCTTAAAATGTTTGTCCATCATTCCCACATCAGTCGCCGATAACAACCGGTCAAGACTATCAAGGAAATGTTCACTTCTTTTATACAAAGAATAAATAGTAATTAATTGTATTTGATAAGCAATTTTATCGATCCTACTCATTAATGCCCATGTATCTGTAAAAGCCGCAATACTATTTCCAGGAATAGTAATTACTAAACCGCGGGCATTAAAAGAGTAGCGATAACGCTTTTTGCT
>JALTFB010000024.1 GCA_027007615.1 Candidatus Shapirobacteria bacterium
CCTCCAGTGACTGCTTTTGGGAAGGCGTCAACTGAAAAGGCAATTGCCGCAATGCTTTCCGATGCGCCGGCCTATCTATCTTCATTCGCGGCGCTCTGTAATTTTGCCGTTGGCGGCGGCGGTAAACAAGGGGAAGTTGGAGTAAAAATAATTCCTCAAAAGCCAGCGTCCGCCGGGCCTGTTGGAGCAGTTCCATGGAATCGGGAAAATGAATTTGGCTTATAGCTTGGCGGCGCGGTAAAAGATGATATTTCTTGCGCCAAGCAGGGGAAAAATAATCGGGCAACAGCTCATTCGGTAGATGTGACAAAAGCCGGCCAATTAAATTGCGCAAGTAATGGGAGGTAACGCTTTGTGTCTCCGGATAAATCGGCACCAGGCGCTGGGTATGCCAACCGGCCCGGCCAATTTCGTATAAAGGGTTGACCATCTGCACCTTCCCCTGGAAACCGTCCTTAATCATCCCCGAGGCAACCACCAGTTGGCCGGAGGTTAACGATTGGGCCCGGAAGGGCTGGTTAAACCATAACAGCTCCAATTGCCCGGTTGCGTCAGCTAAAATTGCCCGTTGTAAGGTTTTGCCTGTTTTTGTCAGCCGGTTTTCAAATTTGCGGATTTCCCCCCGCACGCTGGCTACCTCTCCCGGCCGGAGTTGGCCAATCCGGCGCACCTTACGGAAATCCTGGTAATAACTGGGAAAGTGATAAAGCAAATCATTAACCGTTTTTATTGCCAATTTTTCCAGCCGGATTGCCGATTTCGGGCCCACGCCTTTTAAATAACGCACCGAAGTTTCCGGTTCCAGGCGACCCATAGCGTCAGCGGAGCAAGTAAAGCAACGGCCAAAAACTGCCCAGAACCAACGCCAGCGAGGCAACTATGATGGCTATTTTCATCATTTTGTTCTTTTTCATACCCTTATCCTACCATAAATGGCCGCAAGCGGCGAATGCCTATTTTTTCCAAAACCGGCTGGACTTTGCCGAGCAGGGGAGAGCCCGATTTTAATTGTTCCGGCCATTGCTGCCGCCAAAGCGGTTGGCGGCTATCCCGCAAATAAATGCGGCCCCGGTGAGGCCCGCTAACAATGGTGCTGCCGGATGAATGGGCGTATTCAATCGCCTTTTTGCCAACATCCACTATCACCATTACATGGTCTAGCCTCTGGGTAAAGGCTGCCGGAATAATATCGCCCACTTTGATATTCTGCCAGATTGGCCCAATCCGGCGGCTATTCCGACCGTTAGTCAGCGCCCGAGAATTAAAGCGGCGGATCGGTTTCGGGCTCGATCCCGGCGCCTTTTGCAAACCGCGCCAAAATCCCGGCCGCAGAAAATCCAAAATTTGGAAAGCGAAACCGGAACAATCCAAACCGATTTTCTTTTCCCGCATGAAACGGCGAATCTCGGAAACTGTCATTTCCGAAAGCCCAAATCCCAGTTTTTCAGCTTTCTTCAAAGTGGCCCGGCGAATCTCTGCCGGCGTTCCCTTACCGCCGAAAGGCCCCTGAATACGCCGGCCATTGGCATAAAAACGGTTGCGCCAATAGGGGATAGGGACTTTCTTGCCGGCAATCGGCAAAGCGGTAAAATTTTCCATAAATTGCGCCAAAGCTGGTTCCATACTTTTAGGATAACACAAAATGCCAGATTCAAAACGAATATATTCACCTCGCTCACGAAATAAATTCTTTGCCAGGCACAAAACTGGCCTAAATACCAAAGGTTGCCTACCTGGGCAACCTCTAAGGTTGGCAGAATGTTTTTTCTTTTTTAATTTATTTCTTGCAATCCCCGCTAAAAGCCAGTAGAATACAAACAAATGGCAGCATTACCGAAGCGCAAACCATCGACACATCGCCAAGGCCGGCGGCGGCGGATGCATCGACTGACGCTCCCAAAATTAGTTAATTGCCCAAAATGTGGCGCCAAAAAATTGCTCCACCTTCCCTGTCCTCATTGCGGTTGGCATGGCGAACAAATTAAACGATCCCCGACACCAGCGGCGGCAAAAGCTCGTTAAGAGTCTTTTCGCTTCAACTTTTGACACGGTCGCTAAAAGGAAGACTCCCGCTCCATTAGCAACCGGCGTTAAAGATATTCTAAAACGGCAAAAGGAGATCGACCAACTTATTAGCAAAGCCGCGCCCCGCTGGCCACTAAAAAGAATCAACAAGATTGACCTGGCTATCCTAAGGCTGGCTATCTGGGAATTGCGCTTTCAAAAAAAAGAGCCTCCGCGGGTGATTATCGATGAAGCCGTGGAATTAGCAAAAGAGTTTGGCGGCGAAAGCTCGCCCAGTTTTATTAATGGCGTTTTGGGAACCATTTATGAACAGCTTTAATTCTAAAGACCTGCCGCCTTTAGAACAGCTTCTGGGAGTAAAATTCAAAAATCACCGCTGGCTGGAACGTGCTCTTACTCACCGTTCTTGGCTTAACGAGCACCGCGGCCAATCAGTCATGTCTAATGAACGGTTGGAATTTCTCGGCGATGCCGTTCTTGAGATTTGGAGTAGCGACAGACTTTTCAACAAATATCCCCATTATCCCGAAGGAAGGCTTACCAATATTCGCTCGGCTCTTGTTTGCACACAAAGTTTGGCCGAAGCGGCGGTTAACCTCCAATTGGGCCGATATTTACGCCTAAGCTTAGGCGAACAAAAAACCGGCGGCCGGGAAAATATGTCTCTTTTGGAAAATACTTTTGAAGCCATTTTGGGCGCCATCTACTCCGATCAGGGAATTGGAGCCACTTTTCATTTCTTAGATCGCCATCTCCTGGCAAAACTGAATATTTTAGCCACAAGCAAAAATATTAAAGACGCTAAAACTGTCCTCCAAGAAAAAGCCCAAAAAATAATTAAGCTCACCCCCCGCTACCGGCTTTTATCAAGCCGGGGACCCGAACATGATAAAGTTTTTATAAGCGCCGTTTTTCTAGGTAAGAGGCTGACCGCCAGGGGCGAGGGAAAGTCCAAACGCCAGGCGGAAGAAGCCGCCGCCGCCAAAGCATTGACTATTCTAAAGAAACAAAGTAAAATTAAAGCCACTAAAGGAATAAAAAATGCTAAAAATTAAATTGTTCCAACGAGGGAAAAAACATCAACGCAGTTACCGTATCGTTGTTGCTGAAGCTCGTTCCAAAAGAGACGGTAAATTTGTTGCCGACCTTGGTTTTTATAATCCCCAGGATAAAAAAATCAAGATTGACCGCCAAGCGTTAAGCGAGTGGCAGAAAAAGGGCGCCCAATTAGCCGATGGCGTCCGCAAACTTCTTTCTTCATACCATGAAAAAATTAGTTAAGTACCTGCTTGAGCTAAGTTTGGGCGAGGCCAGCCGGCAAATTGAAACCAAAGAAGAAAAAAACGGCTCAGAAATACGAATAATTCTTTCAGCTCCTCCAGAATTATTAGGCCGGCTGATTGGCCGTAATGGCCAAGTAGCAAAAGCTTTTAAAAACTTTTTAGCTATCCAAGGTCGCGGCCGGCAAGCCTTTCACCTTGATATTAAAGACAAGAATTCCTAAATCAAGGCGTTGGTGCGGCAACAAACGGATTTTGGCGAATAGACAAGGAGGTCACGTTAGCCTTCTCTTTTATTAGCTGCATTTTCTGAAAGAGTAGCTTCGAGCGGCTGTAAAATTCGCGCAGAGTAGCTACAATTTTCATTTCTTTATTGGACAATAAGAAATCTTTGGCTTGAAAGCGCGATTTGCCAGATACTTTCGGCAAAACTCCGGCAAAATACATCTTCAGCTTAAAATGGACATTAGACAAAGACTCCTGTTTTCCTTTTTTTTGGCGATAAAATGAAAATTCAGAAATAGAAATTAAAGGTAGGCTTTTTTCCAAATCCTCCAACAATGGGACCAAGTTAGCTGCCGGCCCCAATACGCTGAAATCGATGGCCACCGTATCCGGCTTTTTCCTAATCTTAACGCCCCTTTTGCTTACCGCATCTGACTGCGCCGCCAGCGAAGCCGTCTCAATGGTTCCCACGTCAAACCCTAGGCGCTCAATCATAAAATTATTGCGGCGGCTCGGTTCTTCCAAGGCAAAAAGTATCAATTGTATGTCATTCTTCTGAGGAAATGCCTGATATGCCAATTGCGCCCTTTTTTCCACCTCGGGCCAATTCCAGTTCGCCAGAACCTGCTCTTCTTGTTCTTCACTCCTTAGCGTTTCTTGCAATCGCCGCCAATCTTGATTAGTCCGGTAAAGATGGTGCCAACGAGGAATAAAAATAATTGCTCCCATTAGGAGTAAAAACCAGAATGCACCCAAAAAATAGCTAAAATGTTGGGCAGTGCGATTGTGACGCACATTTTGTAAAAATATCGGGATACTTTCCATCATGGCTTACGCGCCCTCAACACTAAAGTAAAGCCCACCCCTTCCGGCCGCAAAGTTACCGCTTGTAAGTTTACCGATGAAAATTCCGAAGTCGGCAACCAGCGTCTAAACTCAGCTGCCCTTTCCTCAAAACTGCCAAAGTTGACCAAGTTAGGCCAATACCCCTGGACCGTCAGATTATTGCCACGGAAATTAACAGTCTTTAAAATTACACCCTTGCCTAAGAATATTTTTAACGCTTTCAGGTAACGGCTAAAAAGCCTCCTTTGGCTTAGAATTAATGCTGCATTTTGAATATTTTGCCGGGCAACGAGCTGTTGCTGGAAATGGGGAGAAAAACGCATTATTTGCGAACGCAAATTTGTTTCTTTTTGTTTAAGGTGGCTTATTTTAGAATTAAGCCACC
This sequence comes from Candidatus Shapirobacteria bacterium, assembly GCA_027007615.1. Classification (GTDB taxonomy): domain Bacteria; phylum Patescibacteriota; class Microgenomatia; order UBA12405; family UBA6130; genus S016-97. Next base: position 4,762 of record JALTFB010000024.1, read on the forward strand.
ATTGTCCCGCTAGTAAAAATCCGGCATTAAGCAAAAAGACCGCCAATAAAATTAACAGCCAGCGGCGCCAGGCTTGCAGCAATTTTAAATAATGAAGATTGACCTTTGCCTCTTGGGGCAAAAGGTTTATCCCTGCTAACGCCATTCTCGCAAGGCTAACCCAATAACGCCGGCAAATTGAAGCTTTATTTTAGCAAAGTCGCCGGGGACATGAGCGTTATTTTTTAGCCCTATGCCCTTTAACGGCTCGCCCCATTGAACCTCCACGCCCAATTTCTTTACCAACTCATCGGATAAATTCGGAATCAAAGCGCCGCCGCCGGAAAGAATTAATAAATCCGCTTTCTGATGCCATTCTTCTTCAAATGAAAGCATTGTTTTCCTCACTTCGGCAACCAATTGATTTACAATCGGCAATAAAGCTTTGCGAATTTTATTTTGCCACTTACCCGATTTAAGGCCATATGTTTTTTTATACGCTTCGGCTTTTACCAAGTCCATCCCCAAAGCCACGCTTATCACCCGTGTAAAAGCTTTCCCGCCAACCGGCAGGGTCCTGCTAAGATGGATATTGCCGGCTAATACTACAGCTAACGTAGTTACCCTATTGCCGATATCTATTATCAAGGTCGGCTGATTCCGAAACGGGCATATTCCGCGAGCTAAGCTCAAAGCATAGTTCTCCAATGCCAAAGGGACCAGGTTTAGACTGCCTAAGAGTTTATTAATATTTTCCAAATAGAGTTTTTTAGTCGCCACCACCAAAACACGCTGCTCGCCGTTATCTTCCTTCTTAATAATTTGGTAATCTATCTGCGCTTCTTGAACAGGGTAGGGGATAAAGGCTTCCGCTTCATAATGCAAAGCTGTAATAATTTCTCCCTCTTTCATGGCCGGTAAATTTATAACCCTGCTAATTATCATTTCTTCGGGGATGCTGATCACGACCTTGGGAACGTCTATTGCCAATCCGGCTAAAAGTTCGCGGATAACATTGGCAAAGGCATCTTGGGAACCAAAGTCAACCAGTTGCTTTAAGGGATTGCCCACTTCGCCAACAGCCGATAATTCCAAACTTGAACCCTTTTTAACTATTTGCGCCGCCTGAAAGGCGTCAGCGGAAAAATTCAAACCAAAATAATCCATACTATATCCAGTATAGATGATGGGCTCTGTAAAAATCAATTCCGCTTAAATTTTTGTCGGCAGAATCTTAGTAAGGGTAAACTGCGCTTGTTTAGAACCCACGGCCGCCTGGAGAGCGTTCAGGTTGCTGTTGCTAATGGCCATGGTAAAACTTATATAAATTTGCGGATAGGAAGAAGAAAGCTTGGAACAATGCGCCTTAAATTGCAAACATGTCAATCCATCGGGAGTAAGATAAGCGGAATTGGAAGCCAGGTGATCATTCAGGCAGTGGAAAGTGGTAGTTTTGCCATCATTCCCAATAAAATCCATAAATGTTTGTTCTGTGCTCAAACACTGAATCGGCTGTTTGGCAAAACGGTTCAGATAATCCTCTATCGCCAAAGTTGCCGCGCTGCCTCCTTGACGCAATTCCTTGCTGGCTAAAGCCTTAGTTTGCCCCCGCAAACTAAGAAAAAAAACGCTTCCGCCAATCGCCAGCACCAGAGACACCAAACCGATAGCTATCAAACTCTCAAAAATGGTAAAACCCAGCTGCTTGTTGCCCATTATTGCCAATTGCTTAAAACGGTAACTATTCTCACTTTGCCGCGCCGCCCCCAAGAGACCCAAATTGTCGTTTCTACGCTTTTATTATCCCCGCTTAAATTGCAATTGCTAAAACAGGTTTTGCAGGAAAATTGGGAATTGGCGCCGCAGCTTTTTACTTGGCAATTATTTCCCCGCCGGCAATAGGGAGATATGTCTATCCACCATTGCGCTTCAGATTTAGCGCCTTGCAATGTTTCTAATTCCTGTTTGGCTATTTGTATCGCCGTAGTCCGCTGGCGGGCAAAATTCGAGGCAACAAGCATAAAAGTTGTTCCCGCCGCCAAGCCGGAAAGAAGAAGGGCGGAAATAAAAATTACAAAAACCACCTCTATCAACGATTGCCCGCGGCACTGCCTTGCCTTATTTTTACTTATTGTTGTCAGCATGCTTTCAAAACAATATTGCCATTTTTATAAAGTTGAATTTGGCGGCATTTAAGCGTCGTTTGCAATTGGAAAATAGCCGGATCCCAAGTAACGCCACCTAATTGGCCGCTTAGAGGCTTAAAAAAGAAGAGGCTCTTATCATCACCATCATTGAAAGTAATTTGGACTTTTCCCACCAGCCAATGATTGGCCATTTTTTGCCAATCTTGCCGCCAGCTTTTGCAAACTTGCCGGGCGAACAAATCGGGAGACTGCCATTTGATTTCATATTTTAATAATTCATCGCAATTGCGGTCTTTTACCCCGCTGCGCGCTTGGCTGCGCAAAAGCGCCAATTGGGAATAAAGCGAATTGGAGGCTAAGCGGACCGCGCGATGCTGGACAAAAACACGATAACCGGAAAACCCGAAACCCGACAATAGTGCGGCAATCGTCCCCACCACTAATAACTCTATTAACGTAAAACCCTTCATTATTAGGGCGACAAAATATGATAATTGCAGATTTTCCCGCCACAATCGGGATTGCCGCTACAGTCATTTTGAATATTGCTAGACTCTACTCTTGCACAAAGGATATAGCTGCTGCCATCAGCTGAGTTATAATAATATTTATAGCCTTTGGGATCTTGGGGGACTTCATTCATGTAGGTGGTCCCATTACATATCCACGCTCCCGAGCTGGGAGGAAGGCAAGTATTATAAGGATAATTGCCAATATCGCTACGAATCATTTCCAAAGCGGAGCGGAATTGCTCTAAGTCCGCTTGTCGCTTATCATCGCGGGCCCGCCTTTCGGCCGCCTGATAAGAAACCAGCGCCACCGATGAAAGCAAAATAATAATAGTGGTCACTACCAAAAGCTCGATAAAAGTGAATCCTTTTTGTTTCATTGCAAATTACTCAAACAGAAATAGTTGCCCGTCCCATAACTGCAAGCGCTGCTCGTTCCTACGGTAGTGGCATTCCCTTTGTTCTTTTCCTCCAGATGGGCGCAGATGCAATAAGTAGTGCCATCGGCGGCGCATTTCCAAGAATAGCTGCTGCCAGGTTTGGGATCGCTTGGCAGGCCGCCGGGTAAATAGGTGCTGCCGGGATCGCAATTAACAGGATAGCTGCTATTCATAGCTTGATACTGCTCTAAAGCTTTTTGGACCGCTTTTATGTCTTGGCGGCGGCGGGCATCACGGGCTCTTTTTTGGGCTGCCGCATAGGAGGTAGAGATAACCGCTATTAAAATAGCAATTATAGAAATTACCACCAATAATTCAAAAAGTGTAAAACCCGCTTTGGTATTTTGCTTTGCCATTATCTTTTTAATCGCTACAAACATAATAACAATTTTTCAAACAGTTTGCACTGCAAATGCTGGTAGGACAGCGCGCCAAAGAAGCGGTAATATCGGCATCGCCTCCATTCTCTAGCTGCGCCCAAAGCCGAAAACCGTTGCCATCACCGCTTACGCAATAGCCATAGCTTCGTACGCTGCCAAGCGGATCTTGAGGCACCTGCGCCATATAAACCACACCGTTTTCCTGCCAAGAACTGCCAAAGGGAGGCGGGGTGGCCGGATATGATTGATGGTCATTATAGTAAAGCTGAAGGCTGTTTTTAATTTGCCAAAGCCCCTGTTTGCGCTGGCTGTCACGTCCGCGCTGGCGAGCCGACATCAGATTGGGAAGTAAAATGCCCGTTAAGATGGCGATAATAGACAAAACCACCAAGAGCTCGATAAGCGTGAATCCGCGTTGTTTTTTCATTGGATGTTAACGTTAGAACTGCTAATGCCGTAATTATATGTCCCACCATTGCAAGTATAACCGCTGGCGTTAAATTTATTGTAATCACGGTCATGGGTGTTTTCCAATATTGCAAAAAGGCGATAGTAGCCGCCGTCGGACTGATAACAGTAACTATGGTTGCTTTGGGGATCTTGCGGCAATCGTTTCATATAAATGATAGTGTTATTATTAATTTCCGCTTCAAAACTCTGTCCCCATTGTAGAATTGTCTCCTGGGGGCAATTGACATTAACCACCATCTTACCCGTTTCCCGGCTATCGCAATTAACGCTAACAGGATATTGGCTATTATCATTGTAATACATTTCCAGTGATCGGGCGATGTTGCCAAGATCGGCCTTGCGTTGGGCGTCGCGGGCTTTTTGCTGGCTAGTACGGTATTGGCCAAAACCGACACTCGCCAAAAGCGCCAAAATCGCCATTACCACCAATAATTCCACCAATGTAAAACCTAATTTTTTCATTCTACTGGCAACTGGCATCATAACAACATAGCGTCCCCGTGCTATCACATCTATACTCTACACCAGGGCAGCAAGTGGCACAAGTATTGGCAATACAAAAACGAGCGTTCACGCTACCGCAAGTAGCCGGCGCGCAATTGCTGGGGATGGGCGTGGGGGTGGCCGTCGAGCCAGTTGGAGAAACAGTAGGACCAACTTGCTGAGGAGGAGTAATATTGCTGCTGGCAACTCCATAGTAATAAGTTTCACCGTTTATCTGGCAACCCTGGGCGCAAGCATCCTTAGGGCGAGGATAAGCTACATCGGCATAAATGGCAAACCAGCTCGGGCAATCATTGCCTTCAACCAAAATTTCATAAGGCTTATTATTAGCCGGATCGCAAGGAACTTTGTCCAACCAAGGGCGAAAATCATTAGTTTGGCAATGTTGCAATTTCAAAAGATCATCACCATGAGGATAACAGCCATTATCGTTATAATAATCTTCCATGGCCCGCTGCAACTCGTACAAATCGCGGCGGCGGCGGCCATCACGGCCTTTACGGATTTGAGCCAAGTAGTTCATTAAAAATGCCGTTGCCAAAACTGCTATTATCAGCATGACGACTAATAGCTCCACCAATGTAAAAGCCGAATTATTTATTTTCACTATAATAATCTTACCAAAATAATATTCCCGACAAACCAGCTTATAAGGCTCCCTAAAACCAAAAACGGCCCGAAAGCGATTTTACTTTTTAAATTTTTCCTGCCCCGCCAAAGTAAAAAACCGGCCACCATCCCACCCATAATAAAAGCCAGATAAAGTGCCAACAGCAATTCCCAGCCTCCCAGGAAAATGCCCAAAGCAAAAACCAACTTGGCATCGCCCAATCCCATACCACGGCCGCCGGTAACCAAGTAAAGAAAAATAAAAAAAAGCATGCCGGCGAAAGCGGCTATCAGGGAAGGGTGGGGGAGTAACAACCCCAGAAAAATCAGGGGGATGACCAAGAAATCAGGAATAATTTGGAGATGATAATCAAAAATGAAAATCGCCAACAACAAAAAAATTATTAATGAATTAAGTATCAATTGTTGCCATGATTGCCGCCAAACCATTAGCGAAATATAACCT
>JALTFB010000025.1 GCA_027007615.1 Candidatus Shapirobacteria bacterium
ACCTATACCTACATTAAAAAATAACAAGATTATTCCAGTGGGAATAGATAAAAGCCATACCCAGCTCCAAAAAGTATGTGCCCAGTAATATCTTTTGGGAAGATAACCTGCACTGATAACTCTAAGAGCATAGCTCTTATGAATATACACGCTTAATTTCCCAGACGTATATTGTTCGATAAACTCTTTATAATTCATTCTTCCCCTTTTTTCTAAAAAATACGCCTTCCTAACAAACTTTTAACTGCCACCCAATAACCTATTCCCCACTCGATAACCAACAGAAAAGAGATCAAAATTACTAATATTCTAGAAATTACATTTTTATTTTTTCTGTTTTCTCTGATTAAGAAAATCGGGGCAAAGGTAATATAGACAATTTTTCTCAAAAATGTTTTAAATCCGACCTTAAAGATAATAAACAAGAGAAAGATAAAAGACACTACATAAAACGGAATGGAGAATTGGAATAACAGCCTTTGCAAGGTAGCCGGTCCCTCGTGAAAGCATGGAGTTACTTCATAATCGGCAGGTTTTCCGTCTGGAAAATAGGAAGTGGGTTTGCAAATTGGGGTACATCCCAGAAGGCCATTCCCTAAAGAACAATGAGGAGCAAGAGGATAGAAAAAGTAAGAAAAAGCCACAAATACTAACAACGGCAAAAATAAAAATCCGATAGCCCTTAACAAAACCGAGTTTTTAATATTATTAATAATAGCCTTCACAATCCAGCTTTAACTATTTAACATTTTTAGTTCTAAGCTATTTGACTTTAAAAGCACACCCTATTTATACCCCTTATAGCTAAAGAGTTCAAGGCAGGAAGCTAAAATAGTGAATAGACCTGACCTCCCTAGGTGTCCCAAGTTAACACCTAGGGAATTGAGACGAGGAGCAGGCCAATTTCAAATTTTTTCGTTAGAGCTTTGGCTTTTAGTAACGAAGGATGTCGCCATTTTTGACTGGGTGGCTGACCATTTTTTGTTAGCATACTACCCACTGGCACATAGTACTTACAAACACAACCCGCTTGGCTCCGGCTGGCGGATTGGAAATTGTTTGTTTTTTGGTGCTTGAAATTTGGAATTTAAATTTTAGGATCTTCAGTGAATAGTGAAACAATAATGTAAATAAGACACCCACTAAAGATGCTGAACAGGAATTCAGCATGACCAGGTTTTTGTTTGGGATTTATACTTCGGCGCTTGTGATTTTAATCTCTGTCTTTGCTTTTGCTCTTGAGTAGTTTTTCAAACTCATCCCGCTCTAAGGTTTCTTTTTTAACCAAAGCCTGGGCGATGGTATCCAGCTGTTTTGGGTGGCGCCGCAAAATGTTTTGCGCCTGGCGATAACCGTAGTTGATAATTTGCTGCACCTCTTTGTCCACTTTGGCTTGCATATCCGGCGACAGCTCGCGGGGGGTAACCAGGCCCCGCCCCCATTGGTCCATGTCAATCTGCGGACCAAGGTTAAGCGGCCCCAGCCGGCTCATGCCATACTCAATCACCATCCGCCGGGCAATCTTGGTGGCTTCTTGGATATCGCTGGCGGCACCGGTGGTCATCTGTTTGAATTTCAACTCTTCGGCAGCGCGCCCTCCCAAAAGGGCAATAATCTGCTCGTTCAAGTATTTTTTGGTCAAGTGGGGCCGGTCGCGGCTGGGGGGAATGAGAGTAAAGCCCAAAGCCAGGCCGCGGGAAACGATGGAAATTTTTTGAACGGGATCCATGTCCGGCAAATGCCAAGTGACCAGAGCATGGCCGCTTTCATGGTAGGCGGTGATTTCCTTGTCTTTTTGCGAGAAAGCGCGTTTTTTCGCCGGTCCAAGTTTTACCTTAAGAGCCGCTTCTTCAAGCTCGCCGCCGCCAATCTTGTCCTTTCCCCGCCGGGCGGAGAGAATGGCCGCCTCGTTGAGCATATTTTCCAAATCGGCGCCGGAAAAGCCTACCGTCCGCTGGGCTAATTTACGCCAAGAAACTTGTTGGATAAACGGTTTGCCGCGGGCATGGATTTTAAGGATGGCTTCACGCTCTTGGAGGTCGGGAAGGGTAAGGACGATGCGCCGGTCAAAGCGGCCGGGGCGGAGCAGGGCCGGGTCAAGCAAGTCGCCGCGGTTGGTGGCGGCGATGACAACCACCCGCGCGTTAGCTTCAAAGCCGTCCATTTCCACCAGGATTTGGTTAAGGGTTTGGTCGCGTTCGCCCTGGCCGCCGCCAAAGCTGCCGACTCCTCGGGCGCGGCCGATGGCGTCGATTTCATCAATGAAAATAATAGACGGCGCCGATTTTTTGGCGGTTTTAAACAAATCGCGGACCCGAGATGCGCCGACGCCGACCAGCATTTCCATAAATTCCGAGCCGGCCATGGACAAGAAGGGCACTTTGGCTTCGCCGGCAACCGCCCGAGCCAGTAACGTCTTGCCCACTCCGCTGGGCCCTACCAGCAAAACCCCTTTGGGAGTGCGGGCGCCCAATTTCCTGTATTTATGGGGGTTGCGCAAAAAATCGACCACCTCGCGCAGCTCTTTTTTTGTTTCCTCAAGCCCGGCCACATCTTTGAAGGTGGTGTCCTGGCGGCCTTTGACAAAAAACTTGGCTCGCGATTTGGTGAAGGCGAAAATTGAGCTTTGCGCCCGCCCGGCTTGTTTGAAAAAATAATAGAAAATGCCGATGGTTAGGATAAGCGGGAAGACTGTTCCCAGCAAATTGCCGATAATTTTATTCCAATTTTGATTGTCAAATTGGATGTTGACGCCGGCCGGATCAACGCCGCTGTCTTTTAGGGTTTCCACAAAAGATATGCCCGGTTCGCGGTTGACGAGATAAGTTTGGCCGTCGTTAAGCTGGACCTTGAGATAGTTGTCGTAAATAATGGCGCCCTTGACTTTGCCGGCTTTGATTTGGCTGATGAATTGGGAAAAATTTTCTTCATGGTTGGGGAGCTGCTGTTGGCCGTAGTGCATGCCGATACTGAGCAGATAGAAGAGAACGATAGTTGCCAAGAGCCAATGCTGCCATTTGCTGCGCCGTTTTTTAGCGGAGCGCGACTTGCCGTTTTTCGGCAGCCATTTTGTCCAATTGCCAGTCTT
>JALTFB010000026.1 GCA_027007615.1 Candidatus Shapirobacteria bacterium
CCTGGGTGGCCCGTCCCAAACGGGAAATATTTTTCAGGGGCAAGCGGATTACCTGAGCCTGTTGAGAGGTGATGATTACCTGGCTGATATCCTCGCCGACGATATGGGCGTCGGCAATTAAACCTGTCTTATCGTTTAGATTAGCGGCGCGGACGCCAATGCCGCCCCGTTTTTGGAGAGGGAAAAGGTAAACGTTGGTCCGTTTTCCCAAGCCATTTTCGGTTACCAAAAGGAGGTCGCGGAAGATTTTGCGGCGCCGGTCTTTGGGCCTTGGCAGCCGAGCCGGGACGGTATTGGCGGCAACCGCTTGGTCGCCCGGTTTGAGGCTGATTCCCTTAACTCCCCGGGCCGTCCGCCCCATTGAGGGAATGTCTGTTTCCGCAAAGCGGATGCCCTTACTATGCTTGGTGACGATGACTACTTGGTCCTTGCCGCTGGTTAACTTAGCTTCAATTAATTCGTCGCCGGGATTCATAGCCAGAGCGATAATGCCGCTGGAGCGAATGTTTTTGAATTTCGGCAATGGCGTGCGTTTAATAATACCGTTTTTGGTAGCCATCAGAACGTAACGGTATTGGTTCTTCTTGGGAAGGCTGAGAATTGCTTTAACTTGTTCTCCCTGGCTAATGCCCAGCAAATTAATGATTGCCTGCCCTTTTGATTTGCGGCTGCCTTCCGGCAATTCCCAAACCCGGAGCTGAAAGACGCGCCCCCGGTCGGTAAAGACGAGAAGGTAATCGTGCGTTTCGGTGAAGAGCAAATTTTTTATTTCGTCCTCCTCTTTTCTCGTCATTCCGGCTGTTCCTTTGCCGCCCCGGCGCTGAGTGCGGAATGTATCGCGAGTCATCCGCTTGATATAGCCGGCTTTGGTGATGGCGACGATAGTTTCATGGTTAGGGATCAGGTCCTCATCGGAAAATTCGCCAATTTTTTTAGCGACAACTTTGGTGCGCCGGGCATCGCCGTAAGTATCTTTGAGTTGGGATAATTCCTGGCGGAGGATGCCGATCATTTCTTTGGGATTGGTTAGGATAGCAATAAAGTGTTTAATCTGGGCGGCTATTTCCTGATATTCCTGTTCAATTTTAGCCCGCTCCAGCGCCGCCAGTCGCCGCAGTTGCATGTCAAGGATGGCAGTGGCTTGAAGATTGGTAAGGTCAAACTTGCGCATCAGGTTAGTCTTGGCCGTCTCGGCATCGGCGGATTTTTTAATGGTTTCAATCACTTCATCGAGGTGGTCGAGGGCGATTTTCAAGCCTTCCAAAATGTGGCTGCGTAATTTGGCCTCCTTTAAATCAAAAATGGTCCGGCGGCGGATGACCTGGTGGCGGAAACGGAGAAAGTGAAGCAAAATTTGCCGCAATGACAAAGTTTGGGGAACGCCATCAACCAGGGCGACCATGTTAACGGGATAGCTGGTTTGGAGTTCGGTATATTTATAAAGTTTATTCAAAATGGCTCGGGGAATGGCCGACCGCCGCAGTTCAACGACAACCCTGATGCCCTCGCGATCGGATTCATCGCGCAAATCGCTGATGCCGTTTATCTTTTTATCTCGCGCCAAATTGGCAATTTTGGCAACCAAATTAGCTTTGTTAATCTGGTAGGGCAACTCGGAAATAATAATTTGGTAGCGACCCTTTTTGGTTTCATTTATCTCGGCCCGACCGCGGATGGGGATTTTTCCCTTGCCGGTGGTGAGAGCGTCGCGAATAGCTTGGCGGTCGAAAATAAAACCGGCTGTGGGAAAATCGGGGCCTTTGACGATTTTAAGGAGGTCGTCGCTGCCGGTGTTGGTCTCAAAATGCAAGTTTAGCTTTTCCAGCTCATAAACTTCGGCTAATATTTTTTGCCTTTCGTCATTGCTGTTGGGATCAATTTTGTCAATGCTGAATTCATGGTCGGGCTGTTTTTCCAGGCGTCCTTGGTCAAGCATCAATAAAAGAGCACTGATTATTTCCCCTAAATTATGGGGGGGTATTTTGGTAGCCATGCCTACGGCGATGCCGTCGCTGCCGTTGAGAAGCAAATTTGGCAATCTGGCTGGTAGAACAGTTGGCTCTTTAAGGGTGCGGTCAAAATTTTCGATAAATTCAACGGTGTCTTTCTTTAAATCCGCCAGAAGCTCTTGGCTAATTTTAGCCAAGCGGGCTTCGGTATAACGCATTGCGGCCGGCGGATCGCCGTCAATGGATCCAAAGTTTCCCTGGCCGTCAACAAGCGGGTAGCGCATAGAAAATTTTTGGGCCATCCGCACCAGGGCGTCGTAAACGGGAGAATCGCCATGGGGATGGTATTTTCCCAGCACTTCACCGACAATTTTAGCGGATTTGGTGTAGCGGCCGCCCGGAGTAAGCCCAATTTGCTGCATGGCGTAAAGAATGCGGCGATGAACCGGTTTAAGTCCGTCGCGGGCGTCGGGCAGAGCTCTCATGACGATGACGCTCATGGCATAATCCAGATATGCTTTGCGCACTTCGGCATTTATTTCTGTATTGATCACTCGGCCGATTTCGGTTCTTTTGGCCGCGGCCGGCGAACCGTTGTCGGGCTTATTTGCTTTTGTTTTGATAGCGCTCATGGGCGGCAATGATTAATTTTTTAATAGTAGCCAGAGAATACCATTCTTTAACAATAATCTTTTTTTTCGGTTGCAACCGGGAGTAATTGAGCCAAAAATCATGGATTTCCTGGCGGAAATGGGGGTATAAATCATCAACGGTTTCAATATCGTCATGCCGTGGATTGCGGGCATTTACGGCAATAATCTTGGTGTCTTTTTTGCCGTTGTCGTTAACATGAAGCCCGCCGATGACTCGGGCGTGAATGAGGCAACCCGGGAAGGTGGGAAAGGTGGTGATAACCATAATGTCAATAGGATCGCCATCTTCAGCTAAAGTTTGGGGCACAAACCCGTATTCGCTGGGATAGTGAGTGGCGCCGTAAAGGGCGCGGTCAAGATGGAAAATATCCCAACTTTTATGCAGCTCGTATTTATTGTTGCTGCCGCGGGGGATTTCAATAATAGCGTTAACCTCGGCGGGAAAATTT
>JALTFB010000027.1 GCA_027007615.1 Candidatus Shapirobacteria bacterium
TCCCAACCTCCTAATTCCACAAAGATCGAGTAATCAACTACATCAGCTTTAATAAATTTTTTAGCAAAATCGGAGTGGATTACCCCCGCCGCCTCAACCGCCGGAATTCCCCCCTCAATCGTCCAAGCTCTCACCTCTTTCTTGCCCGCCGTCAAAAAAGAGATCAGTCCTAGGCGGCGATAGGCCTCTTTTATCAGCCTGTCTAACCCCGAAGCTTCCAAGCCTAATTCGCGCAAATATTCCTCTCTCTCCGCCTCATTGAAATCAACCAATTCCGCCTCCACTTTTGCCGACAATGGCAATAGTGGCTGCCACTTGAAAGAGCCAACCGTTTCCTGGGAATGGCCCAGTTGCTTTTCCGACAAATTAGCCACATAAATTATCGGCTTGCTTGTCAAGAGAAAAAGTTGCCGGGCGGCGCTCCGCTCTTCATCGCTCAAATCCGCATCTCTGGCGGCAACACCTCGGTCCAGGCTTTCCTTTAGCTTTTCCACCGCTCGCCATAAAGCCGCCTCCTCTTTGCTGATATTACCCTTGGGCGGCTTTTGCTTATCCAAAGTTTGCAAATCCGCCAAAAGCAATTCACTGTTAATGGTATCCACATCGCTATCGGGATTTGCGCCCACCCGAGAAATATCTTTATTCTCAAAAAAACGGACCACATGGGCTATCAAAGCCACTTCGCGGATATGGGATAAAAATTGGTTGCCCAAGCCCTCCCCTTGGGCAGCGCCTTTTACTAGCCCGGCAATATCTACAAACTCCACCGCTGCCGGCACAATTCTTTGCGTTTCCACTATTTTTGCCAAAACCGGCAACCGCTGGTCTGGAACCTCTACCGCCCCCTTATTCGGCTCTATCGTGCAAAAAGGATAGGGACCAACATCAGCCACCTGTTTTTTTAACAAAGCGTTAAAAAGCGTTGACTTGCCTACATTCGGCAACCCCACAATTCCCACCGATAATTTCATCCCTTAATTTTACCACTCCCGAACCCGGCCCATTTGCTATAATTGCTTATGCTGCGAAATATCTCCATAAATCTCGTCTCCCAAGGCTATTTATTTCTCCTTTCTTTCCTAACTATCCCCTTGATTCTCCATGGCCTTGGCAAAGAGCAATTCGGGCTTTTGGTCTTGGCCAGCGCCCTTTTGAATTACGCCACCACTTTCGATTTCGGCTTCGGCGCCGCTTTGACGCAAAAAATTGCCCAAATCCGCGTTAGCAGCCAGCGCCGGGATTTGGCCAGCTTTATCCAAACGACTTTCCTGTTTTATTGCCTCTTGGCCCTCTTGGTTGCCATTTCCCTCAATCTTTTCCGCCCCTTCATTCTTGGCTTCTTCCACCTTTCCCCGGCGTTGCAAATAATCGGCCAGCAAATCTTTCCCATTGTCGCCCTCAACACCGGCCTTTATTTCCTTACCATTTATACCGGCGCCGTCTTCCAAGGCTTGGAAAGATTTTTCCTCTACAACATCCGCACCTTCATTGTCGGCACCGCCAACACCGCCGGCATTGCCCTATTGGTCAGCGCCCATTACCCCTTAGTGGCTGTCTTCCAATTGCAAACTATCGCCTTGCTAATAACCATCGCCATCAGCATCTGGTTTGTCCGTTCTTATCTCGCCTATCCCCGCTTTTCCCGGCGCCACCTTGCCGATCTCAGCAGCTTTGCCATATTCAAATTCTTCAGCAACAGCGCCGGCCAGATAAACAACCAATTTCCCAAATTTTTCTTGGCTTCATTCGCCAATATCGCCAGTGTCAGTTATTTCACCGTCCCCTTTTCCCTTGTGCAAAAATTGGGCGTTATTTTATCTCAAGCTTACATCGTTATTTTCCCCAAAGTTTCCAATCTCCATGGAGAAAAACGCTACGCCCACATCGGCAAACTATTCTTAAAAGGTGAAGTCGCCATTGCCATTTTTATGGCAGTTGTTACCCTGTTGGGTTTTCTGTTGGGGCCATGGTTCCTGAACTGGTGGCTCAAGGATCCCGAATTTACCGGCCATATCATCCCCATATTTAACATCCTCCTAATTGTTTACTTAATCCACGCCTTGACTGCCATTCCCGTGGCCATTCTGGAGGGGCTTGGCAATGCCAAAATCCCCGCCATTCTCGCCTGGGTCAATACTGCCATTGTTATTTTCTTGGGGCCGTTCTTAATTAAAAATTTCCAAGCCCAAGGGGCCGCCTGGCTTATTCTAAGCTATACCCTGATTAGCGCTCCGGCGGTTATCGCTTTAGCTTTGAGCCAGCTACGCAAAAAATGAAAACCGCCATTTTGATTTTCGGGCTTGACGGCGCTACCTGGAAATTGCTTGGCCCATGGCTAAAAGCGGGCCATCTGCCCTTTCTGCAAAGTTTGGTTGATAAAGGTTCAGCGGCCACATTGGAAAGCACCATCCCTCCGCTGACCTCCACCGCTTGGACAACCTTTCAAACCGGCACCGCCCCCATTAAGCATGGCATTTTCGGCTTCCATCGCCCCGACGGCAAGCTATACGGTTCAAATGATATCCGCCAGCTCAAATTTTGGCAAATTGCCGCCGATTACGGCAAACGGAGCGCTATTATCAATATGCCCTTAACCTATCCCATCCAGCCTAATAATGGCTGCCTGGTAAGCTCATTTCTAACACCCTCGGGGGCTGATTTTGCTTACCCGCGGCAGTTGCAGCTTAAATTGTTAAAGTTGCGTTATCAGATTGACCTTCCTTCCAGCCGGCGCGGTTTTGCTCCCGAAAAGCCCATCAGCTCAAATGCCCAGGCAGCCCTTCACCGACAAATCCTTTCTTTAATTGCCAGCCGGGAAAAAGCCGCTCTCGCTATCGCCAAACAAGAGGCTTGGGACATTTTTTTCGTCCTTTTTAAAGCGACCGATCTTAGCCAGCATTTCTTTTGGAATCAAAAGCAAACTTTAAAAGTTTACCAAAGCATCGACCGGGCCATGGCAAAAATTGTTAACGCTTACAAAACCGCTCATCCAAAAACAAAAATCAACATTCTGGTCATTTCCGACCATGGTTTCCATA
>JALTFB010000028.1 GCA_027007615.1 Candidatus Shapirobacteria bacterium
CTAAGCGAACTTTTTAAATCGGTAAGGAAATTGATCTACCTTAAAGGGGTCAAGGATCCGATTGCGCTTTTTCAAGCTCTGGAATCGCTAAAGTTAAGCCCCAGCCAACTTGCCAGGACCATGGAAGCGCCCTACCTAAAAGAATCTTTTACCGCCATCGCCGCCAAGGTAAACCAAGGAGAAGTAGAAGAATTAAAAACAGACTTGCAATGGCATAAATTTCACGATGAAATTGCTAGAACTTTAGCCGAAGAAAAGAATATCGATATTAACCGGGCCCGGGCTATCGCTCGATTAGCTATAGATACCTACGCCCTTCTCCACCCCGCCTATTTTCTCAGAAACCTTCATGATAATTTCCGCAAATCCATAAATTTCGGCGCCTGGTGGGAAAATATCGGGCCAGGAAAGGTTATGGCCAAAGAATTCCAAAAATCCCAATTTTACGAGGTGGTCGGCCAAGAAAAGCGGGCTATCGGCATCCCTATTGGGCTGGTATACCGGCCCATAGACTTCTTGCTTTTGGAAAAAGCCGGCCTGGAAACAATTAAATCGGAGAAAGAGGGCGGGCTGGGCTACCATGAAAGCCGGGACGCAATGCAAATTGTAAATTGGAACGGCGAGAATGTAAACGGCTTAAGCCACCAATCCCAAGTGGTTGTTTTAGAAAAAGAAATTGCAGCAGCGGTTCCAAAGGCAACCGAAACAAATCCGGCGGCAGCAGCGGCCAGTGGCGGTGAAAACGAAAATGAAGCGCCGCCAACACTCAAAAAACAAATCATTGCCATCCGTTATCAAGACAGCAAAGGCAAAGAGCAACTGAAAATTATCCAAATCCGCTTAGTAAACGGCCAGGAGAGCACAAAAGACAAGCGCTTCATCAAGTCCGACCTTTTAAGCCCTGAAGAAGAGGCCGCTCTTTTAAGAGGAGATCTACCCATTACTTTTGTTGACCAAAAATGGGCCAAGATAGGCAACCAAACCGCCGTCAGCCGCGGCGAGGGGCTAAAAAGCGGCATATTCACTATGCCGCCGGGAACTGAATGGGATTTGGATAAGGGAAGCCTAGTTCAACGCTTGCGCGCCCTCATGCATTCCGGCCAGTTTTTAGCCAATCTCCAACCCCATTTTGGCGATGAAGACCTTCTCAACGGAATCGACTTTGGAGCTGAAGATTGGCTAGAAAGCTACCTGCGCGGCTTGGCTAAATATGCCAAGGGGGTAGGGAAACGCGAGTGGGCCAATTATTATGAGTCGGGCAATGCCATTCTGGACAGTATTTTTAGCCAAGCCCGAGAAAATAACCTCATTATGAAGCAAAACGAAGACCGGTTGAGCCATGAATTTTGGCCTCACCGAGGAGAACGTGCCGCCAAAGCTAAATTTGATCTTTTCTTCGGCCCTTGGCTCAAGCGGCCCGGGTTTCGCCTTTACCTTTTATATATCCTCTTTAGCGAACTGCTAAAAGGTGCTTTCGAGTCTCTGCAAGAAAAGTAATACCCAAAACTAGTCACTGCTGGCCGAACCGCCACCGGCCCAAGGATTACCTTGCGATGCCACAGAATTACTACTGTTTGCTCCACCACCCCCAGCTGTTTTTGTGTTCTTTTTGAACAACGCCGAAATCCTATCAGCGCTCTCAGCTCCCAGCTTCCTCTCAACTCCTCCTTGAACAACCTGACCCGCCTTTCTAATTGGTGCGGTTGCCGCCATTAAGCCGGCTATCAGGCCTCCTGTCGCCTCGGCAAACATGCCTCCCTCAATGCCCATGGCCCGTTTAATTGTTTTGGGAATTGCCGGCAGCATCATCATTACCCCAATGGCAATCGCCGCTGAAGCCAATTTCCCGGCAAAAATACTACCTATACCAATGTCCCCCACTACCGGTCCTAAAAATGGCGGATACCATAAAGATTGGGTGTTTATGGAAAGATAACCGCCGATCATTAATACCAGAATCATCGTCGGAAACACCAATAAGTTTGCCGTTAAATTTTTAAGCCAACTGCCAAAACCGCTCTTGCTGCCTGGCATGGCCCCGGCGGCAATTTGCACGGGGGCAAAAATAATTAAGACAATGATGGCAACGTAAGTTTTTATCAAGGCAAGAAAAATTTTAATCCCCAAATACAAAAGCATAACCATCCAAATAAGAGGAAATAATGCTCCTCCCGCCATTGTTCCCACTACAGGAAATACCGACCCCATAACTTGCCCCAACACACTGGCTGCATTGATGCTCAAGAATACCGTTGGGGTTAAACTAAGCATTGATCCCCCCATCATGTTGCTTGCACTTGGTTGAATTATTGACATTAGTTGAGTTCCTGGTATTAAAGGTAGCTTACTAATAAAGGAATAGTTTGGCAACAGATTACGCATTTGCAAAAGCTTCATGATGACACCAATGAAGACATACATCAAATCAATCATAAAACCGGCAATAGCATAAGAAAAAGTGATTAGCACCAACGCCCCCACTAACTTCGGCAAAGCGTTTTCAATGCTCATAACCGCTTGCTGGCTTATTTTCATTCGCATCATTATCATCAGGCCGGCCCCAAGGAAAACAAGGGCAAAAAGCGCATAGCTAAAGTCGCGAAAAGCCTGCCAAATTTTTAAAAGATTTATCAAATTTGAGCCAAAACCAACGCCATTGCTGGCATAAGCGGTGCCGTTAATCCGATGCCACACCCGTTGAGCGTAATAAATGCCTGAAGCCGGCGGCGTGCTTAAAAGGCCGGCTGTTAAATTATTTAAACCCCCAATCGCTCCTCCGGTTAAATACCAGTCGCCAGGAGGGATGGGAATCGCCCCAATGGGAATTGGCTGGGAGGCGCTTGTCAAAGCTGCCTGACCGCCAATGTTTTCGATGAAATAAGTCATTATTGTTTCCAAAACGCCCCTGGGATCCACCATCCATTTCACCAAATTCATTGGCCCATTCAAAGCTTCCTGAAATTTCAAAAGCGTATTCTTCAACTTATCAAGGCCGGAATGCCCTCCGCCATCCTGCGGCGACGGGGTTGCAGTCAGAGTTGGGGTTGAAGTTACGCTTGGGGTTGAAGTTGGAGTAATCTGTGAGCCGGGACTATGCGTCGCCAATGCGGCCGGGGCCGCCATAATTGCCAATCCCACCAATGCCCCTGTTAAAATTAACAATTGAAATTTTCTCATTCTCATTTTATTAAACCGAATCATGGTTAAAAAGTCAAATTCGCGGCGGGGTTAATTCGTCAATTGTAAAATTATAACTGTTATGGACGCCGCCTTGGCCGAAGATATCTAAGGAGGGGGAAGCGCTGCTACCTTGCCCGCCCACATCTACATGGAATTCCCCTGTGGTCTGGCTGTGCTTAAATTCCAAATCTTTCGTTTCTGGCGGGGCTAGGCGCGCGAAAATGCCCAGCCGCTGGATGGTGCTGTCGGGCATGGTGAAGGAAACGCTGGTCACCGGCGTAAAAACAAAATCCACCTGCCGGCAAATTGGCGTCAATGTCGCCAGCTTTTCCAAGAGCCAATTGAGATAACTTCTGGAAATATTCAATAGGCTCCCTACCGATAAATTATCTAGCTTGCTTTGCCCCTTGGCAAACAACTCTTCATAAGGAATCTCTATCCCGGTGGCATTATTCCGCTGGCAGCTTCCCCCGTTGCCGGCCGATCCGGAACCATTATCGGGGCATTCTACCGTCCCGTCTTCATTTTGGTGGCAAACGGCAAATAGCGTGCTCAGGTTTTCTTTACAACCTGGCACCGATGTGCCAATTTTGGTAATTTGCAAACCCACCCGCACATCACCGCCCGGATAAGGAAACGGGTGGGCGCCGCCGTTATGGCAGGTAATTTTTATCGGCTCCGGTTGCGCCAAGCAATTTGTATTTGTATCAGAAGGGTCAATGCTTGGCAAATTAGCTATCTCCTCCTGGCCGTTTGCATCCGGAGTGGGAACATTTTGGCCGCTTAGCACTATCCTGTACCCCCAACTGCAAGCAGTGGTTCGGCTGTAAGTCTGGCCTTTTATCTGCCAACAAAGCTGGCCATCATCTACCCAAACCTTAAAACCAATATTAGGGCAAATATCGGGCGCTTCTTGCCTCTGCGGCGGCGGTATAAACTTATGGACAATTTCTTCCACTTTTTTGGGGTCGGTATTACTATCTAATAAAGGCTGGATTTCATCACCAGGCGGCGTCATAAAACCGGCTACTTGCTGGCCGTTGGTGGCCGCCCGCTGGTAACTTGACGGCAATGTTACCGTAATGCCTTCGGGAACATCAAATTGCTGATTATCCGCGCAGACTTTAAAGCGTATTTTCGCCGGCGAGGAATTAGCTTGGCCTTGATTTTCTTCTCCCGGCGGCAGCAGCTTTTCATTCGCCC
The DNA here is from genome assembly GCA_027007615.1 of Candidatus Shapirobacteria bacterium. GTDB lineage: Bacteria > Patescibacteriota > Microgenomatia > UBA12405 > UBA6130 > S016-97. The sequence continues at coordinate 4,384 of JALTFB010000028.1, forward strand.
CCTTTAATGTTTTCGCCATTTTCTTATTCTTGGTTATAGGCTCCTTGTTATTTAAAGCTTTGACAATCGCTCTAATGGCAGCATCATAATTCCAATGGTTAGAGCTATTTAAACAAACCATTTTTCTAATCGTAAACGAGGTCCCTTCCGCCGTTCCCGCCCGCTTCAGCTCGGTAATCGGGTGGCTGTTTGATCCGCCGCCGCCGCAAGCCGATCGGCAAATTTCCGGCCGGGCGCTGACCACATAACCATAGTTGCTATTTTGGCAGGCCTGCAAAACTCCCACATTGATTTTAGCCTGCAACCAATCAAAAAATTGGTTTTGGGCATCCAGATTCCAATTGGCCGCCGCCACCGAGCCGTTCGTTTTCCAACTGCTGATAAGCCCTTCAACTGGGCTGCCCCAAAGCCAATCGGGATTATCTCTCTGCTCCGGGTCATAAGAAAGCGGCGAGGCCATAATAAAATTAGGGTCTCTATCCCAAATAGGTTTTGCCTGGCTTAATAAATTAGCCATCGCCTGCCCGACAAAGACCGGACAATCAGGCCTGTCGCCGCAAGAGCTGCCTTTGTTTACAATTCCTACCTCCACCGCAAAAACCTTGGCCTTGGCGTGGTGGGGAATGCCCATTTGTGCCAAGACTTGGCGATATTTACTGGCATTTCCATTGGAATTAGGGTCGCAAAAGGGCCGATCGCAATTGGTTTCATGGTCATACAAATTCATGGTGATGCCATCGAATTGCCGGAAAAAGTCGCCTCCACCCAAAGCTTGAACAAACCGCTGAAAGTTATCATTTGATTGGTCAATCATTGGCGAAAGAAGGCCGATTTTAGTATGGAGCAAACCGGCCGCCGCCAAATCAGCGCTCAATTCATTGATATAAGCGACAACTTCGCCGGCAACTTGGCCTACATTGCTGCTGCCGCCAGCCTCACGGGCCATATTGGGCTCGTTCCAAGGCATAATGTAAATTTTCCTGTTGGCATTGGGGTCTATCTTCCCCAAAGTGGCCGTCCAGGACAGGGCCCAATTGCGGTCCGGCACCGTGCTGGGCCAATGGGTGCGGATAACCACGTTTATATCGGGATGGGCCGCTAAAAAATCATGGAGCGTACCGGCGTCTCCCGGGCAAGCCATAATAGTTACCCAGCCTCCCGGGCCCACTGTGGCCGCCGCCCGGTCCAAATCGCCATGCTTGGCGGCTACGTTGATGCCGATTTTTTGCGCTTCGGCAGCGCCGGGCCGAGAAAAAAGCAATGCCAGGGAAAGGGCAAAGAGGAGTTTTTTCATCAATTTTAGGATCCAATCTTCAAAGTTGTTAAGTTAAATCCAAAAAGATAATTGAAAAATGCCAAAATAAGCCAAGATAGGGCCGCCAAAAAAAGCCCCATCAAGGCATAGGTAAGCGTCTTGCGGGCTTTAGCCAGGCCCTCTTTCTCACCGCCGGCAACAATAAATTGAATTCCGGCGGCAATAACCATGACCGCAAAAGCCAGCCCCAAAAGGGGCCACACCGCTGACATAATATTTTGCGTCAGGCAGCCGAAACCCTTTAGGGTGGCCACTTTCTCACCATTGCCAACATCATAAACACATTCACCGCTCCAAGGCGTTGGCACCATGGCTACTTCGGCCGCCCGGACTATCCAAGTAATCATCTTATGGCTGGAAAATATGGGGGAAACTAAAACCACCAATTATGTCAACACCAAAAATCGAGTGCATCATTTTGAGTATTGCCCAAGCAACAAAAACAATTGCCAAACCGATCAGGGCGTTGGTTATTTGCCCCTTGGCGCCTTTCACTTTGTTTTCATCGCCGCCGGATAAAATCCAACGGACGCCGCCAACCACCAAAACAAAGAAAAAGACTAACGCCGCTATAATCAGCGCCAATTGAATTCCTCCCGACACCAGGCTACCGACAGTGATGTTTCCCAAATTCGTAAAACCCGCCGGCGCGCTGATTTGAACATCTACTGGATCAGCTGCATAAACTATTGGCCAAAACATTCTTCTCACCTCCTTCCCCGCTAACTAACTTAATCATTGTAACACAGGCACAGTCAAACGCAAATTTTCCAAATTACCAATCCCAAAAACGGTGCCGATTAATTTCAAAAACATAAAGAGGAGAAAAACGATACTGATGCCCACCAAGCCGCTCGTCAACCGGCCCCGGGCCGCTTTAACTTTGTTTTCATCGCCGCCGGCCAAAATCCAACCGATGCCGCCGAAAAGGAAAACAAAAACAAAGACTAAGACGGCGATCAGCAGTCCCCAACCCAGAAAAACCGTTATCAGCTTGTTCAAAAAACCAACCTGGCCATTATTCCAATCGGCGTTAAGCAGGGGGTTATGGATTTGGCCGGGGACAGTTACCGCTGGAGCTGCTGTAGGAGTAGTTGTCACAAGCGCGGGTGGGTGTGGTGGTTCTCCTGGTATTCCTGCCAATAATCGCCCTACTTGTCTCATCATTCTTTTCTCATTTTATTTAAATTGCAACTTCTGAATAACTTCGTTTAATTTCAACAGGTTTATTCCAAACAAAGTATTGCTGACAAAAGTTAGCAGGAAAACTGCCGCCATGGCAATCAAGAGCCCCACCAATGCCACGGTAAGCTGCTGACGGGCTTTTTGGATTTTCTGGGCATCGCCGCCGGCGGACATCCAGGCATAACCGCTTCCCAAGATAATAAACATTGCCCAGATAACGGCCACCAAACCCATAAAGCCGACAATAAGCGACAACAGGTTGCCGAATTTAACGGCTACATCGCTGCCGGCGCCCACATTGCCCAAAGGGCCAATTCCCCCTAGCTTTGGACCTACTGGAACTGCCGCTGCCAATGTTTTTTGGGTAATCATATCTATCGGGCTTATGATCCTGGCGTCCAAATTTTAAATTGTAAAAATTGCATCGGGTTATTGAAAAGCAGGTAGCCCACCAAGGCCGCCAGCAAAAATGCGGCCGCCACCACTACCAACCCCAACAATGTTTGCCAAATCTTTGCCCAAGCTTGGGTTACTTTTTGGGCATCGCCGGCGGCGGAAAGGAATTCATAACCGGCCAGGATGAAATTCACCAAGGCGTATATTCCCGCTCCGGCAACCATTAATTTCAAAATATTGTTCAATAAAACCACCAGCCCGGCGCCTTTGCCTCCGCCCCCGGCAGCTTGGATAAATTTGTCTATCGCTTCTGGCGGGTTTACCTGGCCGTAGAATGGGTTATTTGCTAATAATTGGTTCATTTAAGGACTAGGGCTCAAAATGTTAACTCCCGTTATCGCCTCCACTATTTGAATTATAAAATAACTGCTAATAATTATAGCAAATCCTAAAACGGCGGCCGACAATGTTTTTTTGCCGCTTTCAGCGCCATTTTTATCACCGCTGCCGGCGGCGGCGATTATTTTATAGCCGCCCACCACCACCAGGAAAACCAGCAGGAAACCGGCCAAATAAAAAACATTATTCAAAAATACGGCCACCAAATCGCCGAGATTGCCAAAAGGGGGGCTAAAAGAATTTTGCAATGGCCAATCTTGAGCTAAAACATCCATTTTCTTATTATATGGATTATCCCCTTGTAAAACAAGAGGGCCTTAATGCTTCACCACTTTTGTAACACTTAATCGCAGAAATGCTTTTCCTATTATCGTCATGCTGATCTTGCCGTAGGCAAGGTTCAGCATCTCCAGGGGGTGTTTTATTTACATTGTTGATACATCACCCCCTGAAAATCCTGAACTTTTCGCCTTCGTCGAAAAATCAGGATGACGGGATAAATACCAGGCTCTAATCCGCCAGCTAGCGGATTCGGACATTTAAACACTTTAAGAGGATTGATATCATATAATAAACTATGTCCAGCGTTTTGGCCGCCCTCTTTCTTTTCAGCCTCCCCGGCCAATTGGGCCGCCATTTTTGGTTACCGGAAAGCTACCTCTGGGGCTTGCCCATCGATTACCTGGCGCCCACCCTTTATTTAAACAGCCTTTTTTTGCTGGCTTGGTTTTTGTGGGAATGGCATCGCCGGCGCCCTCAACTTCGCTTTTTGGCCATTTGGCTAACCGCCGCCGCCATTAATATTTTTTTCGCCCAAAATCGGCGGCTGGCTTTCTTTAGCTGGCTCTGGCTTAGCCAACTGCCTATGGTTGCCTGGCTAATCGGCCGCAGCCGCCACCGGTTAAAACGCATTTTGCCATCAGCCATTTTCTTTTGGCTGATTTTGGAAACTGTTTTTGCCGCCGGCCAGCTCTGGCGCCAGGCCAGCCTGGCTCCCTGGGGCTGGTGGTTTGGCGAGAGATCCTTCTCCATTTCTACGCCGGGCATTGCCAAGGTCAGTTTGGCCGGCCAGTTTTGGCTGCGCCCTTACGGCACCTTTTCCCATCCCAACGCCCTGGCCGGATTCATTCTGGCGGCGCTTCTCTTGGCCCTCGGCTTAAAACTTTCCCGCCGCCAAAAACTCAGCCTTTGCCTCTTAGGCGCATTTCTAATTTCCGCCACCGCCAGCCATACCATTATTCTGCTGGCCATTCTGGTAATTTTCCTCTGCTTGCCAAAGCCCTGGCGCTGGCTAAGCCTGGGATTTATTCCCCTCTTAGGCTGGTTGCCGATTAATCCCCAAAGCTGGCAGCGGCGCTGGCAACTGGCCCAGGCGGCGATCGGCATGGTGCGCCGCTATCCCCTGGTCGGCACCGGCCTGGGTAACTTTCTGCCCCAGCTGCCCCATTTTTGGCCAGCCGATCAAATCGGCCAGCTTTGGATCCAACCGGCCCACAACATTTATCTCCTCTGGCTCAGCCAAACCGGCCTCTGGGGACTGGCCGCCATCTATTTCCTGCGCCGCTACTGGCCGCGGCCGCAAAACCGTTTTCTAGCATTATCTCTGGCAGTTATCGCCCTAAGCGGACTGCTGGACCACTATTGGCTGACCGGCCAGCAAAATCTGCTCCTTTTGGGAGTAATTCTTGGCCAAGCTAGGGCACCGGATCCCAACCGCCGGGACGGCCGGGATGGCAGCGCCAAACCCGCTTCAGGCAAAGCCAAATCCCCCCCAACCAATAGCGGCGGATAGCTTGGCGGCAATATTCCGAACAAGTCGGCCGGTAGCGGCAACTGCCCCAACTTAGCAACGGCGCCCCTATCAGCCAGCCGCGGCCAAAGGAAAAAACGGCATGGATGAACCGCCAAAGCAACCCGGGCTGTGTTAAAAACTTACTTTTTTTCATCTTCGCCAAAAAATACGGTATAATAATTGCGAATAATCTATTTTACAATGAAAAAATTAAAAATTTTGCTCGCCGGCGTTTTTCTGTTTTTATCGCCCAAGGCAAGCTTTGCCTACGATCCCCTAACCGAGAATAACACTAAAGTTAAAACCGCTTTGGGAGCTATCCCCATTGACATCAACGCCCTGGCCCAATGGTTTTTCAATAATATGCTGGGCATTATCGGCGCCCTGGCCCTTCTGCTAATGGTTTCCGCCTCTTTCAAAATCCTCACCTCCAGCGGCGACGCCAACAAAATCAAAGAGGGGCGGGAAACTTTCACCAGCGTGGTCACCGGTTTGGTTTTCATCATCTTTTCACTTTTCCTCCTCAAGTTTATCGGCATTGACATCTTACATATTCCCGGATTGATAAAATAATGGCCGCGAAACTCTTGGCCGGCGTGACTCTTCCCAGTTACCCCACCCCACGGTCAGCAAAGATCAACCTCAACACTGATAATTTAGGATCCATTATCAGCAAGCTGCTGCCCCATATTTTTATCATCAGCGGCCTGCTTATGGCGGTAATGATTATCTACGGCGGATTTCAGCTAATGGTTTCCGGCGGCGACAGTGAAGGCATCCGCGAGGGCAAAGCAAAAATAACCTGGGGCATTGTCGGCTTTCTTATCGTTTTCAGCAGCTATTTTATTGTCCAAATCGTCCAGGCGATATTCAATGTCCAAATTTTTTAATTGCCGGCCGGGCTAATGACCACATGGCGGTCGCGCCCTTCTCCATCCGAAGCTGTTTGCAAATCTTTTTCCTCGGCTAAGGCCAAGTGGATCAAACGCCGCTCAAAAGCCGACATCGGGGGCATGGCTACCGCCCGGCCAGTTTGCCGCACCCGCGCCGCCGCCTGGCGGGCCAAATCAGCCAGCCGCTCCTGCTGGCGCTGGCGGTAATCATTGACATCAACAACTACCCGCTCTTCACCGCCAAAGTGGCTAAGCACCGCCAAACTGAAAATTGTTTGCAGGGCCGCTATCGTCCGCCCCCTTTGGCCGATAAGCATCCCCGGCGCCTCCGCTTGAAAATGCAAGCGCCAAAGATTATCTTCGGAACTGACTTCAACCGCCACCCCTTCAATACCCAGCAATTGCATCAACTCTTCGGCTTTTTCCTTTAAAAATTTGTCCACCATTTTGATATTATAGCAAACTGGCGCCGCAAAGAGGCTTACTGATTAACTTCCCACTTCTCCAAGCGCAAAACCAAAAGCGATTGCAACCAAGTAAGCAATGAAAATACAAACCAGTAAAGCACCAATCCCGAAGGAAAACTAAAACCGAAAACAAGCGTCATCAGCGGAAACAAATAAAGGGATTGTTTTTGGAAAGAAGCGGCAAAATCCTCGGCGCTCCCCTTTTTGCTTTTGGCCTCGGGAGCGGCGGCCGGCGCCGGCATCATCAGCTTGGAAGAAAGAAACTGGGTTATCGCCGCCCCGAACAGGAAAATTCCCGGCAGGGGCAAGCCGGCAAAACGGATAATGTCCGGCTTTTGCAAGTCAAGATACCAAAAATGGCGGGAAAAATTAGCCAACGCCGGCAGGTGCAAGAATTGGTAAAAGAGAGGTTGCATCGCCGCCAAAGCCGTTCCGCTCGCCAAAACTTGGCGAAAAGCTTGGTAAAGGGCGATTAAAACCAGGATTTGGATAATTTGCGGCAAACAGCCGCCGGCCGGATTAATGCCTTTTTGGCGGTAAAATTCCATTTGCGCCTTAGCCAAAGCCTGCTTGTCACCCTTGTGACGGCGCTTTAATTTTTCCAGCTCCGGAGCAAAGCGGCGCATTTTGATGGCCGCCCGCAGACTTGACCAACTGAAAGGCAAAAGCAGCAGCCGCAGCAGCAGGGTTAAAATCACCACCGCCCAACCCAAACTTCCCGTTAAAAAAGCAAAAAACAAAAGACCGTTCAATAAAGGCTGGTAAAGCAACGGTGTCCACAATTGTTTAATCATACCTCGGCAGTATACTACAGTTTGGCGCGGCGGGCAATTTCTTCCTCAACTTTAGCCCGCGACCGGCCATACTTTAAGGAGCTCAGGCGCTTAATCATTTCGGCCGTTTTGGGCCGGCGCAGTTTATTCTCCGCTTCGATATCCTTAGTCAAATCCATAGAAAAAGGCGGCACCGGTTCATTGTCAACAATTGTTTTGATGTAAGCATGAAAGCGTTCAATATTTAAAAGATCCTGTTCATTGAAAACCGGCTGGAATTCGCGGGCCAGATAATTGGCATCGGAAACGCCAACTTGGAAAGAAATTATCGTCCCAACATTGCCGAAAACGGCGTTTTTGACCTCGTCTTCCATCTGGGAAATAAACTGGTTTGCCACCGCCAGATTAAGCCGGTATTTGCGGGCTTCAGACAAAATTTGGGCAAAATCGGGGGTGGCAAAGTTTTGGAACTCGTCAACATAAAGGTAAAAATCGCGCCGTTCTTCTTCGGGAATATCCTGGCGGCTCATGGCGGCCATCAAAATGCGCGGAATCAGCAACAAGCCTAAAAACGAGGAATTTTCTTCGCCGATTTTCCCCTTTGCCAAATTGATAATCAGAATTTTGCCCTCGTCCATTACCCGGCGGAAATCAAAAGAGGAAGTCGATTGGCCAATGATATTACGCATCATCTTGTTGGTAACAAAACGGCCAAATTTGGAAACAATGTAATCCAGCACTTCCGACTTATGGAAATCGCTGGTGTGGGCGATTTGGTCAGTCCAATAGCGGCGAACAATGGGGTCGGTTACCTTGGGCAGCAGCTCACGGACATAGTTGGGATCAGTCAAAATGCGGACGATTTCCACAAAGGTTGCTCCCGGCTCGCTCATCACCGTCAGCATGGCATTGCGGATGGCATGCTCAAAGCGGGGCCCGACAATGCCCGTTTTATAGGGATCGTAAAGCTTATACATCAAGTTAATCACCGCCGAGGCGACAAAATGCTTTTGATCCTCCGTTTTCACATCCAGCAAATTCAGGCCCATGGGACGCTCTAAATCGGAAGGGTCAAAATAAATTACGTCCTCGGCCCGCTCGGAAGGGATAAACTCCAAAATTTGCTCGGCCAAATCATGGGGATCAATCAAGCAAATCCCCTTGCCGGCGCGGATATCTTGAAGAATCATATCTTTCATCAATTCTGTCTTCCCTGTACCCGTTTTTCCAACAATATAAAGATGGCGACTACGATCGTTGTCCTTGATATAAATATTTTTAGTCACTCCCCGGAAAACATTACGGCCTAAATAAAGACCACTTTCGGGAATATTGCTCGGCGCCGGCGCCCTTTTGGCGCGCAGCCAAAGTATACCCGGCGTTTCCACCATTTTATTAGGCAAATGGAAAAGCCCGGCCAGCTCCTCACTGTTGAGAATGGTTTTTTGCTTATGCCAACCCCACCAAACCGGCTGGTAACGGTAAATAAAATCAACCATGAACCAATGCTTGAAGCGCAGTTTGTGGCTGCCCAGGCCGTTCCAAGCCGAATCAAACTGGGCAAAGGCGCTGCGCAGGTTGGCCAAATGTGATTTTGCTTCGCCTTTGGTGGGAGCAATCGCCAAAAGCCGGATGGTGGTGGTAAATCCCGGCCGGCTGCATTTGTTTTCAATGGCCTCCAGCATTTGGGCGCTCACCTTAAAAGCAGCTTTTTCGGGGTTGGATTCGGATTTCTTGACCCGGGAAACAAATGCCTTGCCAAGCTTTTGCCATTTGGAAGCGGCCGGGGCGATTAAAATTTGCACCGCCGCCACCTCATTTTCCCCCAATTTAGCCATGGCCGAGGTAATGGATGCCAAAGAATCAACGCTCAATTCACGGAAAGTTTTCAGCGGCTTATAGATTTCGCGCCGGTTCTCCAGCCAGGCGTAAGCCACCTTGCCTTTTTCCGGAAAAAGCTCATACTCTTCCAATTGTTCCAACTCGGCCCCCGGATAAGCGGAATAAAATTGCCGGGAAACCAGCTCCTTATGGCGCTGTTGGCAAACAATATAAAAGCGGATGTCGTCGGGGCGGCCAACAATTTCCAAGCTTACGGTGGGCTGGTGGTGGAGGAATTTAAAGCGGCCGCCGCGGTAAAGCGAATGGAGGCCGGCGAAGACTTGCTCCATGGCGTCGATTTTTATTTCATTGTCGCGCGGCACCTGGGCCAGAAGAACCACCGAGTCTAAAGACTCCTCTTCCCGTCCCCGCCAGCGATACCAAAGAATTAGCCCGAAGCCGGCCAGGGCCAAAACAACAGCCAAAAAAAGGCCCAGGCTCAGCCAAAAGACAAACTGCCAAAACCAGTGAACCATTGTTGGCCACAAGGAGTCAACTGGTGTCATCGGCCAACCTCTCCCCGCCGCAAGCGTATCTTTAAAATCCGCCGCACCTGCTCACCCAGCCAACGGGCGGCGTTGCCGGCGTGATAGCGCAACAGACGGTGTAATTTTTTCGGCGTTATATCAATATCAGCCTCCTGGATTCCGGCGGCCGGCGGAGTTGGCGGCAGAGATGCGGCCGCCGGCTGTTCGCCCGCCTTTATTTCCGGCTCTTCTTCAACTTTTTGCAAAAATGACTTCACCTTCAGGGGAACTTCTGCTTCTTCCGGAAACTTAATCCCAAATTTCTCTAATTCCCGTTGTCCTTTTGTTAGCGGCGCTTCCCTTTCTTTATCCATAATTCCAGTATAGCACGGCTAAAAATAATAGCCTTTAAAATAAATCAAATCCCTCCCCCAGTTTTAATTTTCCGTTGCCAAAAGGGCCGAGAGGGCTCCTGGGTGGCCGTCCAAACAAGTTGTCCCCGCCAAACCATTTGCTGCAGCTTGCGGCGAAAATCTGCATCCAATTCTGAAAAGGCATCATCCAGTAAAATAAGCGGCTGCCAGCCGGTTTCCCGGCGCAAATAAGCCGCCATCGCCAATTTCAACCCCAAAATTGCCAGCCGCTGTTGGCCCCGCGAGGCCCAATAGGCCAAATTGCCTTCTTGGCGGGGAAACTGGCGATGCCCGAAAAGAAAATCGTCCCGCTGCGGGCCCAGGCCGGTGTGCCCCCTTTCCAGGTCACGCTGGCAGCGGCGGCGAAGGGCCTCTAGCGATATTGGCTGGCTTTGGTAGGTTATTTGAAATTCCCGCAACCAGGCGGGAGCTTTTAATTGCCAATAGCTGTCGATAAACTCTGCCAGCTGGCGGCGCTTTTCTTGGAGTAAACGGCCGGCGGTCGCCAAAATTTGGTCCCAATAATCCAGCGGCCCGGCCTGCTTCCGCCAGCGCCACTGTTCCAGAAGCTTATTGCGCTGGCGCAGGGCCCGCTGATAGCGCCGCCAAGCTCGGGCATATTGCCAATCGAGGCCGGCCAAAAGCTGGTCAAAATATTGGCGGCGGCGGCCGGGCGATCCCGCCACCAAGCGAATGTCCTCCGGCCGAAAAATAACCGCCTGGAATTGCTTTAAAAACGTCCGCCGCGGCTGGAGTTGGCCGTTGATGAGGTAGGTTTTTTTAACCAGCCCCGAATTTTGCCGCGAGAGGCTGATTCCCAGCTGCTGTTCGCCCAATTGCGTTTTAACCCCCGCCTGTAATTGCGCTTGGCTTTGCCGCCAACTGATTAATTGATTGAGCTTTTTGGCGCGGAAACTACGCAGCCAGGCCAGAAACCAAATCGCTTCCAAAATGTTCGTTTTGCCAGTGGCATTGGAGCCGACAACAATTGTCTGTTTTGGGGAAAAAGCAAACCGCCTATCTGCCCAGGAACGAAAATTCACCAATTTCAACCATTGCAAGGTCATTTCAAGGCCGCCGCCGCAAAATACAGTGCCAATCTTTATGGTCAACCAACCCCTGGGCGGCCACCCCGCCAAAAAATCCCCTTTTTACCGTTCCGCGCTTACCCTTGGCCATCGCTTATTTTTGGCATTGGGGACAAAAAAATGTCCCCCGCCCCCCCAATTCAATCCGCTTAACCGTGCCGCTGCAGCTAAGGCATTTCTGGCCGGCTCGCTGGTAAACCGCCAATTTTTGCTGGAATCGGCCCGGCCGGCCATCGGGTTGGATATAGGCATCATCGGCCGCTGAGGTTCCCTGCATTTTCAAGCTTTCCTGAAGCACCGCTTTAATGGCTTGGCAAAGTTTTTCGCTTTCTTTGCGGCTAAGGCTATTGGCCGGGCGGCGCGGATCAATACGGGCTCGAAACAACGCCTCGTTGGCGTAAATATTGCCAATACCGCTGATTTTTTGCTGGTCCATAATGACAACTTTCACCGCCCGGCGGCTGGATTGCAAAACTTTATATAAATAAGCGGCGTTGAATTGGCGGCTCAAGGCATCGGCTCCCAATTCAGCCATCGCTTGGCGCCAATCTTTTTCACTTAGCAAGCGCAGCCAGCCAAACATGCGCACATCGTTGAAAAACAAGGTTCCGGCATCATGGCCGCTGGCATCGGCTAAAGAAATGATAATTCGCGTCGACCGGCCGGGAAGGCTATCGCCGCCGGCAAAAGGAATGGGGTGGCCGAAAACCGCCCGCTGCCCAGACTGCAAACGGGGAACATAAACCAATTGGCCGGTAAGCTTTAAATGAATCAAGAGAACTTGTTTGTTATCGAAAACAATCGCCAGCTGCTTGCCTTTGCGTTTAACGGCAACAATGGTCCGGCCGTTAACGGCTGCCGCCGGTTGGGGAAATTGCTTGGCGGCCAAAATTTTTACCCAACGGATTTTTTTGCCGGGCAAAATTCGGGCCAAGCCGCGGCGGATTGTTTCCACTTCCGGCAATTCAGGCATAATCCATTATAGCATTTTATCTTTATCATTCCGGCCCAAAAGCGTTTTTCCGGAAGCCGCCGCCCTCCAAAAAACTCGCCCTTGCCATTCCACCAGCCGGCGGGGATAAACAACATGGCAATGAATAGTAAAACAGCCATGTAAGGGAAAGAGCCCAAGCATCAGAGGAAAGCAGATGCTAACGATTCCAGCAGTTGCCTATTCCATTGGAGATGCTGAAATAAACTCCTGTCACCCCGCTCTTTAACGCAAAGGCGGGATCTTTGATAATGAAATTCCAATTCCTGCTGCCACTTAAAAGTTGCGGAGTTGCAAAAACCCGCCGATGGGGGGCAGATAAGATTTTCCCCGTTTAGGGAACGTGGGTGGAAGCCTCTAGAAAGGCCCAGCCCAGCTAGAGAACTTTCCTCCCGGTTAACTGATTGTGGAGGAAAATCTCTTATCTGCTTGTCAATGCCCATCAGCAGGCAACTATTTATAGCATATTGCCATGATTGCTGGCAAGAAAGTTCCCCATCATGCCGAACCAACCGCCGGCACTAATGTATAATTGCTTATTCATGGCAAGAAAATGGCAGCACTACCAACAACGTTTGCACAAATATTTGCGGATTTCCTGGCGGCTAAGCAAACTTTATTATCGGCCCAATCTTTTTCTGTTTATTTTGGACGGGTTTTTCATACTCTATACCGCTTTTCCACCGTCCGCCATGCCGATAAGATTGTGGTTTTGGACAAGGGAAAAATTATCGAAGAGGGCAGCCACCGCCAGCTGATGGCCAAAAAGGGCCGTTATGCCAAACTCTTCCGGCTCCAAGCCCGCGGCTATCGAAAGAATTAGCATTCCCCCGCTAAAGGTAAATTATGTTATAATAAAGCAACCTGCGGGGTGGTGTACGGCTGCATGGGAGACCCATAACCTCCCGGATCAGGTTCAACTCCTGGCCCCGCAACCAATTAGTCAATTAACTTAACTTGGCGCAATAGTTCCGTTAAGCTTTTTTCCATTTCCCGAAAATCGGCTCCCAGAGCTTCTTTTTTAGCCAGGAAGATAATTTGCGCCGGTTTCATTTTGCCTAGTCGGCCGCGGACAAGTTCGCTAAGCCGGCGGCGGACCAGATTGCGGTCCACGGCACGATGGCTGATTTTACGGGAAACGATGAAGCCAATCTGTGTTTGTTTGGCGGGAGCTAAATACAAAAAACTAAAAAAAGTTCCATTAACCAGCCGGCCTTTTTCTTTAACTGTTTGAAAGTCGCGGCGGCGGCGGAGCCGAAATTGGCGGGCAAGGGCCACTTCTAATGAGCCAAGGCAACGGTTAATTTTCGGCGGCCTTTTTGGCGGCGGCGCTTAAGGACTTGGCGGCCACCGGCTGTTTTCATGCGATGGCGGAAACCATGCTTTTTAACCCTTTTCCGCTTTTTGGGCTGGTAAGTTCTCTTGGTGCTCATGAGCAAATTATAACATAAGAATGGAAAACGGCCGCGCTGTTAGGCTAAACCAACAATTATTCCCCAAGGCCCGGCGCAAGATCGGGGCGGGGCAGGCCCGAGGTTTCCTACCTCGGCAGCTCCCGGAGTTGATAACATAGGCAATATCGGGAATTGCCGCTATTGCCAAATAATTTTATGGCTGGCGGGTTGGTAGCCATGATTTTGCAGCCAACGGAAAACCTCATCTTTGATTTTGTTTTTATCGGCTCCTTTAATTTTAACCGCCAATTGGCGCGGTCCGCTATAATTAATGGCAAAATCTTGGTTGCTGAAAGGCATATAGCGGATAAGGGGGTAGTCGCGTTTGACATCCTCAAGCATCTTGTGGACGGCAGTGGGATCGCCGCGGCCGGCGCTGCTGCTGGCGCTTAGAGTAGGTGTGGGCGGCGGTAGAGTGGGCTTAGCATGAATAGCCACCAACTGATACCACCAAGAAAAAAAAGGCTTATCATTTAAATAAAGGCGGAAAAAATAGCGGCCGGCGGCCTTTGGAGCGGGCCAATCTAAATCCAATTGCCGGCCATTAACCTTTAAATTAACCGCCAATTGAGGAGTAGTTTGCAAATAAAACTTGCCTTTCCAGGGCGCTAAATCTTGGCGGAAAAACAAGCGGGCGGAATTTTTACTAAGCGCCGTTCCCGACGGCGGACTTATGCTTGTCAAATCGGGCCAAGACCGCTGCCGCTTTTGCCAATATTGCCAGCCCAAAAGCATGGCCAGCATAGCTAAAGCTGTCACCAGCCAATAACGGCTTAAAAATTGTTTCATCATTTAATAATAACAAATTATGGCCGCCGCAAGAGCCGCCAGCTCCCCTTCTTAAAATAATCCAGCGGTAAGCGGCTGGTAAACACCGCTCCGGAATAACCGTCGGCCTGGCTGATTTGAACTAGAATTTCGCCCACTTCGGGATGGATAACAGCGCTGACAATGGCAATATGGCCAAAATTGCCGCTAGTATTAACAACAACATCACCCGGCTGCAACTGGGACCAGTCTTTGTGGCTAAAATGGCTGGCAAAATCTTTGGCGTTGCCATGGGTGCCCCGCAGCCAGGGCGCCGCCGCCTTGGCAAAGCCGACGCATTGTAAATTGGCACTAGTATCTCCTTCGTTAATCGGCACGACCCCTTGGCGAATCGCAGCGATGGCCCCGGCGGAAATAGCCGCATTCTGCAAACAAGTGGCCACCTCATCGATATTGTCCTCTGTTACCGTCGGGACGCCGCTGCCCCCCTGGCATTGCAAAAGGGCGGCTTCGATTCGGCAAGCCCGTTGGGCAATTGGCGCCGCGGCCGCCGCCTGGCAGGTAACCCGATTTTGGTAGAGAGCGCCGAAATAAGCGGCATTATTGGATCCGCCCCGGCCGCTGCTGGTAAAGATGGCCCCGGCGACGGTAATAATGACAATAAGCACTAAAATAATTGGCAGAACAACCGCGCCCAAAATCCCCACCAGAAAGATTTTTTTCATGTCATAGTTTTCGCCTTCGGGAAGCTTAATAATGCCAAAGCCGGACGCAAGAATATTGCCCAAGCCCTTTTGGCCAAATATTTTGCTGCCCAACCAGCGGAGACCACGGCCAACGGCGCCCTTCAGCCAAAGCGCCGCTGTTATCAGCCAGCCCGGCGGGCCGGTGCCGGCGCCGATCAAAGAAGCGGCTATTTTGGTAATGGCTGTTTTGGCTAATTTTTTCAATCCCGTTTTAACCAATTGCTTTTTTAACCAATTGCTGCCCCGGCGGATTAGCCAACCCGTTATTTTACGCCGCAACCGCCCGGTCACCGTCCGCCAGGCCCTGGCGACAGGCGAGGGGATTAGCCTTCTAAGGAAACGTAAACGGGGTAGCCGGGGCAGCCAGCGCCTGGCCCAGTAAAAACGGTAAGCCCAATGGCGTTGGACTTGGCCGATAATCCGCTTTTGGGAGGAGAAAAACGGCCGAAAAAGTTGCCAGCGAGGGGTTTTTGCCGCTTGAGCCAGCTGATTGGCTAAACGCCTGTTTTGGCGGGGCGAACGGAATATAGCCAATAAGCGGTGGAAGGGGCTTAAACCTTGGCTTTGGTTGGAAAGGGTCGCTTTTGCCAGCTCGGGGTTGCGCCAGCCGGAAACAATCCGCCGGGCAACTTGGGAAAGGTTGCTTTGCCGCGGCAAGGGCTGCAAATGTTTTTGCCAAGCTTTAGGCAATTTTTGCCGCAATGGTTCAATGTCCACAACCGTAGTTTCCGCAAATTCCTGCCAAGAAGGGCTATTCAGCGGGCCATAGAGATCGGTGAGAAGGCCCGCCAGCCGCCCTTGCAATGGCAATGGTAAACCGGGAGAGCCGGGCAACGGCGCTCCGGCGGCGGCTGAAGGAGCATGTAGGGGCATTTTGGCCGCGGCCGGCTTCGGGGGAGCAAAAATTTCTTTGACAATTCCAAGCCAATGCCGGTAAGCCACATCCTGTTGGCTTAATTGCCGCACCTTGGGGGGCAATTGTTGCCAATGCCCCAGCGCCCGGCGAGCCATTCCCAGCCGCGCCAGCTGATGGGCGGTTGCCAACGAATAGCCGGCGGCCAGCAAAGATTGCTTTTCCTCTTCAAAAGTGGCCTGTTGGTGAGCCTGCTTTTCCTTACCCCCGGATATTTCCGCCGGCAAAGGTTTGATTGGTTGAAAAAACTTTTTCACAAACTTCCTGCCCGCCGCCGGCAATTGTTGCCAACTGGGCGCCTGGGGCGCAGCCGGGCCAAGTTTAGCCAAATTTAGGGCAATCTGTTTAGGAAAGCCCTTTTCTTGCCAGGAACGGCGGTTATTACCTAAAGCTACAGCGGCAACAGGCCGAGTTCTTTTGACCGGTGCCGGTTTTCGCTCATAAATGGTCCGCTGCGGGGTTGGAGAAACCGGGGCGGCGGGCGGCAAAATCTTTTTGAGTGTTTCCTTTTGCGGTTCGGCCAATCCTTGCCAAGCCGGCAGCGCCTGATCATTAATATTCAGCCATGCCAACCGGGCGGCTATCTCGGCAGGATAACCTTCAGCCTGCCAACGCCGCCGTTTTTCATGATAGCTTTGGACTCTTGGCTGGGTTTTTAAAACCTGCTCTTGCTTGCCAACAGAGGCCCTCGCGGGCGCAAGTATCGCCAGCTGCGCTTCCGGTGGCAAATTTTTAACCACCCTCTCCAACCATTGTTCCGGCCGGCTGGCGGCAACCCAATCCGGCGCCGGCCTAACCTCTGATAACGGCCTCACAGTAGCAGCAGCCGCGGCGGCGGGCGGCTTTAGATTAATTGGCGGCGGCTGTTTGGTCGCTTCCGGAGCAAGGGCGGTTAGTTGCGCTTGGGCAACTTGCAGGCTCAAATCGCCCAACATCTGTTTTTCCGGCGCCGGCAGCCGGCGAGCCTCTTTGGCTGCCGCTGGCGCGGCAAAGGCGTCCAAAACATGGCTGACGGTTTCAAGCGCTGGCTTTGGGGCGGTTTCACCGGCCGGCGGCGCTTGCTGCGCGATTAAACCGGAAACAATGGCTTCTACCTGGTTACGCTCCAATCCATACTGGCGCATCAGCCGGGCCACCCGCTGGTCAATTTCCCGGCGCTGCGCCTCGGCTTTTTCTAAATTAGCCACCAACTGCTTCAAGGTAATCTTATCGGGGACGATTCCTTCCCGCTGGATGTCTTCATCGAGAATCTCGCCGGCTAAAAGCGGCTGCTCTTCCAAAAATTGCAAAAGCAGTTCCAACCATTTTTGCCAATCGCTTGTTTTTTGCAACTGTTGCCAAAGAGCCGGCTGATAACGGAGAATATCAAACTCAAAATAACGGCTGAGGCTTTGGCGAATTTGCCGTTTTTGGCCGGCGGTCAAGTCGGCAGCTTGGCTTTGCAAATTGCCCAGGGCGGCCAACCAAGACGGCGGGCCCGCTTGTCCGTCAGCCAAGGATTTACTAGCCATAATCCATTATAGCAGCTAACGGGGCGGCTGTTTTACCGTCCCCGCCAGCCGCCTTTTAATTTCCCGTTCAATCAAGCGCTGCTTCTTGGCGAATTTAGTCCGCCGGCGGCCAATACCGATTTTAATTTTCAACCAGCCCCGCTTTTGGTAACAGCTCAAAGGCACCAAAGCTAATTTTTTCTGGCGCGCCTCTTGCAATAGTTTCAGCTCGCGGCGGTGGAGAAGGAGTTGGCGTTTTGCCTGGGGATCATAGGGCCGATCAGTGGCAAAGCGGTAACGGGGGATGTTGGCGCCGGCCAGGAACGCCCCCTCGGGAGACATCTGCACCAAAGCTTGGTCCAAATTGATGCCCTGGGTTTTAACCGCCTTCACTTCCATGCCGCTTAAGACTAAACCTGCTTCCAATTGGGCAACAATTTGGTAATCATGGCGGGCCCGGCGGTTAAGAAAATACGTTTTCCTTCCGGTAGTGGAACGCTTGGCGTGTGGCTTCCGGGAACGTTTTACCATGGGAGCGTCAGCACTTTGACCGCCAGAGATGTTAACAAAAATATTTTCTTGCCGTTATCGGTTAAAACCAATCCCCGGGGGGAATCGATTTTCAACGGCGCGCGCATCACCAACTGGCCATCCTTCTTTAAAATTATGGCCATTTTTTTCTGGCCGGCCCAAAAGGCAAGGTAAGGTTGGTTAACCATAACCGTCAACAGCTTAGCCCCTTCCAAAGGCGGCTGGCGGGGAAAATTTTGCCGCCGGCCGGCATAGTAACGCCAGATTTTGCCCCGGTTATTGAGAAGCCAAAGGGAACCGTTGATGCCAAAACCCGTTAACTGGCCGCTAAAGGCCGCTTTTTCTTTTAGCCAAAGGCCAGGGGATTGCAGCTTGCCATTGCCAAGAGGATATTTCCAAATTTTAAAATTATCGGTGTCAACCCGATAGGCGTTGCCGGCCCAGCCGGCCCATAGGTTAGCGCTGCCAAAATCGGCCGCCATTGCTTCTTTAAAAGTTTTATCGGCTAGGCGGTAAACGCCTTTGTCTGTCCAGCCGTAAAGCTGCCGGCCGCTGAAGAAAATGCCCCGCAGTTTTTTCAAAAGGGGATCATGGGAAACAAGCTGGCTGTTTTTGTTGTCTTTGCTTAGGCGGATTAGGCGGCCGTTGTGGTCCAGAATCCAAAAATAATGGCCGTCAAAGGCCCAATCTTGGGCCTGGACGTCATCGGCGATGACCCGCAAATCAAAAAAAGTTTCCGGTTCCAATTGCTGGCTGCCGCCGCTGACGGCAATCAGCCGGCCGATTTCCGTTTGCAATTGTTTTAGGCTGGGATTTAGGGGATCTAGCTTTAGGCCGGTTTCGACTTCGGCTTGGGCTTTTTTGGCCAAAGCCAAGCTTTTGTCAATATCAAGCCGGCGCACCGCCCGGGCCTGGTTGGTCAACTCCGCCGCCTGGCTTATCTTTGCCGCCACCAATTTGGAACGGCGTTGCTGCTGCTGGCGGCGCCAGCCGAAGGCAACGCTGACGGAAAGGAAAATAAGAAAGATGACGGCCATGGCCCGCAGCCAACGCTGCTGTTGGGGGGAATAAGAGGCGCGGCGGCGCAACTTAATGGCCGGCTTTAGCAGCCGGGGCCGGTGCCAGTGAAAGCTCGGCAACCGCCAGCGCGGCCGATGCAGAGAGGCTAATTTTGCCGAAAATCGAGAAGGCGGCCGGTCTTCTTGCGGCCGTAGCGGCTTTTGCGATACAGCTGTTGCCGGCTCCTCCGACACCGATACTAAAGATGGTTTGACAATCGCCGCCGCCAAAATGCCGCCGGGCTGTTGGTAAACCAAAGGGCTAAGAATTTCTTGGGCCTGGCGGGGATCCTGATTTTTAAGAGAAGCGGTAATTGTCGCTTGGGGCAAGGTCTTAAAAAATTGCCGGCTGCCTAAAATAAAAAGGTCGCCAGCTTGAGCTTTGCCGGAAATGGCTTTAGTCTGGTGGTTCAGCTGGCTGGCTAAAAGCGGCTGCAGCTTTTGTTGGCGGAAAAGCCAAATCTCGGCCGCTCCCCCCACGCCCAACCAAAGGAACGGCGGCCGTTCCACCATTACCGCCGAGGCCAACTTAATTGGCTGGGGAGAATCATAAAAAGGCTGTTCTTGGTTGATAGCCAATAAAGCTTTTGCCAAAATCTCCAATCTTCCCCGGCCGCCGGCAAGAAAATATTTCTCTGAAAATCTGGCAACAATTTCCCGGCCTAGCACCGCCCCGTCTTTGGCGGAAACGGGGGCCGCCAGCAAAAGAACTGCCTCGCCGGCCTGGGGGTGGTCGGGCTTAGCGGCCAGATGCTGAATTTGGCTCCATCCTGTTTGGTCGGGCGTACCCACAATCTGGTAAATTTCCACCTAAAGCGCCCCGAGCATAAATAACAGCACTCCTAAGGCAAAAACAAAGTGAAGGAAACCGAAAAGGCGCACTAAAAAATTAAGGGGGCTGCTCACGGTTTTAGTCATGGCAAAAATTTGTATAGCCACTACGGCCGCAAATACCAAATAAGCCGCAAATCCGGCCAAAAACAGAATCCTCACCAAAATCCAAGGCGAAAAATGTATTAGGAACACGGCTATTTTATTCCAATCAATAGTTCCGCCGTTCATTGTTTTTTCATCCTAACGATTTTTTCTAACACTTTGGTAACCAGGCTGGGATTGGGCACATCTTCAAAACTGAGCTCCGGCTTCTCGGCGGCGGTTTGGATAAAAACGGTGCCAAAATTAAACATTGTCCGCAAAATCCCGCTAACGGTAAAAGTAACATCCTGAACCCTGTCTAATTCGGCATCGCTAATTCGCTTATGGATCAAGTTGAAGAAATCGATATCCACCACCCGCTTATTGGTGACGATGCCCACGTTGAAAAACCAAGAAAGCAATTGTTGGATTGTAAAGGCTAGGACCAAGAGGTACCAAAGCATCAGCGCCGCGGCCTGCAAACGGGGCGGAAAGCTGCCTAAAAGGGGAAAAACCGTTAATAACAAGGGGGCAAGGGCCAGGCCAATGGCGGAAAAAATCCAGCGCATATTGGTAATCCAATGGCGCCGTAAAAGCAGGATTATTTTTTCCTCCCGGCCCTGGCTCTCAAAATTCATATTTCTGGGGCGGGCCACAAAAGCGCCAAGCGGCAGACGGTGGCCGCGGCCGATAAGCTCGTTAATGCTTTTTTGTTCCCTTTTTTCTTTAATTTTGGCGGCTTTTGCCGCCGCCAGAGGTTTAGCCATAAGCTTCGGCTCTTTAGTCGCCATAGAGGGCTTAACCGCCGGCTCGATTCTCTTAGCTGTCTTGGTAATTTCCTTTTTTTCTGGCTTTTCGTGGGATAAATAAATATCGGCCATAAATAATTATATCATCTCCGGCCCGGCCGTTTTCAAATCAGCGCAATACTCGCAATCCTTACTGTGTTTTGGGGAATTTGACAGAAATGCATAATGTTGCTATATTATAAGCATCACGAAGGGGGAAAGACTTTAAGGTTTCGTCCTTAAAGCAACACCCCTTTCTTTTTTTTACTCTTTTTATATTCCAACTTCCCTTTTAAAACATTGACAAAATCCATATACCGGCGATATTTCCATAATAAATATGAATAGGCTTTCCGGTTAGGAATAAGCAGGCGAGCCAATTTATTTTGTTTTTCTAAGTACTCTACTAGACAATAAAAATCTCCATCTCCTGAAGCAATAATTGCTTTGTCATAATTGGGATACTCTATCATTGTATGCAAGACCAACTCAGCGTCCACATTACCTTTAACTGTATCCACCCCATCTTTTATTATTTTCAAAGTAGGTTTGAAGATTAAAATATAACCGCTTTCCTGTAGAAATTTATATAGACTTTCGTTTCCCGGTTTCATTCCAATAAACAAATAGGCTTTCTTTACTTTATATTTATCTCTTAAATAAACATAAAACTTTTTAAAGTCCAATTTCCAGCCAGTATAGACTCTTTTGCCTTTTCTTATAATGTTATTTTTCACGCCGAGATTTAAGTTCTGGCTATCGATAAAAGCATAAACAACTAGCCTTTTTTTATTTTCTGCCATACAAAATAATTATATCATCTTCACCCCCGCCGTTTTCAAATTGCTGGCCCCCTATCCTTATTTACTGATAAAACCATTCCCAGCCGAAGTTGCCTTTAAATTTTTTCACATTGATTATTTTGTGAAAAGATTTAATAATTCGTGCTTTTCTTCTTCTCCGAGAATATCAAATCTCTCAGCCAAGATCTCACTATCACCTCGTTTAAGTGCAGCAAAAAAACGATGATTTCCATCAACAATATATTTTTGTCCATTATCATCTTCTATATAATCAATCGGAGGTATATCATCGGGGAGCATTTTAGCATACCGCTCCACTCGCAGTGAAGAGACATTTGCTTGTAGGTAGTAATTCTTCCACGCTAATCAACGCCATTTGACCAATATTATAACGCGCCAAGTCAAGCCCATAAAAAGGTCTACCCTTGCAATATAACGTTGAAATTTTCTCAACAAACCTGAGTATTTATGATTAGGGACGAGCACACGTAAAAGCTTCCTCTGTTTTTCTAAATACCTACATTCTAGCGGCTGTGTTGCGTTTGCAAATAGAACTTAGACGGTGGGATCAGATTGGCCTATTTGTGATATAATTTTTTTAATGTATATATGAAAGAAACAGATTTACATTCCTATTTACCTCGAGAAGGTTTGAGTGCTAAGATAGAGATTAGACAGGAACTTGCTCCAGTAGTAGAGAGAATTAGTGAAATCATCCCCCACGATTTAGTGTGGCAGATCTTTTCCAGTGAACCTATTGAAACGGGAGGAAGGATAATTTTTCCTTATTCAAGGGTCGACTCTTCTGTAAGATTTGCTGGAAACACTGTAAAAATGTTAAACAAGTTTAGAAGTGAATATTCTGAAAAAGAATTTAAAAAATGGTGTGAAAAAGCCTGTATAGAAGCATTTGAAGCTTTATTATGGGTCAAGGTTGGTTTTCAAGGTTTAGAGAACTTAGCAACAAACCCTGCGTCTAGAAATTGGACAAGCGTTGGACGCTTTCTAACTCCAAATGAGAGAGCAGAAGAAATTATGACAGAAGGGAAAGAGTTTTTTGATAGTCATTTACGTGCTTTTGTCCAGTTTAGAACTGAGGAAGGAATAACAGATGATTATTTTAGTCAGTATAACGTGGAGTATCTTCTGGAAGAATTCAAAACTTGATCTTAAAATTACTTTGTAGCAATCCCGATGTAGTCGGGAGAAACAGTCTCCGCCCCTTTCATCTCCTGCCCGGCCGTTTTCAAATCGGCAGCCCGCAATCAAAGTCGCCCTATCCTTATTTACTGGTAAAACCATTCCCAACTGGGATTGTGCACCTCTTTAATATTAGACTTAAGCATTTTATAAACTCCGCCTTCCAAAACCGTTTGCCAGGTGCCTTCATAATAATGAATCTCCGCCTCGCCATTGTTCCAGCTCTTAGTTAAAAATTTGACAAAAGCGGTGTCTCGGCTCTTTTTAAACTTTTCCGATTTAATAACGGTCACATCCAAAATGTCGGTAAACC
>JALTFB010000029.1 GCA_027007615.1 Candidatus Shapirobacteria bacterium
CCTGGAAATACTCCCGTTGTTCGCTGCTGACAACGTGGACAATCCGTTCCGGTTGGTGCTCTTTTAATTGCAACTCAGCCAGCCCCAAATCCTTGGCCTCGTACGTCGGCCAACCGTCTTTGGTCAAGAATACCCGGGTGTGCAGCCCGTATTTCTCCCCGGGAAAAATAACCGCCCCGCGGCTTTTTTGGAAAATTTTGCCAATATTTGCCTTGACAATTTCCCGCCCCCGCTGCCAAACTTCGCTTTCAAAATAAAGCCGGTCAAAATTAACGCCCAGCCGCCGGTAAATTTTGGCGAAATAATCCAAGCTCCACTGGCGGGTTTGCTGCCAAAGTTTGTTGACAGAGGGGTCTTGGCGGTAGATTTGCCGGTTCAATTTTTGGATGGCCGCTCGGGCCTGGGGGTTGTCCTCGTAGGCTTGGCTGCCTTTGGCATAAGCTTGGCCAAGGAGAGCCATCCGTTTGGAGGGAGGCTGTTCTGGGGAATAGCCAAGTTGCCGCCAGCCCCAGAGAGCTTTGGCGACATGGGGGCCGAGGTCGCCTTGGTAATTGGCGCGGATGACTTTATAGCCGGCGGCGCCAAGGAGGCGGGCGATGGCTTCACCGCTGATGGTGCCGCGCAAATGGCCGATATGGAAAAGCTTATGGGTATTAGCTTGGGAAAATTCAACCATGACAGTCTTGCCGGTTTGAGGGAGAGCTTGGCCAAATCGCTCTTTTTCGCGCACGGCTTGATTAGCCGCTTGCCAAAGCAGGCGGTTGTCGAGATGGAAATTGACAAAACCGGGGGCCGCAGCGCTGACTTTAGCAACGCCTTCGATACCCGATAATTTAATGGCTAGGAGTTGCGCCAAGTCGAGCGGCGATTTCAGCTCGGGGCGCTGTTTCGCCAATTGCTTGAAGCTGACGAGGGCTAAATTGCTGGCATAATCGCCGTGGGCGGGATTTTCGGGATGGGCCAGATTGATGGGGGAGTTGAGACCCAATGAAGCGGCCGCGGCCGCCAGGGCCTGGTGAATTTGTTGGCTAACCATAGCTATATGATAGGAAAAAATCGTTAGATATGCAATGGGGGAGCAGAAAGAACTTTAAATCCGAATCCGCCGGCTGGCGGACTAAACTCTAAACAAATAATATTTAGTCATTAGAACCTAGAGCTTAGAAGAATGATAGATGATGGATGATGGACCTAGTTCCTAGCTTCAAACGTTTTGAATTTTTGAAATTTGGGAAATTGTGATTTGTTTGTTTCTTGGTGCTTGGGATTTGGAATTTTTTTCCTAGCTCCTAGTTCCTAGTTCCAAACGTTTGGGAAATTGTGATTTGTTTGGAAATTGTAATTTGAAATTTGCTGCTTGTTATTGAGGGATTTAGTATGTGGCATATCCACAATTTCCCGAGGTGCAGGTACACTTGCACCTCGGAGGTGCAATGCACTACGCACCTCGGGATTTTGCGACACTTTTGTGCCTGGAGAAATAATCAAAGTTGCCAAGTAAAACAAAAATATTGGCAAGAGAGGCCGATTTTGTTAAACTGGATTAAATGAAGACGTGGGGAGCGGCTTTTCTGGCGGCGAGCGGTTTGTTGGCGATTTTGTGGATAGCGGGAAAACATGCCGGGCCAGGGAGAATTAATCCAGGGCTCCTTAGCGGCAAATTTGATCCCGCCGCTAAATTTGCGGTTTTTAACAATCGGCGCTTGAGCCTGCCCGGATTTCTAGCTGAGGAAAATAAAGAAGCGCCGCGGGTTTTAGGCCAAACAAGCGCCCCCAAGAGGATAGAAGTCGATTTGACCCATCAGCGTCTTTACGCTTTTGAAGGTCGGCGGCTGGTTTACAATTTCTTGGTTTCCACCGGCAAGTGGCATTACACCCCCCACCGGCAATTTCCGGATTTGGGTAAAACTGCGCTATTGTCTAATGAAGGGCGGTGCGAAAATTTTGCATACTTACTATTACTTGCCCAACGTTCCCTATGTAATGTATCTTTACAATCGGGATCATCCCAAGTGGGAGGGCTACGGAATTCACGGCACCTATTGGCATCACAATTTTGGCCATCCGATGTCCCACGGCTGCATCAACATGAAAACGGAGGAGGCGGCCCTTCTTTATCAATGGGCCCGGCCGGATCTGCGGGGGAGGTCGAGCGTTCTCGCTGGCGATAACAATCCGGGGACGGAAGTGATTATTTACGGTCGGACGCCAATCTGAATTCGCCTGCCGGAATGCGAGCGGATTCCCCGTTGCCAGCTCGAATACTGCGGATGGTTATTATGTGGTGCATCCACAATTTCCCGAGGTGCTCCGCCAGCTGGCGGAGGGAATTACACCTCGGAGGCATTTTCCAACTTTAGGGAATCAGGGTATCGGGATATCGGGGAAAGGATATCAGAATATCAGGACATCAGGGAAGGGATATTAGAATATCAGGATACCAGGTTAACTCTCTCTGTTATCCTGATCTCTGATTCTCTTTTTCCTGATTACCTAATACTCCGATATTCTAAACCTGGAGGTGCAATGCATCCCGACGTTACGTCGGGACACCTCGGGTTTACCCCTACCAAAAGGGGGCCTGCCCCGACCTTTAGGGGGGGATTTTGCGACACTTTTGTGCCTAGGGTCCCGCCGCCGGAGAGCTAAAAAACGGCTAATATTCTAACATTTAAAACAAACTAAAAACGTCCCGTCCGCTCATTGGCAATACTATCTCTGTAATCTAAAATGCCGTTGTTATCCCGAGGTTGCCTACCTCGGCAGCTCCTGGAGTTGACAACATAAAATTATCGAAATGATCAAGCAAATAGTTAGCTCCATTATTTAGACTGTTTTGACGTTTGTTTTGCCCTTAAATTAGGTTTAATTATTAAAATCTTATTCTTAAGCACAAAGTTGAAAAACTGCTCATCTTCTAGTGCATGCTGGAGGACAAAATTTACAGCTGATTTCTTTACCGCCCTTCCACCTAAAAAAGAGATAAAGAACAAAACTAAAA
>JALTFB010000030.1 GCA_027007615.1 Candidatus Shapirobacteria bacterium
TTTTCCAAAGATAACGTTCCCGCAAGACTTTTATCGCCTGCTTGCTCCACTCCCCCCGCGGCCAAGATTTGGGCGCGTCATGCTTGATTTTAGTCATTTGACCTCCTTAAGGACATTTTCAAAATCGGCAACGCTTTCCATATCCAAATAAACGCTGGCGAAACGCAAGTAAGCGATTTTGTCAATCTTGCGCAGCCGGTTCATAATCATCCGGCCGATATCGCGCGAAGGAACGGCTGTTTTTTTGCGGTTAAGCAGTTTCATTTCAATTTCATCGGCAATTTCTTGGATGTTCCCATCTTCCACCGGCCGTTTCCAACAAGCCTTGCGGACACCGCGAATTATTTTTTGGGGATCAAACAATTCGCTCCGGCCGTCTTTTTTGATTACTTTCAAGTCAATATTGCCTATCCTTTCGTAGGTGGTAAAACGCTTATGGCAACGTTGGCATTCGCGCCGCCGCCGGGTTACCCGCCCCTCCTCGGTATCCCGGGACTCTAGAACCGTGCTCTGGTTATAGCCACAATATGGACAAATCATTTATAACACCATAACTAGCGTACCGTCCCCAATTTAACCTCTACACATAGTGTTGTCAACCCCCAATTAAAACATCAGAAGTGATAAAAATAGAACAACCCCTAAAGAATAACCAAATTCCAAATTACAATTTCCAAACAAATCTCAAATTACAATTTCCAAATTTCAAAACGCTAGTAGATGGTGGATTTTTTTCTATCATCTATAATCCATGATCTATGATCCAAGTTCTAAGTTACAAGCTCCAATGACCTAGCTCCTAGATGTTGAGTTTCAAATGAATATGAACACCCTCTACTAGTAGTTATCAACATCTCGTCATCCTGATTTTTTGACGAAGTCAAAAAGTTCAGGATCTTCAGTGGGTGGTGAACCAACAACAAAAGTGACTGCCCAACCAGCTAAGGATGTTGAGTCCCCCAGGCCCCTTCGCACCCTCAGGGGTGGGGCGGGCAAGTTCAGGATGACGGGGTGAATACCAAGTTCCAAGCTCCAAGCTCTAATGACTAAATACTCTTCTTGCCGGCAATTCCTCAACACCGGGAGATGCCCTTGGCAACTCACCGGTGTTTCCCTTGCCGGCCTGTTGTTAGTTGTTTGTTGTCAGTTGTCTGTTATAATTTATTGTAGGTCCGTGGTGAAATGGCATCATAGCGGTCTCCAAAACCGTCGTTCCAGGTTCGAGTCCTGGCGGACCTGCCCTGTTTGCCAGTCCGCCTAGGTGGCTCAATTGGCAGAGCAGCCCCCTTGTAAGGGGCAGGTTGTGGGTTCGAGCCCCACCCTAGGCTCCAGGCCCAGGTAGCTCAGTTGGCAGAGCACTCCCTTGGTAAGGGAAAGGTCGGCGGTTCAAATCCGCCCCTGGGCTCAAAAATTCCTATAATGCCGAATCTTACCAAAAAACAGCCCGCTAAAAAACGGGCTGTTTATCCACTTCCACTCACATTCAATAATTAATGCTGTGGTTGCTGTGACCGATCGGACCGTTCCTCACGGGGACGGGCGACATTGACGACCATTGGTCGACCTTGTAAATCTTGCCCGTTCAAAGCTTTAATTGCTTTGTCGGCGTCTTCTTGTGATTCCATTTCGACAAAAGCGAAGCCGCGCGAACGCCCTGAATAACGGTCGGTAACTACTTGAGCAGAAACTACTTTACCAACGGTGGCGAATTTAGCGCCAAGGTCATCCGAAGTTACACCCCAAGCGAGATTGCCTACGTATAAGCGGATTGTAGCCATTTTTTTCCCCTCCTTTCTCAATCTCTGCCTTACTGGAGGAAAAACTGTCAGGAAACTGAGCAGTCAACTTACCAAGCCGGCCGAGAAAACCAATAACAACAGAGTATAACATAAAAAATATTTTCCTGTTTTAAACAACCGGCCAAACTTTAAATCCCAATTCTCAAATCACAAATTTCCAAACACTAAACAAATATTGATATTACCATGATTTATCGCCGGCAAGGGAAACAGAAATTCATTAAACATTGGAATATTTTGAAACCAAGATTGGCCCGTTGTTTGTTGTTTGTTGGTTGTTGTTAGTTATTGTCTGGCCTCTCCCGGTGTTGAGGAATTGCCGGCCAACGGACTGGAATTTTAGCTCTTGCTGGCAGTTTTGCGGCGGATATTGGCCCTAGCCATAGACAATAAAATGGTTACAAATTCGGGAGTGTAATCTTTAAAGCCAAAAATGGCGTGAATTAACTCATGGTCCATGGTAACGGCTAATTTTCTCGGCTGGCTTAATATGCCCTCGTTAATGCCAATACGCCCTTTTGTGTGCAGGCCATTATAGCCAACTTCTACCGGAGAAATAAAAAGCGCATTTTCGGCCGTGATCTGTTTGGAATTCCCCCAAAAACGCAGCCTCTTCTCTACGCTTTCCCTATCTTCCGGCTTTGGAAAGGCATTTCTCAGAAAAAGAGGGTCTGTATTCTTTAAGAAGTTTAACGTCTCTCTGATGGAACGGGCGCTGGCAGCGGCTACTTCCGCCAGCTGGCGAGCAACATCACGGGGAGCAGAAATCCTTTTATCAGAAAGTTTTTTTACATATTCCTCGGCGGTGGGGAGCAAAGCCGCCCAGTCATAATAACGATTGGGAGGAACTTCCAAGAGATGGCCGCTAAGATGCTCAACATTGCTAAAAACAAAAATCTTACTATTCCTCTCTTCTTCCAACTGCCGCCTATAATCGCCCGAAGCTTCTTGAGATTTTAACCCCCTATCGATCGACGCAATTGACCTCATTATATTTCCTTGCGAATGAATAAAATAATCGCCAATTTCTTGCCAATACGCCTCGCGCCACCAAGGAGAACTGGCGGCCCGAGAAATATCCCCTAAACGCTGGCCAGAAGAAGGTAAATTTCCCAAATTCAAATCTTTCTTGGAAAATGAGGGAATGATCCCCTGAGCCATCCTTAAAAAATTCGGGTTTTCCTTGATAGCATGGAGAACTAGGCGCGGGTATTCATCGCCGCGGCAATGCTCCACAATATAACCCAGATATTTTTTCACCTTTTCTTCATCGGGATGGTCGCGGTCACGGCTGTCGGTTACGTCGGGGAAATTATAACCAAATTCCAACCAGGGAACTTTATCCACAAAAAGCCCGTTTTCATAAACCGCCCCCGGTTCGTTAGGGAGAACTTCAATAGGGCCAATAGCTATGCTGTTGTTTTCTTCTTTTTTTCTTAAGGAGAGGATATACCGGCTTAAGCCGCCGCGGCCGTTTTTATCTTTACGGCGGGAGTCAAAAGCCTTTAGCCATCGCTGCCACTCTTCACTTTCCAGATCACCGCCATCCGGCAGCCGCAAAATCGTAGCCGAAACCGGACCGGATTGCCATCTCCCGACCTTCTCGCTTTGCAAATCAAAAACAACTCTTTGGTCGTCAACCTGCTTGCCTTTATCGATAAACGTCTCTCTTATTTTCCCGACTTGGGCAGTCCAACGGCGCGGCTGGCCCTGATATTCCGCTTGAGACGAAAAGCTAAGCTCTAGACCATTTCTAGCTGCTGCCGCCGCGATTAATTTCTGCCCTTCACCGTATTTGCCGGCAAAAAAGGGATTGTTGCTTTTACTCGTCCGGCCCATTATTCCCAATCCATCGGGAGAATAACCATCACCATTGTCGGTTATTTTAAAGCCTACAATTTGGTCTTCGGCGGTAAGCTTTTCTTCCCGCACCCAACGGCGCTTCCTGCCTTGGCGAACTTCGTAGTAAAGTTCGACTTTGCCGTTGCTGCCAAAGGCGGCATCCCTATGGTTCTGAACGATATCTTCAAAGACATGAACAGGATCATCCCACTTCCCGGCCCCATAATCAACGGGCAAAGGCGTTTTAATTATTCCCCCTGGCTTCTCCATTTGGGGACTTTCTGAAGATATCGGTAAAGTGATCTCTGCTTCAGAAAGTCTTTCCTGAAAAACTCTAACGGCTGATTTTGTCGCTGTGCCAATTAGTGGAGAAACCAAGCAATTATTCTCTATCCTTATCCCACTTCTCCAATAAGTAAAATCATAATCGCTAAAATCCGGCGCGCCGTTTTTCTCAACTCTTATCACCCTGTCGCGGTAGCGGACAAACTTCTCCTTACCAATTTTAATAGTGGCATTCGGAGGGAAGTATTGGGGGACAAAAAGAAAACCGCCGGCGCTGTAAATATCTTTTCCTTGGAATTTATAGCCGGTGGCAAGCTTTTTCAAAGGCTGCCTGATAACCGACAGCCGGCCGCTGGGAATTTGGCCGGGGCGGTAAGTTTCGTCCTGGGGGCGAAAAATTATCACTTCCTCATCGCTTTTTGACGAGTGGACAATCACTCTCCCAAGGAGAGCCTCGTATATTGCGGTCCTATACATTTCCGGCAAATCGGGCAAGCGATCAACGAACTCTTCCATTTTTAAACTATAATGAAAAAGCTCAAGCGTCGTGGCTGCGTCATAATAAAGGGTGGCTTTTTCATCCAAAGCTAAAGAGCGTGCTTCTTGTTTGCTCCGCGCCAGCAAACTTTCCCGGGAACGGGGAAGCGCCGGCATCGCCTCAGCCGCCTGAAAATTCTCTGCACCTTCGGGCAAAGTGGCTGCGAGAAGTTTCTGGGCCTTTCTTTGGCTGCTTATTAGAACCGCCGTCTGATCAAAAAGCTCCCTCTCTTGATCCCGGGCGGCGAGCAGATAAACCTCCATCTGCCTTTGCCAACGCTTTCTCCTCAATGGCGGATAACCCCACTCTAAATCTTTCTTAATTGTTGCCGCCTCAACAGCCAAGAAAAATTTATGGGTTCGAGAATTAAATCTTAAGCTTAAAGGATCTTTCCCGTTAGAAGCGCGCAAATATTGCGACGGGTCCAAATTAAATTTTCCCTCCGAAAGGTTAGCCGCTTTATACATTCTCTTCAATTCTTGCAAAGCATTCTTATAAAGAGGGCGAATTTCTTCGGTGTTTTCTACTTCCGCCGTGGCATAACGGTCTTGGAGGTCGGGGTTTTCTCCAGCATAATTCAGCGAGTAGAGCTCAAATTTATTACCGTGGAATTCACTTATCTTACGGCAAGCATCGGGTGACAAAACCATCCTGCTGCGAATAATATTGGCACCGGCGTCTCTCAAGTGCTCTAATAATGGATTGTTTCCCATATACTTATAAGCAATTACATTCACCCTTCCGGTTTCCACTCCTATGGCTGAGGGAAGAACCTTTATAAGGGCCACCGCCGTTCTGCTAATTTGGCTGTCCGAAGATAACGAGGAATATTCGAGTAATTCCTCTACCGCCCCTTCCTCAGCAGCCGCAAGAGAAAACCCTCTAAAGATAGAGAAAGTCCCCTCCGCTAGTTTTCTAAGGAGGCGAGGAGAATTAGTGCGCAACCAAGTTCTCTTAATAATTTTATCCGCCGCTTCAGAATTTAAAGCTTTTCTGTCCCTTCCTGCCAGAGCGGCTTTCGGCAAATCATAGGAAAAACCTAATTCCTCTACTTCGCCCACTTTAATTCCCTGGACATATTGGGAATGGGAATCTTCCCCGATTCCCGCTAATTCCGCCCCCAGCGCCGGGGGCGGATAATAATACTTACGAGAGGAATACGCCAAAAAATTCTCACCCAATCCCTCATCAAGTCGCGGATCCATTGTTCCGACAAATTTTTCTCGAAATTCAGAAGTAGCTCTATCAAATTCTATACGCGTGCTTGATCCCAAATTATTTTTTTGGGCAACAGTCGCCTGAGAGATATCCACCTCCACGCCTTTCAACCTCACGTTGCCTCTTTTATCTACGGTCGGCCTTTGCTTCCAGGCTCGGATATGCCCATCTTCGGCCCGATAAAATGATTTTTGCTGTATTTGCCCGCCATTTCTCAAAACGCTGGCCATATTTAATTTCAAGCCCTCGCCATATTGTCCTGCCATAGAGGGGCGCCGCTTAGTGCTCTTATAATACCAATCTAATTTGGGATCAAAACCCGAACCCCGATCGCTCATTTCCACCCCTACAATCTGGTATCTAAAATCCGACTCTAAAGAGGTTTTTTGGGGAAAAGTCTTTTCTCTATATTCCGGTAAAGAAAAATGCTCTAAATCAACCCACCGCCTTTTGCCCGTCAAACGGTCAAAAACTCTATAACGGATTTGGGGCGGAGGAATTTTGGGGGCAACGGCTTCTTTTATCTTATCCATATCCACATCGCCTTCTCCCCGGCGATACCCCTCTTTTATAGGCAAAGTCCGGCAATAATAATTAAATGCTTCCCTGGTTTCTTCGGGATCGGGTTCTCGGCTTTTCCCTTCTTCCGTTGCCGGACTCTCAAGGTATTTCTTATACATAAGAAGCATATTCCCAAATCTCTCCAACTCTTTTGTTTGGCGGTCATCTAACTCTTCCAGGTTAACTATGCGCCCCACGGATTCCTCAATCCAGCGGTCCAAATTAGCATCGGAATGGTTCTGGTAAAAATCGCGGGCGGTTTGTTCGGGAGTCCAAGTTTTCCGGCCGTGTTCGACGTCTGTGCCGCTTCGCTCACCGGGAATTTTTCTTACCTCGATCACTTGGTTTTCTTCTTTCGGAAAACCATAGCCTCGCGACCTCCAATTGCTTTCTACTGCATCTATATCATCAATCATTTTTTATAAAAAATTGTTTACTTATCAATTCTAGCACGGTTTGCCAAAAAGATGTTAACCTATCCCATAACTATTGACAATGAGTCTTAACGGTGCTATACTTGCTTATTAATTAGGAGAGTAATAAAGAAGAGAATCCAAAGAGCTGGATTAATTATTAATTCTTCTTATTACTATTTCTGCTAATTAATAATAATTTTCTTGCACTTTTACAACATATCTTGTTTCCCTTTCTCTCTCTCCTTTCTCCCTAGCTACCCGAGTGGATAGCTCTTTGAACATTATTGGCTAATCCGTTAATCAACTGATCGGTTAAATAATGTTTAGGGAGCTATCCAATCGGGGGTGGCTAAAGTTTTTTTGAAAAAAGAAAAGGAGAGGACGATGGCATGGACTGAGTTGCCCCATTTGGTTCAGGGAGCGGTGATTTTTGTATTTTTCGGAATTGTCTTCTTGATAGGTGCGTGTGCCATCTGTGGGCTTTTTTCGCCAAAATGGCAAAATTTCTGCTATGGTGATGACGAAAAGCCTCTTGAGAGAGAAGACGATTAGTGCAAGAAAAGCCTGAAGGAGGTAGAAGAAAAAAGAGAATTGTTGCCAATGGCAACATTAGTGTAGCAATACACTCCTTTCTTTTTTTCTTCTTATCTCTCTTCAGGCTTTTTTTTGGCCAAAAAATATTCCCGTGAATAATCACCATCCTGATTTTTCCCGACAGTTAGTCTACCTGCCACCCCGTCATCCTGAACTCGTTTCAGGATCTTCAGTGGATGGTTGAGCCAACAATGTAGGTAAAACACTCCCTGAAGATGCTGAGCTAAACTCAGCATGACGTAAAGGAAGATGTCATCCTGATTTTTCCCGACGTCCGCCGGCTGGCGGAGCGAAAAGTTCAGGATCTTCAGTGGATGGTGAACCAACAATGTAGGCAAGACACCCGCTGGAGATGCTGAACCTTGCCTACGGCAAGATCAGCATGACGGAAAGAGATTATGTTGTCAACTCCAGGAGATGCCGAGGTAGGCAACCTCGGGCCTGCCCCGTCCCGACGTAACGTCGGGACCTTGGGGGATAATTAAACACTTTTGTGCCTGGCTACTCGTTATGATTTATTGCCGGCAATTCCTCAACACCGGGAGATGCCTTTGGCAACTCACCGGTGTTTCCCTTGCCGGCGGATTGAAGCTTAGAGTTTTAAAATTTGGGAAATTGTGATTTGTTTGTTTCTTGGTGCTTGTAATTTGGAGCTTGTTCGTTAAGGGGAGTTTCATTTTAGCCCTTTTTATATTAGAATAAGAACAAATGGCCGGAAAAAAATCCGCTAACCAAAAACAGCCGTTTGACTTCATCGCCAACGAGCACCGGCTCCTGGACTGGTGGTACCAAAAAGGCGTCGTCCAAAAGTACCTCCACCGCAACAACAAGTCCAAAAAGCGCTTTTCTTTTCTTGACGGCCCCATCACCGCCAACAACCCCATGGGCGTCCATCATGCTTGGGGACGCACCTTGAAAGATATCTACCAGCGTTACAAGAATATGCAAGGTTACCGCCAACGGTTCCAAAACGGCTTTGATTGCCAGGGATTATGGGTTGAGGTTGAAGTTGAAAAAGAAAAAGGCTTCCGGAGCAAAAAAGACATCGAAAAATATGGCATTGGCAAATTCGTCAAGGACTGCAAAGCCCGGGTCCGCAAATATTCGCAAATTCAAACCCAGCAATCAATCCGCCTCGGCTATTTCATGGATTGGGACAATTCTTACTACACCATGAGCGAGGAAAACAACTACATGATTTGGCACTTTCTCAAGAAAGCTTGGCAGGAAGGCTTGATTTACAAGGGCAACGATGCCGTTCCCTGGTGCCCCCGCTGCGGGACAGCCATTTCCCAACAGGAAATCAGCGAGGGGGGTCACCAGCAGCGGACTCACCAGGCAGTCTTCATGCGCTTCCCGGTTATCCGCTCCGGCCAACCAGCGGCCAAAAACGAATTCCTTCTCGTTTGGACAACCACTCCCTGGACAATTCCCGCCGACACCCTAGTCGCCGCCCACCCGGAAATCCAATACGCCCGGGCCACCTGGCAAGGCAACCATTATTGGCTCGCCAAAAAGTTAATCCCGGTTATTTTTGGCCAAAAACTGACCCCCGAAAAAGTCGTCACCGGCCGGCAGCTGATTGACCAAGAAAAAATCAGCCACTACCAAGCTCCTTTTGAAGAATTGCCAATCATTAAAAAAATGGCCAAGAATCCACATTTTCATGCCCTGGTTCTTTCTAAAGATTTGGTTAACGAAGAAGAAGGCACCGGCTTGGTCCACATCGTCCCCGGCGCCGGCACCGAAGACCACCAGTTGGTCAAAAAAGAGTTGGATTGGAGCGACGTCATCTTTCCGGTTGTCGACGAAGAAGGTAGCTATATTGCCGGCTATGGCCCTTTTAGCGGCAAAAATGCCAAAAAGCACCCCGAGTTGATCATTAACTATCTGCGCCAAAAGGATGGCGGGCGCTACTTTTTCCGCACCCAAGCCTACACCCATCCCTATCCGGTTTGCTGGCGCTGCGGCACCGAACTCATCTGGCGCTTGGTCGACGAATGGTACATTGCCATGGACAAGAAAACCTCCACCGGCAAAACTTTGCGCCAACGGATGATTGCCGTCGCCAAGAAAATCCACTGGATTCCCAACTTCGGCCTCAAACGCGAACTAGACTGGCTGAAAAATATGGGCGACTGGATGATTTCCAAAAAGCGCTATTGGGGCTTGTCGTTGCCCATTTGGGAATGCCCCCATTGCGGCCATTTTGAAGTTATCGGCTCCCGCGAAGAATTGGAAAAGCAGGCCGCCAAAGGTTGGGCGGAATTTAACGGCCACTCCCCCCACCGCCCCTGGATTGACGCCGTAAAAATTAAATGCCCCAAATGCGGCCGGCCGATGAGCCGCATTAAAGATGTTGGCAACCCCTGGCTTGATGCCGGCATTGTTCCTTTTTCCACCCTGATCGACCCCAAAACTAAAAAAGTCAGCTATTTGGGCGACAAAAAATATTGGCGGCAGTGGTTCCCGGCCGATTTAGTCTTGGAGTGCTTCCCGGGCCAATTCCGCAACTGGTTCTATTCCCTCATCGCCATGGCCACCCTTTTGGAAGATACCAATCCCTACCTCACCCTCCTCGGCCACGCCCTTGTCCGCGACGAAAAGGGCGAGGAAATGCACAAAAGCAAAAAGAACGCCATTTGGTTTGACGACGGCGCCGAGAAAATGGGCGTCGATACCATGCGCTGGCTTTACGCCCGGCAAAAACCCGAATTCAACCTCAACTTCGGCTACCGGGTTGCCGATGAAGTCCGCCGCCAATTCCTGCTCCCCTATTGGAATAGTTTCCGCTTTTTCCAAACCTACGCCCAGATAAGCGATTTCCAATCCCAAAAAAACTTCCGGCCCGAGGGGGCCTTGGACCGCTGGATCCTCTCCCGATTGGAATCAACTAAAAAAACCGTTGCCGCCCGGATAAACCGCTACCGCCACCAAGAGGCCGCCGCGGCCATTGAAGAATTCATCGGCGACCTTTCCAATTGGTACATTCGCCGCAGCCGGGAACGGGCCAATCCCCTTTTGGGTTCGGCCAAGGACCGCCGCGCCTGTCTGAACACGCTTTACTACGCCTTGGAGCAGTTGAGCCTTATTTTGACACCCTTTATCCCCTTCTTGGCGGAAACCGTTTGGCAGGGCCTCCACCGCCTCCAGGAGCCGGCTTTAAATCCCACAGATTGGCCGCCGGAGAGCTCAATCCACCTTCAAAATTGGCCCGCGGCGCGAGCAGAGCTTATTAAGCCCGAATTGGAAAAGCAAATGGCCGCGGTTCGGGAAATCGTCAGCCTTGGCCACGCTCTCCGCAAGAAAAAACAAATTAAATTGCGCCAGCCGTTGAAAACGTTCCAATGTTTCTGCCCGCCGGCCAGCCAAACGTTCAAAAAAGAAGCCCAGCTGATTGACTTAATTAAACAAGAGCTAAACGTCAAGGAGGTTGAAATCAAGCCGGGCCGGGGCCAGCCGGAAGCCAAATTGGACACCCGAATTACCCCTGAACTGGCGGCGGAAGGCCGGGCGCGAGAGCTTATCCATGAAATCCAGATTTTGCGCCGCCGGGCCGGATTGGGCTTGGAAGATAAAATCAGCATTGCCGCTCCCGATTGGCCTCGAAAATGGGAAAAGGAAATTCTTGCCCGCACCAACGCCACGGTGATTCGCAAATCTGATCATCTAGACATCCGCCCGAGGCCCTAGAACCAGCCATTTGCCAATCCCAAAAACTGCCCAAGCAGGCAACTTAAGACATCTAGTAATGCGCTGCTAAAATAGAACTGATGAGAAAAACGCGCCATCTCATGCTTACCGGTATATTTTGTCATCCTGTCCGCCGGCTGGCGGATTAGAGATTAGAGCTTGGAACTTAGAACTTAGAACTTGGAACTTTGTAATTCGTCATCCTGATTTTTCGACGAAGGCGAAAAGTTCAGGATCTTCAGTATGAGTATGACAACCCCCGGGGTTGTCAGGCACAACAACCCCGGGGGTTGATTTGCAAGTCGGACGCCCAGTTGAAGATGCTGATCCCCCGATTTCATCGGGGAATCAGCATGACCGACTAAGTTCCTGTTTGGAATTTGGTCCGCCATCCGCCAGCCGGCGGAGGCGGATTGGAATTTGCCTGCCCCTACCGAAGGGGGGTTTGTTTCTTGGAATTTGTAATTTGAGATTTAAGCTTTTATTTTCACCCGCCGAATCGAAGTCGCTTTCTTGCCCACCTGTACCGTGAAATCATTCCGCAAAACCATTTTTCCATCATCAATTTTCTTGCCATCAATCTTCACTCCGCCCTGCTGAATCAAGCGCCGGGCCGCTTTTTTACTCTTAGCCAAACCCGCTTCTACCAAAACATCCGTTACCATAACCCCGTTTTTACCGGCGGCGATCTCCACTGCCGGCGCGTTTTCAGGCTTATGATTTTTATAAGCTCTCCTCGCCTTTTTT
The DNA here is from genome assembly GCA_027007615.1 of Candidatus Shapirobacteria bacterium. Lineage (GTDB taxonomy): Bacteria > Patescibacteriota > Microgenomatia > UBA12405 > UBA6130 > S016-97. Next base: position 11,694 of record JALTFB010000030.1, read on the forward strand.
GCCTCTTCAGGATTCGCCAACTCGGACACGATCGTCTCCGCCAAGTCCTCTTTTATCTCCAACGGGTTCGCCCCTTGGGCCAATTTCTCTTTTACCGCGGCCACCTTCTCCATCGGCACCCGCGTGCAAAGCTCAAAGCCCAAAGCAATTATGCCATCAGGCCAAAGCATCACTTTCTGGAACATCTCCAACGGGCTATCGCTCAGCCAAAGGATTTCCTCTTTCTTCCCCCTGGTTTTACCGACTTTTTCCCCCTCTTTATCAGCCAGCAGCTTACCGGCCAAAACATATTTTTGCTTACCCAAATGGCGGCGGACCATATCGGCGCCCACCAGCATATTGAATATTTGGTCGCTGCCCCCCACCTCCACATCAATCCCCATTGCCACCGAATCGTAAGCCTGCATTAAAGGATAAAGGAATTCATGCAATCCAATCGGCTTATTACTCTTTATCCTTTCCTGGAACATGCTCCGCTTGATCATTTGCTGGACTGTCAATTCCGCCGCTAATTCCACCACGTCCGCAAACGTCAATTTTGACAGCCATTTACTGTTATATTTCAGTTTTAGGGAATCGGTGTCCAAAATTTTGCCAGCCTGGACCAGGTAATCCTTGGCGTTTTCCAAAACTTGCTCGCGGGTCAGCTTAACCCGCGTCGCTTTCTTGTCAGTGGGATCGCCAATCATGCCGGTAAAATCCCCTATCAAAAGAATCACCTCATGGCCTAGGTCTTGGAAGCGGCGCAGCTTGTGGAGTTGGACTACATGGCCGATATGCAGCGATTTGCCGGTCGGATCAATTCCCATATATATTTTCAATCGCCGGCCGGAACGAAGCTCTTTGCCTAACGCCTCTTTTGAAGGATAAACTTGCTCCACTCCCCTCGTTAACAACTCTTCAACGGGGTCCATCGCCTTTTTAGCCGCCATTTTCTATGGCCCATTATAGCACGGTTTTCTGGCAACCTTAGGAAACAACTAACAATAAACTTGCCGGCAAGGGAAACACCGGTGAGTTGCCAAAGGCATCTCCCGGTGTTGAGGAATTGCCGGCAAGAAGAATATTTAGTCATTAGAACTTAGAGCTTGGAGCTTAGAACTTGGTATTCACCTCGTCATCCTGATTTTTCCCGACGGATAGTCGGGGAAAGTTCAGGATCTTCAGTGGATGGTGAACCAACAATGTAGACAAGACACCCGCTGGAGATGCTGAACCTTGCCTACGGCAAGATCAGCATGACGGAAGGAGAAGTTTGGCGAACATCGCAAGATCAGCATGACAATGGAGGGTGAAGTGCGTTGTAGAGATGTCATCCTGATTTTTCCCGACGTCCGCCGGCTGGCGGAGCGGGAAAAGTTCAGGATCTTCAGCATGAGTATGACAACCCCCAGGGTTATCAGGCACGACAACCCCCGGGGTTAACCTACCCGCCCCTTGGAGATGCTAAGAAAAGCCAAAAACCCAATCTATCGCCGGCAATTCCTCAACACCGGGAGATGCCTTTGGCAACTCACCGGTGTTTCTCTTGCCGGCTGGCAAATTGAAATTTGCAACCTAATCGTCGGAAATCTTAAACCTAAGCAATTTATCTTTCCATTCCCCGGCATAGTCAACACCGACGCGGGGCAGGCGGAGAATGCGATCGGGATGAATTATCTTACCGGCCTCAATCCAAAGACCGCTTTCCTTATCGGCCCGCCGGCCATTGAAGCTTTTATCTATTTCCAAAGCTTTTGCCAGCCGCCCCGGCCCCTCAATCCCCTCAACTCCCCGCAGCAAAACCGCCTGGGGATCACCTTCCGGCGCCGTTACCAAATTAAGCATCCGGTGCATTCCGTAAACCAAATAAACATACCAATGCCCCGGCGGCCCGTACATTACCTCCGTCCGCGCCGTCCGCCCGTGCCAGGAATGGCAAGCCCTGTCTTTCTCGCCAGCATAAGCCTCCACTTCGGTTATCAAATATTTCCCCACCCGGCCATTGTTATAACGCCGGCAAAGGTATTGTCCCAAAAGCAAAGGAGCCACTTTATCAGCCGGCAAGGAAAAGTCCAAAAATTCATCATCCACAACGCCCCATTATACCCTCTTTACCAACTACCATTCACAACAAACAATTTTGCCATTTATTTTTGTATAAATTTGAACCTAAGATTTCGCCATTTACCAGAGGTTGCCTACTTGGGCAACCTCTAAGGTTGACAACATAGGCAACCTTTGGAAGTCAGGATATAAAAATTCGCTCAGAGGAATTGTGGCACAATAGGACGGATAGCTACTTAACCACAAAATTGGCAATCTTGCCGGGGACAAAAATGGTTTTCTTCAACTGGCCGGTGGCCAAATACTTAGCCACCCGGGGGTCTTTTTTGGCCAAAGCTACCACTTTTTCCTGGTCCTTGGCTTCTTCGGCCGTTAATTCCAGCGTTGCCCGCAACTTTCCGTTGACCTGAACGGCAATCATCCGCTTTTGCGTGCCCAAATATTTGGCGTCCGCTTTCGGCCAGGGTGCCCAATGGACGCTTTTTTCCTCGCCTAGGCGGCGGTGCCAAAGTTCCTCGCTTAAATAAGGAGCAAACGGCGCCAACAACTTTACCAGCGCCTCCAGCTCTGCTCTTCCCAACCGCCAATTTTTCTCTATCGCCAAATTAAGGAATTTCATCATGGCGGCAATTGCCGTGTTAAAAGCAAAATTATCAATATCGCCACCCACTTTCTTAATTAACTCGTTCAAGGCCGCCTTCATTTCCTTGTTTTCCAAAAGTTTTTTCTTGCCACCTGCCTGTCCCATCACAAATTTTTCAAAACGCTGCAAAAATCTCTCCACTCCCCTTAAAGCATTTTCGTTCCAAGCCATCGTGGCCGTAAACGGCCCCATAAACATCAAATAGGTCCGCAGCGCGTCAACGCCGTACTTGTCGGCCACCCGGTCGGGAATGACCACGTTGCCCCGCGATTTGCTCATCCGCCGGCCGTCGGGAGCCAGGATAACCCCATGGGAAACTCGCCGGTGATATGGTTCGGGATGCTCTTTGGGAACGGCGCCAATATCTCCCAAGAATTGGTAAATAAACCGCGAATAGAGCAAATGAAGGGTATTATGCTCGTCGCCGCCAATATAGACATCCACCGGCAGCCAATAGCGCAAAATGTCCTTATTTTCCGCAAAGATATTTTTATCATGGGGCTTTCCCAATTTGCCGGCCAACAAATAAGCCAAAAAGTACCAATCGCTGCCGGCCCAATTGGGCATCGTATCCGTTTCCCGCCGGGCCGGCCGGCCGCAAACCGGACATTTGGCTTCCGTCCAACTTTTGACCGCCGCCAAGGGCGACTCGCCGTTATCGGTAGGCTGATAGCGTTCCACATCGGGCAGCTTCAGGGGCAACTTATCCTCGGCTATGGGAAACCAGCCCGCCAGGCCACGCCTAGAAGTTCCAGGTTCCAGGTTCCAAATTCCAGGTTGCCCAGAATTTTTCTGAAGGAATTTCTTCCCCTCGGGCGTCTCCCACCAGGTAATACCCTTTTGGGCGCAATGCCGGCAATAAACCATCGGAATGGGTTCGCCCCAATAATGTTGGCGGGAAAAAATCCAATCGCGCAGGTGATAAGAAACCGCCTTTTTGCCAATCCCCTTCTTTTCCAGCCAAGCAATAGCCTTTTTTATCGCCACATTCGGCGCCAAACCATTTAAAGGTCCGGAATTAACCATTCTGCCATGTTCAACATCAGTATAGGCAGCTTTGTCAAAATCCCACTTTTGCTTGGGCTGAATTACCGGCACAATCGGCAAACTGTATTTTTTGGCAAAAGCATGGTCCCGCTCGTCATGAGCCGGCACGGCCATAATCGCCCCGGTGCCGTAGGAGGCCAAAACAAAATCAGAAATCCAAATGGGGATTTGCTTGCCAGTGGCCGGATTGAGAGCATAAAGGCCGGAAAAAACGCCCGTTTTTTCTTTTTCCAACTCCGTCCGTTCCAACTCGCTCTTCCGCCGCGCCTGATTAACATAAGCTTCAATTTCTTGAATCTTAGCCGCTGGGAGTTTAGCCTTACTCCGAATTTCCCCCACTAAAGGATGTTCGGGAGCAATTACCATAAATGTGGCCCCCCAAAGCGTATCCGGTCGGGTGGTAAAGACTTCCAGAGAATCCCCCAGATTAGCAATTTGGAATTTTATCTTTGCCCCCATGCTTTTGCCAATCCAATTAATTTGGGCGGCTTTCACCTTGGCCACAAAATCGGTCGTTTCCAAACCGGCCAGCAGCCGGTCGGCATAACGGGTGATGGAAACTACCCACTGGTCCAATTCCCGCCGCTCTACCGGGGTGCCGCAGCGCTCGCAATGGCCATCAATTACTTCTTCATTGGCTAAGCCAGTTTTGCAAGAGGGGCACCAATTGATGGGCATTTTTTCTTTGTGAGCCAATCCGTGCTTGAAAAGCTGGAGGAAAATCCACTGCGTCCAGTGGTAGTAATCGGGGTCGGCGGTATCGATTTCCCGGCGCCAATCAAAAGAAAAGGCCAGCCGCTTCATCTGGCGCCGAAAAATAGCCGTATTCCTGGCGGTTACTTTGGCGGGATGGATGCCGGTTTTAATAGCGTAATTTTCCGTCGGCAGCCCAAAAGAATCCCAACCCATCGGGAAAAGGACATTGTAGCCTTCCATCCGCTTCTTACGGGCGTAAACATCGGCGCCGGTCATGGAAAAAGCGTGGCCAATATGGAGCCCTGAGCCGGACGGGTAAGGAAATTCCACCAGGGCGTAAAATTTCTTCTTGCCCTTGGCGAAATCTTCAGCCGGATACCAGCCTTCTTTCTCCCACCTTGCCTGCCACTTCCTTTCTATATTCTCAAAATTATTGCGGGCCATTTGTTCTTATTCTAATATAAAAAGGGCCAAAATAAAACTCCCATTAACAAACAAGCTCCAAATTACAAGCACCCTGCCTATCGGCAGACAGGCAAGAAACAAACCCCCCTTCGGTAGGGGCAGACAAATTCCAAATTTCAAATTCCAAACAGAAACTTCATCCGTCATGCTGATCTTGTGATATTCACCAAACTTCTCTTTCCGTCATGCTGAAATTTTTTCAGCATCTTCAGGGAGTGTTTTGCCTACATTGTTGGCTTGACCATCCATTGAAGATCCTGAACTTTTCGCCTTCGTCGAAAAATCAGGATGACGGGGTGGCAAGTAGACTAACTGTCGGGAAAAATCAGGATGACGGGAGGGAGAGCTACCACCATCTATCATCTACCATCGCCCATCCTTCCTAGCTCCTAGTTCCTAGTTCCCGTTGTTTGTTGTTGGTTGTTTGTTGTCAGTTATTGTAGTTGATTGTTGCGTTAGCGGATATTCTTCCGCGGCCTTATCATTGCGGCGGCGATACCACCAAATCCCCAATCCCACCAGCACCAAGCCCAGGATTACCGCGATAATAACGTGCCAAGGAATCACCCAAAAGAAAATCGTCGCCACCAAAGCCCGCCCCTGTTGGCCGTAACCGGCCGTCAAAGTGGCTCGGTATTTCCCAAAGCCCCAGTGCTGTTGCCAGGTGTTATCATAGCGGCGCACCGTGCCCGGAAAAATATTCTTCTCGTCTAATTTAATAGTGGAATTCAACCGTCCCAACCAATTGTAAACCCTAATCGTCCCCCGCGGCCGAATATGAATATCCGACAAATTTTCAATTTCGCTGGTTATTTTTACCGGCCCGTATTCCACCAACTTGGGAGCGTCCATACGGATAACAAAAGCGTTCTCTTTAACGGGTCCCGGGACCGTTAGATAAAATAGGCTGCCTACGCTGGGCATAACCGCCGAAGCCGTTTCGCTATTGCCACTGCTCCCCGCCGCCTGGAAAAAAACCACCGCGTAGTGGCCGCCGGGGTTGGCGCCTTGGGGAACCACGATGGCAACATCAACTTTTTTGGTCTCCCCGGGACGGAGAATAAATTTCATCGGCGATGCCTGTACCCAGGTTGAAGCCGCCCATTTGCGGGCCAGTTTCGCCTTGACCGGCAAAGGCGTGCCCTGATCGTCGCTGACGATAAAATCCCTAATCCTAACTTGTAAAGCCATCTCGCTGTCGCCGCCATTGTGCACCTTGATTACTTTTTGCAAAACTTGGCCCGGCTTAACCTGCGCCTCCAGCCGCGGCGGGCTGACGGTTATCTTGGTTAGCTCTTGAGCCCTTGCCGGCCCCGCCAGCAGCAGGAAAAAAGCCAACAAAAAAATCCAGTTAAACCGACTTTTCCAATTTTTCATTAAAATGTGGCCGTAGCCCTATAGGTAATTACGTTCCAATAATTGCCCGCTTCTTGGGTGGCGCCGACAATGGCCCGGTAACAGGCATAAACATCCTCACCATCGGCCACCGTAGTTGAAGAAAAAATTGTCTGCGGCGATTCAGAATCGGTGGTGGCGGCGAATTGGCGCGCCGAAAAAGTGCGTGTTGACTCATTATAATAAAAAGCCACGCTGGCAGCGTCAATATTTTGCAGCGAAAAGCCAAACCCCTTGGTGCTGGTTGAACTCCATTCATCGGAAACCGCATAGGTGGCGGTAGACGTATCGCCGGGCGTATCGGGAATTTCCACCGTCGAATCGTCAACACGGGAAAGCTGGTCGTTCTCAATAGTAGTTACCACATAACCATTATCGGCGTTGGTGGAAACCTCAAGCTGTTGGGCGGCGTTGGTAAAACTGCCAATTGATAAAGATCCCAGGGGCACCGTAGTTGCCGTCGTTGTTACGTCAGTCGCTACCCCGCAAGCCGTCGTCCCCACCGACAATCCGGCAATGCTGAAATCAATAGTGGGTTCTACCGTCGCTGAAACCCGCACCGACTCGATAGCCGCCACCTTAACCGTGGTGCTGTCAACAGCCACATCATCGCTATCCAAATTGTCAATAATCACCGAATAAGTATCGGCCGTACCCTCGGTGTGACCGCTGGCCGGGGCCGGATTAAGCAGTTTGGTGGTGCTGCCAATTGTCATTGACAATGATTGGTTAGCCTTGCCCGGCCCTGAATAACGGCATTCAAAACAATGATAGCCGGCCGCGCAGCCGGTGCCCCCCGAAACCGTCGCCGTGCCGGAGACAAAGTCATAATAACCGGCGACGTCGGCCGGACAAGTGACATCGCCATCAGCGATGGAGTTGAAATCCCAACCGTCCTGGTCGGGGTTGCCGTCATTATTGGTGCTCGCTCCCGCCTTGACCCGAACCTTAATCGCGCCGTTGGCGATAGCCGAAACGGTGGTGAAAGAAATCGTATGGGTAGCCGTCCGCTTAACCACGAATTCGTCAGCGGCATCGGTATCGGCTGTGGCCAAACCGGTGGTAACCGAAAATCTGGTTGTGGAAATAATTTGGCTAACCGTATATGTATTACTCGAACCAACATAAACAATCGTATCGCCGGGAAAAAGGTTGGCCGTGGATGTTGACGGCGCCCCGCTGGTGGCCATTTTAATGATTGTTGAATCCGCTGTCAGCGCTTCGGCGTTTTTGCCGTCAAAAGAAAGCCGCGAAGTTTCCAGAGTATCTTTAGCGCTGGTCAAGTTAGCCGAATCCAATTCTTGCGGCCGACCAATACTAAATGCCGCGGCTGCCATTAATCCTAACAATAGCCAGCAGGCTTTTTTACCTTTCATCTTATTCATTTTGACCATCTTTCCGCTGTTTGTCAAGAGCCAGTTTTTACCTTTCATCTTATTCATTTTGACTGCTTCCGCTCCTTTTGTCAAGAAAGAAAAGAGTAATTATTATGTTGGCCCACCCTCCATTGTCATGCCGATCTTGGTTTACCCTGCCCCGACCTTGTGTCGGGGCTTGAGGGTTCAGTATCTCCAGCGGGTGGGCAAATTAACCCCCGGGGTTGTTGTGCCTGATAACCCCGGGGGTTGTCATACTCATACTGAAGATCCTGAACTTTTCGCCTTCGTCGAAAAATCAGGATGACGGTCATACAACGTATTTCACCTTCATCCGTCATGCTGATCTTGCCGTAGGCAAGGTTCAGCATCTCCAGCGGGTGTCTTGCCTACATTGCTGGTTCACCATCCACTGAAAATCCTGAAACCCCCAGGCCCCTTCGCGCCCTCAGGGGCGGGGCGGGCGAGCTCAGGATGACGAGGTGCTAAGCTCCAAGTTCCAAGCTCTAAGTAACCAAATACTCTTCTTGCCGGCAAGGGAAACAGAGATTCATTAGACATTGGAATATTTTGAAACCAAGATTGGCCCGTTGTTTGTTGTTAGTTGTCTGTGGTTGGTAGTTTGTTGTCAGTTGTTTGTTGTTTGTTGCGCAAGCGCTAGCGCCCTATTTCCCCGCGCTGATACTGCCAAAACTCGTCAGCGGCTCCAGCAAAATCAGCGGCGGCTGAGCGTAAGTCTTGAAGGCCCGCAAGCGCCGGCTAACTATTTCCGGCGCCGCCGTCGGCGCCACCTCGCCGCTAGAAAAATAAACCGTCCCCTGCAGCGGCACATTATCACTAGCCTGAAAACCCAGTTCCGCTTGAGCGTAAAGCACCCGCACCCAAAGGAACATCGGTTGGGAATAACCGGCTAAATTAATCACCGGCAGCCTAAAACCGAATGTCGCCGTTTTACCTTGGCTGTCATCATTCAAAATAAAACTCCCCTCTTCGGCAACGCCAAATTTGTTGCTCTGGCGGCGAATTGCGTCGGCATCACCAGCCCAATAATGGACCGCTTTGCCGTTCTGGTAATAAAGCGTCGCCAATATCGCCGGCTTTGGCGCGCTAGCATCAATCGCCCGCCAATATACTTGCAAATTCCCCTGGAAATAATTGCTGCCAATATTGCCGTTTGCATCGTGGTCCACCAGCCAAAAAATCATCCCCTGCCCCTTGCTTATCTCGTTAGGCCAAATAACCGTCTTATTGCCGCCCACCACTTTTTGCTCCACGCTGGTTATTACTCCCCCGCCCAAATCGAGCGGTTGGCTAACGCTTTCACCAACCAATGCCTTTTCCACCCCCGCTTCCGCCGCCGCGTAGGCTTTGGCCGATTCCTCTTGCCGGCGGGTAATTTTCAAATCCGTCACTACCTGCTGCGACGCCGCCAAACCCAATGTCAACGCCGCCGCCATAATCAGCATAATGGCGATCAATGCTTGGCCCGATGATTTGCGCTGCCGGTTTTTATTCACGGCAAAACCTCCCTCACACTAACCGATGGCTTCCACAATTGGCTCTGCAAAGAGAAAATCAAACCGGGATCATGAACAACGCTCAGCGCCGGCAAAGTGGCGTTGCTGCCATCAAGATAACGACGCACAATTATATCACCGCTGCCGCTTTGGTCGGCATCCGCTAACAATCCCCCTTGGACAGTTACCGTCCCTTCGTCACCATTCTTATCAGCAAAAATTATCGAGCCGGTAGCGATATAAATGCCGTTTAATTGGCTGACATCGGCACTGACGGTCAAATCGCCTTCCACCCAAACCACCAAAGGGCTGGCCGTTTGGCTGGCGCTAATAGTCAAATCGCCCGCGCGGCTGTAGATGCCGCTAGCCAGCGCCTGCTGCAAATTGGCCGTGTTAATAGCCTGCGCCTGCTTGCTGATTATTGATTGGAGATCATAAAAAGCCAAATCCGGCCGGCCCGCCTCATTGCCAATTTTCCAACCGCTAACGCTCAAACTGCCGCCCAAAGTAAAATTGCCGCCCGACCAAGCCGCCCCGGCCGCAATCGGGCTGTTGTCCTTTATCAAATAATCGCCGCTGGGAATATAACTGACGCTCAAGCCATTGCCGGCATATAGTCCGCCCCCCGCCACCTGCAGCCAATTGTCACTCCAATCCTTTACCCAAACCGAGGCGCTGCAGGTATTGCTGCTCCAAGCGCCATCATTATCTTCAACTTGAAGTTTGGCGCTATATAAACTGGCCGTGTTATAGGTATTGCTGGTCGTGCTGCTAGTTGTGGTTTTGTCCCACTTGCCATCGCCGTTGAAATCCCAACGGTAGCCGGCAATTGTCCCGTCGCTATCGCTGCCCGAACCGCTAAAGGCAACACTCAGGGGAATTTGCCCCGAACTCGGGTCGGCCGTTAACGATATGCACACCGGGGGCTGGTTGGGTATTGGTGTTGGTGTTGGAGTTGGAGTTGGAGTTGGAGTTGGTGTTGGTATAGCCGTCGGCCTAGGCCCATACCCCGGGCACCAATTGATTGTGCCATTTATATATTGAGAATGTGAATTATTGTTCTCGTCAGATTCAACTATTTCGCTTTTCGTATCTATGCTGCCAGTTACGGTATCTGATCCAGTGAAAGGAGGTGCACTCCCTTGATAATTATATGATTGCCAAAATGAAAACGATTTATACGCCGCTAAACCATTAATTCTGGTAGCCTTACTGAGCACAAAGATACCGGCACTCCCTTCGTCTACTTGCACAACTGCCTCAAACGAATTGGTAACGTTTACATTGCTGATATTTTTAAAAAGAGCGGCATAACGTATCGTGCCTTCATGAGTATTTGAGTTGTAATAGGTTACGCATTCAGATAGGCTAATTATTGCTAGATCTGGCTGTGTAGCCGCTTCCAACTGTTTCGGCCCGGGCCACCAGCTAAATCCCGCCAGAAAAACCGCCGCGATAATTATAGTTGCCAATCCCCTTTTCACCTAGATTAATTATAACCACAGCGCCGGGGAAATGTCTATCGGTAAGGCCGGTTATTTATTTATGGAAATTCTCGACGTCGGAGAAAGTTACCTTATTGGAAGTGATAGCAGCTGTGATAAACTCGACTATTTTCCTAATCGGCTCCAAGAACGGGCTGGCGGCCAACTGGCTCTTTAAGGGAACGATTGTCTGTTTTTTAGCCGCGGCGGCCGTTTGCTTCTCAACCGAATTAGCCTTTTGCTTGGCCTGATTGGCCGCTGCCGGAGCTTGCTTTTTAATTAAGTTAACTTTCTGCTTGGCTAAGTTAATTGCCGGTGCTGTTGATCTAACTTTAATAACCCTCGCCAGTTTGGCAATCGGGTCGAAAATTGCATATTTCTTAACCAAATTTTTTACCGGCAAAGCCTGCTTTTTAGCCGCCGGGAGCTTAGCCGCTGTGTTTGGCCCCTTGCCTGGGCACCAGTTAATTTTATTAAACACGAAAAAACCAAAATCGTTTCCCTCGTTGGACTCTTTAATAACGTTACCTAAATCTGCTACTCCCGTTACTATATAATCAAAACGTGGATTTCTGGGAGGGGCTGGTGAAGAAACTAGCACGCTCCAATATTTGTAAACAGATTTATTTGCCGCTAGACCGTTAATTTGCCAATCTTTTGAAACACCACCTACAAAATGACTGACTTCTGGCGATTTTAATGTTGCTCTTACCGTGAAATGTTTAGTAATGTTAACGTTACTGTTATTTGTAACTGTAAATCCATAACGCGTAGTAGCTTTTCGAGTCGCCGCATCATACTTAGCAATACATACAAAGCCATTGCTTACTTTTAAATCAGGTAAATTCGGCGCCGGCGTTGGTTCAGGCTTCGAGCCCGGGCACCAGTCTAAACTTTGGTCGCCCTTAAACTGGGCCCAATTATTACTATCATTTGATTCCGGAATGCGATTGTCGTAATCGGTCTTAACGCTCAAATTAGCCCATGATTTATCATTTGCATAACAAGACGCCGGCTGGCCAATGCAAACGTGCGATAAAAAGGCGCTGATAAAGCTGGCAGGATAAGTTATAACCGCCCGGGCCGTTTCGGAATTATGGGCGGCCAATTTATTGAAAATATAGGTGCTGGTAGGCCCACCATCAGGCGAAGTTGCCATTTGGGTGTATATTCCCGCTAAAAATTCATTGTTAACATTTGCTGAACTATTGTTATTTACCCTATAAGAAACCCTCAGTTTGGTGGCGTTATCTGTTTTGCCCTCTATGCAAGCTTGCAAATTGGATGTTGTTAAATCAGGTTTGGCAACAGGAACTGGTGTCGGTTCAGGCTTTGAACCCGGGCACCAATTAAGTGAGTAAACCGATATAGGCTTGTAATTATTCGTTTCATCAGATTCTTGAATTCTATTATTAATATCTACATTAGCAGTAATACTTATAGGGGGACCATAGCTATATATCTCAATCGTCTTTTGCAATAAGCCAGATTCCTTTCCCGCTGCCAATCCAGAAAAATTATATCCAGCGATGATGAACGTCTGATTCTGCGAATGATTTATAAAATTTGCGGTAAAAGCTTTTGTAACGTCTACCCCGCTATCGTTTTTAACAGTGAAACTAAGTCTTACAGTGTCGGTAATGATACCAACACCAATAACTTCGGAAATTTTACAGGCCCAGGCATTAGTTACCGTCAAGTCCGGCAGAGCGGCAGCCGGACACTTCGCCTTGGCGGTTACGTGGTCGGCAATGGGATTAATATTGCCGTTGGCATCCCGGGCTCTAACGTCTATTCTAATTGTATGGCCGGCCCGGCCCTGGCAGCTAACGGCGAAAGCGGTACCATTGGACGAATTCCATTTAAAACTCTTGTTAGCCGATTGGTTATTGTAAGATTTATAGAGAACTTTGCCGGTATTATTGTCAACAATATGCCACCAAAAAGGCGGATTTAAAATATTATTACAAGCGAATCCCCGATTGGAAACCCCCCTGGCGGTGCAATAGCCGACCGGATTGGCGCCCTTATCGCCGCGCCAACTCCAGCGAAACTGGATTTTATTTGCTTGCTTATCATAATTGGCAGTTGCGCCGGGACGATTTGGAGCGGCGGTGTCTCTTTGTGAAGCTCGGGCGGGGAGAGTCAGCTGCAGGGCAAAGGCTGCTGATATAATCGCGGCTACTGATGCGACCAGCAATCTCTTCTTCATTTAATAACGGGATTATATCACAAGGAAATGCTTATTGCAAATACTATGAGATTTATTGCATTTACCCGATAATTAAATAAGGCGGCGATGGTAACGTTATTGTTTGCGGCAAGCAAACGATATTTAAAAGCGTATTGTAAACATTTTTACCCCAGCCCATAAATTTTTCAATCCTACCCGTTGCGCCATCTCACCTACCCCATCTAGCAAAGCCTCGTTTTACTGATTTTGCCGCAGGCAAAGTTCAGCATCTCCAAGGGGTGTCTTATTTATTACTACTGTTGGTTCACCGCATACTAAAGGTCCTGAACTTTCCCCGACTATTCGTCGGGAAAAATCAGGATGACCTCTTTTATTGCCATACTGATTCCCAATCAAACTCCCCGCCTTCTCCCCCAAAACCAACCTAGCTATAATCCACCAATTCAAAAAGCGCCCGATCGAGATCTTCCAATTCCATATTGCCCAATTGCTCTACCGGCAACTCCCCCAGCCTGGCTGGCAGCTTCAATTGGCGGACCAGCTCCCGGGAGCGATTCTTGGTAAGAAATTTTTCAGGCTCTCGCCGATGAGCAATCTTTTTATCACCTTCCATTTGGCTGCGGGCGTAATCCAAAGCAATAAAAGCCTCGCGCAAGGCATTTTCTACTCTAGCCCGGGGATGGCCGAAAAGATAACGCCAAATAAAATCAACCGGCTGGGCGGCCAATGCCCTTTTATCGCGGCGCTCCAGATGAATAATGGCTGATTGGGTGCGCGGCTGCGGCCAGAAACTTTCCCGCCCGATTTTTTCTTTTGCCAAATAACCGTCAAAAAGGCTGGCGGCCAGAAGGCCTAATTTTGTCCGCGGCGGCCGATCTTTTACCATTTCCCAAGCCGACCGTTGGCTGATTAAAAAAGTCGCCCCGGCCACTATTTCCTTTCCCCGCCGCTGGCGGATCAATTTTAACAACAAAGGCTCCAACAGCTGGTAGGGCAGGTTGCCAGCCAACCAAATTTGCTCCTTCCCCATTTCCTTGGCTAGCTGAAAAAAGTCTACTCGCAAAGCATTGGCAAAAATAACTTTCAAGTGGGGATATTTTGCCTGGAGGGGTTGCAGCACCGGCTCAAAGCGGCGGTCAATTTCGATTGCTGCCATAGGCAAAGCCCGCCGGGCTAATGGCTCCGTTAAGGCGCCCAATCCCGGGCCAATCTCCACCACCGGCATCAGCGGCACCTGCTCCACCAACTGATTGCGAACTTTCTCGTCAACCAAAAAATGCTGCCCCCAATGTTTAGTTTCCAATTTTCCATCCAAGCGGTGCCACTTTTCTTTCGTCCAAGCTAACAACTTATTCATCCTTTTAATCCTACCCCCTATTCGTTCCCAAACTCAAGTAATTTCTAACCTAAAACATAATAAGCGCCTTTTTTGAGGCATCCACGAGCATTCAAGATATATTTTTTAAATTTACAAAGCAAAAGAAGAGCCTCTATGCTTATAGGCTAATTGAGCCGAAAACTATAAGATATAATTTATAATAATGCCTATTTATTGGCGTATTCTCATAAAAATCAAGCCGTTAAATTGATCTTGGCAAAAGAGGTATGTTTTGCTGCCGGCGCCGAAAAGGCCGTCTGGCGGCCGATAACAACGGTTTCTTATATAAATTTGGCAAATAAATATATTTGCTCTATGGATTTAATATCCCCTCTTCTTTCAGGATCTCCGCTCCCCGGTTTACCTGTTTCCAAAAATCCCAACAAGGAAGAAGAGCGAATATAGGTCCCGCAAAAGGCCATCCCCCTTTATCTTTAAAGACAACCCGGGGGACCAGCGAAAGAATCAAAATTGCGGCTGCATCTCCGGCCATACGCCATCTTATATTATCAATAACCTCACGCGAATTATTTTCCGGCTCTGGCGCCGGCGCTTCTTTTCTCCCCATCTGTTCTCATTATACCCCAACCGGCAGCCTCAAGCGCTTTTCTTGCCTTTAAGATACTCGGCAATCAGCCGGCCAATATCCAAACCGGAGCGCTTTTCCATAATCCGAAACTCCGGCGCCTGGTTCACCTCAATCACCACCGGCGCATGGCGGCACTCATCAATCACCAAATCCACGCCGGCAATCTCCACCCCCAAAACTCGGGCCGCCTTTTCCGCTTCTCGGGCCACTGCCGCCGGCACTTTCGCCAACGGCTGCGAACTCCCCTGCGATTGGTTCAAAACCAACTTCGCTTCCTTAGCTTGGCGCTTAAAACCCGCCACCACCCGATAGCCAATCAAAAATAGCCGATAATCACCATCATTGGGGATATATTCTTGAATTATGAAATTAGCCCTTCTCCTCCCCAAAAAGGCCTTCGCCAAGTCATCATTGTCATTGATCAAAAATGTCCCCGTCCCGTGCCGGCCGCCGGTTTTCTTCACCACCAACGGCTTTT
>JALTFB010000031.1 GCA_027007615.1 Candidatus Shapirobacteria bacterium
CAAAAATAAGAATGTTGGAATCAACGGCCATGCCCAACGACAAAAGGAAACCGGCAATGCCCGGCATCGTTAAAGTAACCGGAATAATTTTATAAAGCATGAAACTGAGAATGCCGTAAATTCCCAAACCTAAAAGGGCCAAAAAACCCAGCCAACCGTAAACTAAAACCATAAATAGGCTTTCTATGACTACTCCGACTATCCCCGCCAAAAAAGCACGCCGCACCGATTCTCTCCCCAAGGTGGGGCTAATGCGCTGCTGCTCGATTAACCGCAAGGGAACCGGTAAAGCGCCGGCGTTCAACTGAGAAACTATCTGGCGCGTTTCTTTAAGCTGAAAATTACCGCTAATCATCGCCTGGCCATTGGCAATCGGCTCTTTGATTTCCGGCGCCATCAAGAGAAAATTGTCCAGAAAAATAGCCAGCCGCCGGCCCACATTTTCCTTGGTAAGTTGGGCAAATTTTTCCGCCCCGGCTTTATTGAAAGTTAAGGCAATATATGGCTTGCCTGTTTGCCTATTAAACTCTACCCGGGCCGATTGCAAATAGGCCCCGGTCAGGCCGGTATCTTTACCAAAGAGCTGCCGCAGGGATGCCGCCTTGGTGGCTTTTTTGCTTTCAAGGCGAAAGTTTAATTGGGCCGTCTGCCCAATCAAGGCAACCGCTTGGCGGGGATTAATATTGCCGGGAATGTCAATTGTAAGCCGGTAATTGTTGCCTGCTTTTACTTGCCGGACGGCAACTTCGCCAAGCCCAAAAGCATCCACGCGACGATGAATATTGCTTTCCAACGCTTGCCAAGCGCGAGCACGGTCAGCTGTCGCCACTTTATCCATTTGCGCCTGGAAAACCAAGTGGACACCGCCGGCCAAGTCAAGCCCTTTGCGAAGCTTTTGGGACAAAGAAAAATGCCAAGAACCCAGATGAAAACTTAAATTAGGCTTTTGTAAATGCCAGCTTACATTGCGGCCCAAAAGACGTTTCTCAATGTTAATTTGCCCCGGCCAATCAATTAATAAGCCGACAACCGTTATGAAAATAATAAGAGCCAAAACCCGGCGAGGAGTCATTTCTTTTCCCAATTTAACAAACTTATTTGGCGCGGCTTGGGAAAACAATAAATTAAGCGCTGTTTATTGTCGTCCACCTTTATCTCCACCTCTTCCCCAAGCTGAATGTTCCACCCCCGGACAATCTGGCCCGGAACAGTCACGGCAAAACTATGGCCAGTCTTAAAAACTCGCCTTTTCATCGTTTATTTATCCCGAAAAATAAATTCTTCATTGCCTACTAAAACCGCCACGCCCCTAAGAAGAAAGTTAACCAAAAACGGGTCGCCATTGCCATAACGAAGGCGGAATTCCGACCAATCCATCACCGCATAATTAATTTCTCTGCCACGGCGCTTTTCTTCGTGGCGAATAATTTTTCCCAATTCCGAAAGGACAACTCTTCCCACTATGATAAGATCGACGCCCTCGGCCGCCGCCGACCAGACTAAGAACTGGTTTGACGCTAAAACCAAGCGAATACTTCCCAAACGGTCGCGCCTGCCCTGAATTTGCCCGCCTAAACCATAACTGCGTTCCATCAATAACAAAAGGGGATAAAACAAAGGATGGCGATAATTCAAGGCAAAGAAAAGGCGATTGCCTCGCTGCTCCGAGTGCAATAGCCCGGTTTTTTCTAATTTAAGGAGTTCGCGCCTAACGGCATTTATCTTGCCTTTTATCCGCTTTGTTAACTCCCGAATGTAAAAGGCCTCTCGGGGGCGGGCAAAAAATTCTGCTAGCAACTGGCGGCGAGTATTTGAAATAAAAAGCGCTGCTAATGTTTTTTTAGGATTCATAATTTATCTTTGTTCCTATGGGCAAGGCTTCTATCCAAATTTGGCCACGGTTAAATTTAATTTCTTGCCCTCGGTTGTCATAAAAGATGGTACGCTTTTGCCGGGCCGGCTTCCTCCAACTAGCCTTGATTATGCGCCCATCTTCCAGGACAACCGCCTTGCCTCGGCCGATAGTGCCGTAAAGCATATGCATATGCCCATCTACAGGCCCTATTTGTTTTACAAATTGCAAAACAATTGTTTTGGCTGTAAGCTGTTTGCCTGTTGAAAAATCAATTTGCGGGCTGCCGCCATTCTCACGCCGATAATCATTAGCCGCTGGATCGTACTGCCAACCTACCCGATAAGCATTATATCCGGGCCAAAAATAAAAACTGGCTTTTTTCATTTGCGGAGGGTTGGCCTTTTGATCGTTCTTGAATTTCCAAGGCCGGAAATAGTCTTTATCCCAGCCGGCTAAATTACGTTTTGCCGCCAAATCCCAAAGAGCTCGGGTATTGCAATACATTGTGTGCTCCGTAGCCCGCAACCGGCCATCTCTCTCCGGTTCCCGCCGGCATTGGCGGTACCTTAAAGCAAATTGGTTCATATCGGAATGGTGCTTGGGCGACAGCCAACCATAACGATCGATTTGCTCCAAAGCTTGAGCGCGCGGATCACTGGTACAGCGCCCCCCCGAAGGAGCACTGCAATTGGCCCCGCCAACATGATTATAAAGAGGATAGGCGGAGTATTCCGAAGCCCAATCGAGAAAATAGGTCCGCGCCGAACGCACCGGGCCAACATCATAGGTCCGTGACACTTGTTTAGCGGCACGGCAATAATACACTCCCATAAAACGAGTAATACCCCCCTCCGCTACCGCCTCGTAAACAACATCCGCCCTCGACAGCCCCGATTGAGGCCGGGCTTGCTTATGGTTTTCAATCATTACCAATAGGGGGCGCCTCTTCTGCCAAATTTGCTGTTGGGCTTTAGTAAAATATTCTCCATTTAAAGGGCAAGCTTGGTCGCGGGGACCGGAAAACCGGATTACTCCTTTATTAACAGTTTTGTTGTCAGCCAAAGGTTGGACTACGCTTGCTTGAGAAACAAAATGCGAAAAACCCCAAAAAGCCAAGCCCGCCGCCAACAAATAACTCCCGAAATAAGGTAATAATAAAAATAATTTGCGCTTCATTCTTCTTTCTCCTTTAAGGCATTTTTAACTGCTAATTTTTCTTCTTTTGATAAAGCTTGCCCTTTCTTGGACATCTTTTCCTGGATAATTTTAGCATATATGCGCGTTCCTGTCCGACTATGAAAAGACGTTAAAACCAATCCTTTGCCTAAATTATTCATCAGCGCCAATGCAAAGCTCTGCTGGCCTCCGGTTTCGCTAAAAGGGTTAAATTTCATCATCCCCACTCGGCTGAACCGCCGCTGCTGCTTTTCCTGAATATCGGCCAGTTGCTTCTTAATCAAACTTATCTCTTTTTCGTCAGCGGTGATTTTTGCCAATAGCTTATCTAGAATATCCTTCAAGCTGCCTTCTTTAACCGCCGCCAAGCGTTGGTAATGTGATGACAAGCGCCAGAAGGACCGGATTAAAAAAATAACCAGCACAAAGGAAAAGCCCGCTAGAAAAAGAGTGGCATAAAATAGAACTTTATTCTCAACCATAATTAATTTTAACACGAAAAAGCCCGCCCCTATCAAGAGCGAGCTTTTTCAACGCTGTCGTTCTTCAGGCTCCCAAAATTTTAAACATTTTGGTTCCGCAGACGGGACAAACCGCCCGAGCAGCCCGACGGCCATTCTTAAGAGTAACGTTTTCGACTTCGCTATCCGCAACGTCTACTTTTTTACGACATTTAACACAGTAAAACATCATTTTCCTGCTCACCCCCTTTCGGGCAGGAGGATATATTGAGCAAATTACCTCCTAATACCATTTCCAATATAGCACAAGTTCAATTAAGATTGCAACGCCTGCCCAAAAAAGGCTGAAGAATAAGTCTCGTTTTATAGCTATCAATTGGTTTTTATCGGTGAATGCCGGCATCATCTTTTCTTCGTTTTTAATTTTAGTTTCCCCTTCGTCACTTATGGTTTTTTTCTGGCTTTTTTTCTCTATCCTATCTTCTCTCGCGTCTTCCCTCGCGGCAATTTTTTGCCAATGGCGCCAGCTCTTTTCTTTCCGACGGCGGGTTTTATGTCGATTCCCCATAGCTAATTTTACCATTTTTCCAAATTAAGGCGGTATTGTAAAGCTTCGGCAACAAAAGGCATGGCGACTTCGTTCTCATTGGCCAAATCAGCAATCGTTTGGGCGATTTTTAACACTTTAAAATAGGCCCTTGCCGAAAGACTCATCTTTTGCGCTGCCTGATTTAGAAAGGCGGAGGCCTCGCTGTTTACTTTTATTAAATCACGCACATCTTTGCTGCCCATCTCTGCATTAGCCTGAAAAAACAATTTTCTCTTGGCAAAGCGCTGGCGCTGGCGCCGGCGCGCTTTTTCTACCCTTTGCCTAATGGCGGCCGAACTTTCATTCTGGCTATCGCGCAACGATGCCGTTAGCTTTTTAATTTTAACCGGCGGGACAACTATTTGGATGTCTATTCTGTCCATAATGGGTCCGGAAAGCTTCTTACGATAGCGGGCGATTTGGCCCGGCGAACAGCGGCAAGCAACCGTCGGGTGTCCCAAATACCCGCAAGGGCAAGGATTAGAGGCAGCCACCAAAAGAAATTTGGAAATGAAAGTGGCGCTGCCGGCAGCTCGAGAAATGCGCACTTGGCCATCTTCCAACGGTTGGCGCAAAGCCTCTAAAACACTGCGGGGAAATTCAGCAAATTCATCTAGGAAAAGAATGCCGCGATGAGCCAAACTAACCTCGCCCGGCTGCAACTTAGCTCCACCCCCGACTAAACCCACTCGGCTGATAGTATGGTGCGGCGCGCAAAAGGGGCGGCGGCGAATTATTGATTCCCCCGGCGTCAGGTTGCCGGTTACCGAATAAATGCGCGTTACCTCCAAAGCTTCTTGCGGCGTTAGCGATGGCATAATGCCCGGCATTGCTCGCGCCAGCATCGTTTTACCGGCGCCGGGGCTTCCCAAAAGAAAAATATTATGCCCGCCGGCGGCGGCAATTTCCAAGGCCCGGCGGGCCTGGTATTGGCCCACTATTTGGGCCATATCAAATTCCGCTTTAGCCGCAGATAATAACGAAGCTACGTTAATATTGTTCAGGGGCGCAATTTTGCCCCGGCCGCTAAGAAAAGCTACTAATTCCATTAAGTTGGCCACTGGATAAACATCCAAACCGCTAAAACAGGCTGCCTCCGCCGCCGCCGACCGAGGGACAAAAAGCCGCCGGAAATTGTTTTTATGGGCAAAATCTGCCAATAAAAATACCCCCCGGGTATGGCGCAAAGACCCGTCCAACGAAAGTTCCCCGAAAAACAAGCTATTCTTAAGCAAATTGCTGCGGAAACGAGCGGATTCCGAAGCCATTAGAATAGCAATCGCAATTGGCAAATCGTAAAATGAGCCCTCTTTGGCAACATCGGCAGGGGCAAGATTTATGGTAATTTTCGTGCGGCTGGGGAATTGTATGCCTGAATTATCGATAGCCACCCGGACCCGTTCACGCGCTTCATCCACTGCCTTGCTAGCCAAGCCAACAATATTAAAGGAAGGGAAAGCCCGTTTAACTATTTCCACTTCCACCTCTATTTTTATCGTTTCCAAGCCCCGATGGGCTACCGAGTACACTTTTGCCAACATTAGTCCCATTCTGACGGAAAAATACCAGCCGGTCAAGATTATGCCGCCGGCCGGAGTAAAACTTTACTTTGCCATCCGGTATTTTCTATAATTTGCCATGGCCCTGAAAGATTTCTTTAACCAACGCTACCAGCAGAGTAACAATATCTTCGGCACCGAGCCTATTGATATTGTAGCCAAAGCGGCCAAACTGCTGCCCAAAAACGCCAAGGTTATTGAGTTGGGCGTAGGCGAAGGCCGCAACGCCCTCTACTTGGCCCGCCGCGGTCACAGCGTGCTGGGCATTGACAATGCGGCGGCGGCTATTGAAAACTTGAGAAATAGCCTAAAAAAGGAAAATCTAAAGATGGAAACCATCGTTACCGACGCAAGCCAATACCGGTTCAAACAAAAATTTGACCTCATTATCGCCACCGGCCTGCTCCATTTCTTACCGCCCGATGTTGGCAACAGCCTAATCGCCCGCATAAAAAAAGCCACTAAAGATGGCGGGCTTAACCTTATCGCCACCCTGGCCAGCGACCATCCCCGCCGCAAGATGCCCCATATTTATAAAAACCAGGAACTTAAAAGGCTCTATCAGGATTGGGAAATTATCATTTACGAGGAAGTTGCCGGCCATTTCCACGGCATGGCTATTAACCCCCAATTCCAACCGCCAAAAGTAGCCAAACTGTTAGCCAGAAAGCCTGCCCCCTTAAAACCATAATTGCCATATGCAGAAACCAACGCCGCCGGGCCTTTTTTGCTATAATTCAATAAATGTCCCCGTAGCTTAATTGGACAGAGCGCCGGCCTCCGGAGCCGGATATGAGGGTTCAAGTCCCCCCGGGGACACTCAAGGCAATAACACCATGGATCAAATTGAAGAGATAAAATCTAAGATTGATATCGTTGACTTGATCGGCGAGTATGTTTCGCTTAAAAAAGCCGGCCGTAACTTCAAGGCTCTCTGCCCTTTTCACCACGAAAAAACGCCCTCTTTTATTGTTTCCCCCGAATTGCAAATCTTCAAATGCTTCGGCTGCGGAGCTAGCGGTGACATTATCAAATTTTTACAACTTTATGAGAAAATGGATTTTTGGGAAGCTGTTGAATTTCTGGCTAAACGAGCCGGGGTTAAACTCCAGCAGCATCAGTACAACCCCGAAGAGGAAGTCCGCCGGCAAATTTACGGGCTTAACCAAATTGCCGCCCAATTTTATCATTTTCTGCTCCTCCGCCATCCTCTCGGCCAGCCGGCCCGCCAATACTTGAAAAGCCGCGGCATTAATGCCGATACTATAGAAAAATTTCAACTTGGGTTCTCGCCTCTCCAGGGCACCGCCCTCACCCAATATCTTCTTAAAAAAAAGGGTTTTCGCCCCCAAGAGCTCCAACAAAGCGGCATTTTCTTTCAGCTAAAGCAACCCCTTAATGGCTACCGCCTTTTTGATCGTTTCCATGGGCGCATTGTTTTCCCCCTCTATGACCACCGCGGCAATATCACCAGCTTTTCCGGCCGGCTTATCCCCAGTTTATTGAGCAAAGAAAACGAACGGGGAAAATATATCAATGGGCCGGAAACAGCCGCCTACCATAAATCACACCATCTTTTCGGCCTTTACTTTAGTCGCGATTTTATCCGCCGGGAAAAAAGCATCATTTTGGTAGAAGGAGAATTTGACTACCTTTCCAGCTGGCAGGCAGGAGTTCGCAATTTAGCCGCCGTTAAGGGAACGGCTTTTACTTTAGAACAAATTAAACTTCTGCGGCGCTTCACCGGCAAATTAAAACTGGCTCTTGACAGTGATTTTGCCGGAGAGCAAGCTGCCCTGCGAAGCATAAACCTAGCGGAAAACGAAGGTTTGGAAGTAAGCGTCGTTTCCTTGCCTCCGCCATTCAAAGACCCCGATGAGTTAGCTGAAAAAAAACCTCGGGCGTGGCAAAAAGCAGTGGAAAAGACTATCCCCGTTTGGGACTTTGTTATCCAATCCGCTTTAAAACGGTTCGCGCCTTTAAATCCCCAAGCGAAAAAGAACATTTTAGCCGCCACTTTGCCGTTTTTGCGCCAAATTGGCAATGAAGTTGTCAGGTTGGATTATTACCATAAATTGGCCTTAGCATTGGAAACCAACGTCGAGGCTGTAATCATCGAAGCCAATAAACAAATTCCCGCTGCCAATAGCGTCTTGGTCCCCGGGGCTTCCCCGCCAAAACTCCCCGTTGACCGCGCTACCCTTCTAGAAGACTATATCCTTTCTCTAGTCATCCTTAGCCGCCATCCGCATAAATATCATTTTCGGCCAGCGACATTCTTCGCCAAACGCGTTTACCAACTTTTGCAAGATTATTTGAGCAAAACCCGAAAAAACAAATTCAATACCACTCTATTTATCAAAACTCTTCCCCGCGAGCTGCAAGATAAGTTACAAGAGCTTATCTTGCGTTGGAGCGAAAACCTGCCTGGCAGCATTGCAAAAGAGATAGAACAAACGAAACAAGAACTCGAAAAAATACGGCTTCACCAAAAGCTTAAAAAAATAGGCCAACAAATCGCCCAAGCGGAACAAAAGCAAGGAGTTGGCCTTGGCCTATTGGGAAAAAAGTTCCAAAAAATCAGCCGGCGGCTAATTGCATTAGAAAAGCGAAAATGATAGAATAATCCTAAATCAATGCCTCAAAAAAATTCCTTTGTAAAAGTACGGAAGCAGCTTTTGTCTCTGGGCAGAAAACAAGGTTTTCTAACCCAGGATATTATTCTGGAAAAAATCCCCGAACCGCAAAAATACGCCCAAGAGCTTGACTCTCTTTACGACGCTTTGTTTAAAAAAAACATTGATGTTTTCGAAGGCGTTAATCTTAGCGACCTGAAAGAAGGAGAAGCTGGTAAAAACATTCACATTAACGCTTTAAGTTACCTTGCCGGGCGCAATTCTTCTACAGATCCGGTGAGAATGTATCTGCGAGAAATTGGTAAAGTTCCTTTGCTTACCGCCGCCGAAGAAGTAAAATTAGCCCAAGAAATTGAACGCCGGTCGGAAGAAGCGCGGGCGAAATTAATCGAAGCGAATTTGCGGCTGGTGGTATCAATCGCTAAAAAATACATTGGGCGGGGGCTTTCTTTTCTCGACTTGATTCAAGAAGGCAATCAGGGGCTGATGAAAGCCGTGGAAAAATTTGACTGGCGGCGCGGCTTCAAATTTTCCACTTACGCTACCTGGTGGATTCGCCAGGCAATTACTCGCGCCATTGCCGACCAGGCGCGGACTATTCGCATCCCCGTCCATATGGTAGAAACAATGAATAAGGTTTTCAAAGCCTCGCGGCAGCTTTCGCAAAAATTAGGCCGGGAGCCAAAACCGGAAGAAATTGCCCAGGCCGCCGAATTGCCAATAGAGAA
Source organism: Candidatus Shapirobacteria bacterium (assembly GCA_027007615.1). Taxonomy (GTDB): domain Bacteria; phylum Patescibacteriota; class Microgenomatia; order UBA12405; family UBA6130; genus S016-97. Next base: position 9,005 of record JALTFB010000031.1, read on the forward strand.
AATCCATGAAATCTTCCGCATTTCCCAGGGGACAACCTCTTTAGCTGCTCCCGTCGGCGAAGAAAAAGATTCATTCTTGGGAGATTTTATCGAGGATGCTTCCTCTCCTTCTCCTTATGAAGAAACGTCCAAAGAGCTTCTTAAGGAGTCTCTGCGCGAAGTCTTAAAAAGTCTGGAACCAAGAGAAGCCGAGGTGCTGGAAATGCGCTTCGGGCTTAGTGGCGAACCTCCTAAAACTCTCGAGGAGGTCGGCGGGCGATTCCACGTTACCCGCGAGCGCATCCGCCAAATAGAAGCCAAAGCCCTTAGAAAATTACGCCACCCTTCCCGCCGCCGCGCCCTTAAAGATTACTTAGCCTAAAAAATTAAAATCAGTAACTCTTCGCTTTCAGATTTTGCAACATCAAATTTCCAAATATCTAATTACTAATTAGATATTTTTGCCGCGGCTTAATACTTTGAGCCCACATCTTCTCCAAACTGCCTCATCAATTTCTGAAAAGTATCAATAACTAAGCTCTTAGCAAAGCCGAACTCTATTTCCGAGAATGATTTTTTTAATTCGCTTGCTATTCTCTTCTTGTTGTTTCTCAAAATATGCTTGGAATACCACTTTTGTCCTTTAGGATCCATAATCAATGCCATAGAATCAGCAGATCGCAAGATGCGCGCTTCCAATAACCTAAAATTTTGATATTTTATACATTTAACCACCTTGTTAATTTTCTCTTTATTAAAGCCTAACCCACTAAGAAGCTTTTCTGCCAATTTAGCACTGATTTTTTCATGCCCCGGCGCTAATAGCTCTTTCTTGCCAACATCATGTAAAAGCGCCGCTGCTTCTACAACATCCCTATCCCCTCCCAGTTGTTTCTGTAGTAGCAAGGCAAATTTTCTGACCATAAATGCATGCTTCCAATAAAGATCCCCCTGTGTCCACTTCATCACTTTTACATAACCCTCTATCTTCTTGCGTATTTTCATATTCATAGTAAATTATGCCAGAAATCTGTTTTTAGCTAACCAATTTTGAAACGATTATGAATATTAATCAAAAACATACCCGACGACATTGCCAAGCCTCTACATGCATTCTATAATTCTCTTATAATGGATTTCAATGCTAAACTCGCCCCGCTAGGCTTATTTCCATCTAACTGTATTGTCATCGGTTCCGGCATACTAGATATTCTAGGTCTCCGTAAAAGTCACGATATCGATCTAGTTATTACTCGAGACAAATATCAAGCACTCAGTAAGAGCAAACAGTTCCGGAAAAAGCGAGTGTTTGATTGTAATATCCTCACCAATAACATATTCGAAATTGGTACCGCCTGGAATATTCTTGGGAAAAAACAACGCCTTGAGGACTTATTGCCTTATTCTGTTGTTATAAAAAACGCCCGTTTTATTGCTTTAGAATTTCTTCTGAAAGTAAAGGAGTCGTGGCTTCAAGAAAAGAAGCCTCCTCGAGAAAAAGATATTATTGACGTCCGTCTAATTTCAGAATATCTAAAGCGGCACACTGTTCATTAGTTCAGTACATCTTTAAAACTCAAAAATTAAGGTATAATGTAGCAAGAATACGGGGAGTGGCGCAGCTGGAAGCGCGCACGCATGGGGTGCGTGAGGCCGCGGGTTCGAATCCCGCCTCCCCGACCAAACAACACCCACTTGTAAAATTTCTAATATAGCCTAAACAAACAAAACAATTCCCCCCATCAGCAAAAGCAAAACACCCGCGATCAGGTGAAGATTGCGAATATGCTTTTGGCGTTTTTCTTCCAATTTTTCCAAACTCATCCCCCGCCAAGCTCCCAGCGTTATCAGCAACATGGGACTGATAAAAACAAAGTTGTAAAGCGCCAACCACAATAGAGCGCGCCGGTAATGCTCACGAGCCGCCAGCCAGCCGGTAACCACCACATATGGGCCCGAGGTGCAAGGCAGAAGGAAAAAGCTAACCAGCAGCCCTACAGCCGCCGCTGCCAAGGGAGAACCAGCCGACCGCAACAGCCGCTGCATGGCCGGCCGCCAGCGGCGGGGAACTTCCATTACAAAGCCGCCCGCTCCATAAGCAAAATAATCTTTAATGTTAAAAATCCCCAAAATAATCGCCAGCGCCGCCACCGCTTTCAAAAAAACTGCGGAAAGATGGCCCATAAAAGCTAAGCGGTATAACCCCAGCCCAAATCCATAATAGGCGGCAAAAATTGCCGCCGAAAAAGCTAATCCCGCTCTAAAAATTCGCTTTTTTTCTCCCGCCGCCAAAACTGTTGCTAACAGCAAAATGAGAACGGCAAAAGCGCAAGGATTGATCGCATCCGTAGCGGCTCCCATTAAAACCATCGGCAAAGTTATTGCTGCATTATTTGGAGATTTCACATGAACCGGTGCCGGATTTTGGCTTTCAACCACACCGGCCAATTTACTAATAATCGGACTATCGCCGAGATAACATTGGCCGTCAATAATAGCCAAAGGAACGCCCGCCTTGGCAATGGGAATATTGCATTGTTTTGCCGCTGCCAAAAATTTTTGCCTATTTTCAGAATGTTGGTAAATTTCCAATTGCTCGACTTGCCATTGCGGACCAAGAGGATGGCTTTGTAAATACGAACGAACCTTTTCACAATGGGGGCACCCTTGGCCCCAAAAAAGCTTTATCTGATGTTGAAAGGCGGCATTTACCCCCAATCGGCCCATTAACAAAAACAATCCCAGCACCAAAAATATTATGATTTTTTTCATTTACTCATATTAACCAATTTCAAACAATCGTTCAATTATAACCCCCTATACAATATCTCCAAAATTTACCAAAGTATAGCTATAATTAATAATTTCAATATTAACCCAGCTCGCTTCGTTATATTTTATGAATTGCTTTCGGAAGGTCAACAAACTCACCCCGCGCTAAGAAATTAGCGCCCGTTTTTACCGCTTTGGTGATTGCTTTTTCTTGCGGGCGCGGCCCATCTGCCCCGCCTTGCGCCGTTCGCGAGCCCGAGCATCAACAGTCAAAAGTTTGGCTTTCTTAAGCGGCTGGCGATAAAGGCTGGTGTTCATTTTTACCAGCGCCCGCGCCAATGCCAAGCGGGTCGCTTCCGCCTGGCCGCCCAGACCCCCGCCCCGGACTACAATTCGCGCCCAAACTCTTTTGAGAGTATCCGTTACCTCTAAAGGTTGCCGATAAACAGACCGAAAAAATTCCCCGGGAAAATACTTTTCTATTGGCTTGCCGTTCACAGTAGTGGGCTGGCGGCCCAAAAAAAGGCGGACTACCGCCCGAGCCGTTTTACGCCTTCCCACCGCATAAAAGTATTTCTTCTTACTGGTCATTTTTCTTTCAGTTTATCAGCATAAGGGTGCTGATATCCATTAAAAATCTTTAAACGCTTTAATCTTTCGGCGCGCAACTTATTCTTAGGCAACATTCCCCGCACCGCCAATCTGATAACTCGCGAAGGGTCTTTAGCCATCATTTGCTTAAGAGTTAGTTCTTTCAAATTACCCAAATAGCCCGTATGGTGATAGTACATTTTCTGTTTCATTTTCCGGCCAGTGAAGACCACCTTGGCGGCATTGGTCACCACAACATAATCGCCCATATCCAAATAAGGGGCATAGTTTGGCCTGTGTTTGCCAATCAGCCATTGGGACGCTTGAGTCGCCAGGCGCCCCAAAATTTTATTTTCAGCATTGATTAAATGCCAATCTCGCTTGATGTCTTTTGCCCGCGGCGCATAGGTTTTCATTTCCTGCCGCCTTTCTTCATTTCTGTTGCTTTCCCCGACCCGGCCGGCTTCGGACTGGCCTTAGGTTTACCGGCTTTAGGCTTGGCTCCCCGTTTCTCTGCCTTCAGCGGTAGCTTAGATTTTTTTGCTTCTTTCTTAATTTCCACCGGCTGGCTAAATTCCAAACGATACATTGCAGTGCTGTCACCCCGCCGCTGCCGCCAGGGCCTGATGCGGGTAAAGCCGCTTTCCCCCTTCAACTGGCTAAAAACTTCCACCAAGTGATTGACAAAATGCTGGTCGGGCCAAAAACGGAAAAGATGGCGGCGGCCGGCCAAGCTGCCCGACTTGCCGCGGCTAATCAGGCGTTCTACCAAGCGCTGGGTAGCAATTATCTTTGCCCTGCTTGATTTAATTCGACCATGCAGGAAGAAAGCCCGCGCCAGGTTCTTTAAAAGCGCTCGCCGATGATCATAATCCCGGCTTAGCTTGCGTGTCTTCTTTCGATGGCGCATTTTATTTTACTGCTAAACCTTTCTTGGCCAAAAATTTTATTAACTCTACGGCCGATTTATCGCCTACGTTTTTAATCTTATCAATATCATCACGGTTAATATCTTTAAAATCCGAGAGCTTTTTGTAACCCGCTTTTTTAAGGGCATTAATAAGCCTTACCGGCAACTCAAATTCATCGATAATTAAATTTTCCGGAGCCTTTAAGGCTTTTTTTGTCGATGAGCGGACCGCTTTCGCTCTCCTTGTCGGCTTGGAATCGCGCACAGCGCTAAAAACGTCAACTAAAATGTCCGCCGCTTGTTTTACCGCCTCCGAGGGCGATAGGGTGCCATCTGTTTCTATCTCTAGGCGCAGCTGGTCATAGTTTGTCTTCCTGCCAACACGGACAGATTTCACCTGATAGCCAACTTTTTTAACCGGGCTATAAAGAGCGTCTACGGCAATCAACCCCATTTTGTCAACCTTGCGCTCTTTAGCCAGAGAATAACCCACCCCATAGTCAGCGGTAAACTTAATTTTTAAGCGACTGTCTTTATTGGCCAAATGAGCCAGTTCCAGATTCTTATTAACGATTTCTACGCCAGCCGGCAATTGGATATCGGCCGCTTTAACCACACCGGGGCCCGTTTTATCTAATTCCATCTTGAAAGAGCCTTTCTTCTGAGCCTTGATGCGAATTTGCTTGGTATTTAAAATAATCTCCAAAACATCTTCCTTAACGCCTTTCAGGCTAGCAAAAAGATGGCGGGCGCCTTGAACTTTAACTTGGCTCACCGCCCAGCCCGATAAAGCTGAAAGAAGCGTCCGGCGGAAACTGTTCCCCAAGGTATACCCGAAACCCTGGAATAAGGGGCCAATAACAAAAACACCGTTTGTTTTTGTCTGGTCTTTTTTAATAATCGTAAACTGAGTGAAATCCATCACTGTCCTCCTTTAAATAAATTTTAACGTGAGTAAAACTCAACAACTAAGCTTTCATTGACATCTTGCGGCATTTCTTTTCTAACCGGCAAACGCACTATTTCTCCCCTTACTCCCGCCTTTTTCAACCAGGCCGGCGGTTTGTAGTCGCTTTTCAGCCATTCTGCTATATAAGTTATTGCCTTAGCTTTTTTCCCCAAAGCAATTTTATCACCAATGCGTACAGCATAAGAAGAAACTTTAACCTTCTTGCCGTTAACTTGGACATGGCCGCTGCGAATCAATTGGCGGGCGGATGCCCGCGAAGGGGCAAATCCAAGCCGATAAACAACGTTGTCAAGGCGCATTTCCAAATTGGCCAATAAAAGCATGCCCCTGTTTTCCGTCTGTTGCAAACGAAGATAATAATTTTTAAACTGGCGTTCGGAAACACCATAAAGGCGCTTTGTCTTTTGCTTTTCTCGCAGCTGTAAACCGTATTCCGATTTTCTAAAACTGCGCCTCAGGCCATGCACTCCGGGCGGAACCGCCCCTTTCTTCTCCAAAGGGCACTTGGGCGAAAAACAGCGGGCGCCTTTTAAAAAGAGTTTCGTGCCCTCACGACGGCAAATCCGGCATTTTATAGCTCCCTGTTTCATATTAGCCCTTCTTCATTTTCGGTGGTCGGGGACCATTGTGAGGAATCGGAGTAACATCGGAGATGGAAATAACATCCAAATCCCTCTTGGCCCGTAAAACTTTTAATCCCGCTTCCCGGCCCGGACCCGGCCCTTTAACAAAAACTCTGGCCCTTTTCAGCCCCAATTGCACCGCTTTATCCAAACCTTGGGTGACAGTGGTAATTGCCGCATAAGGCGTCGATTTCCGAGTTCCGCTAAAACCCAAATTGCCTGAAGATATCCAGGCAGCCACTTTCCCATCCACATCCGTAATGGTTACAATCGTATTGTTAAAAGTGGCATTTATATAGATTCTGCCCTCCACCAAAGGCATTTTTTGTTTTTGCTTTTTCTTTTTTTTTACTTTTTTTATTATTTTTTTAACCTTTTTCTCGGTTTTTTTAGCCATGGATACCTCCTAATTCTACTTCGCCTTTTTTTGACTATCTAACTTTGTCCACATTTCCTTTGTCAATGCCCCTACTGTTTTCCGTTTGCCTTTGCGAGTCCGGGCGTTATCCCTAGTGCGCTGTCCTCTCACCGGTAACCCGGCTATATGCCTCAATCCTCGATAGGCTTTAATAATTTTTAAACGGGCAATATTGGCCCGAATTTCCTGCCGCAACTCTCCCTCGATTTTATACTTTTCCAATAAAGCTAAAATCCTAGCCTTTTCTCCTCCCGTTAATTTTGCCACCCTCTTTGCTTCCGATAATTTCGCCTGCTTTAAAATCTTTCGTGCCCGCGTCCGGCCAATCCCATAAACCTTAGTCAGGCCTATTTCCAACCGCTCTTTATCGGGGATTTCAATACCGCCAAGACGCATTTTTACCCCTGGCGCTGTTTATGCCTTGGATTTTTACAAATAACATACAAATGGCCGCGCCGCCTGACAATGCGACAATCACGGCATCGTTTTTTAATACTCGACTGCACTTTCATAATTATTTTTCCCTATAAACAATCCGCCCCTTGCTCAAATCGTAGGCCGATATTTCTACTTTAACGGTGTCGCCCGGAATAACTCTCACATAGTGAACCTTCATCCGGCCGGCCAAATAAGCGAAAATTTCTTTACCGCTATCTAGTTTAACCCGAAAAGTGGTATCCGGCAAAGCCTTAACAACCATACCCCTCACTATAATTTTATCTTCTTGTTTAACCATGAACTTCTTTCTCCCACAAATAAGGGGTTAGGACTTGGCCGCCGCTTTTGGCCACCACTACCGTTTTCTCAAAAAGCGCTGATATTTTACCATCCTTGGTGACAATTGTCCAGCCATCGCCGGAAACCGCTAATCCCGAATCGCCAACAGAATAAATAACTTCTATCGCTAACGTTTCTCGGGATTTTAATTGATAATCTCCCATTTGTCCATCCACAAAACCGGGGATGAAGGGTTTGTCATGCAATTTCTTGCCAACACCATGGCCGGTCAAATTCCGCGAACAGTAACCTATCCCGCTCCCCTCGATAGTTTTTTGGATTGCCCGGGAAATGTCCCTAACTTTATTGCCGTTTTTAGCTTGGGCAATAGCTTCTGCCAAAGCTTTCTGGCCGGCGGCTAAGAAATCATGGTAGCGATCACTTCCCAGCTCCCAACTGTAAGCCATGTCAGTATTGTAGCCTCGGTAATACACCCCCATGTCTAAGCTAATCAAATCTCCGCTACGAAATTGTTTCTGGTCGGGTATCCCGTGGACGATTCCCTCATTTAGGTTAATGCACGTCGCCCAGCGGTAACCCGGCACTCGACTAAAAGCCGGCTCCGCCCCTGCCTGCCGAATAAAATTACTGGCAAAATTTTCAGCCTCAATCAACTTCTTGCCCGGGCGGATGAATTCTCGCGTGGCCGCCAAAGCCCGCGCTAAAATCAATCCTCCCGCCCGCATGGCGCCAATTCTCTCAGCGGCCTTCATTAAAACGTGTGGCCAACATAGCTGCCAGATCATCATTAATAACACTAACAACACGAGCGCCATCCACGGGAATAAGAATGCCTTTTTGGCGATAATATTTTTTTATGCTACTAATATTCCGCTTATAAAAAGCAAGCCTTTGGCGTAAAATATTTTCTTTATCGTCTTGACGCCCCGGTTGGAACGGCTTCCCTTGGGACTCCATTTGCCGCCGGCGGGATATAATCACCCTATCTGGCAATTCCAATAAAACAACTCCATCCAACGGGCAGCCGTGGCGCTGCAAAAATTCATCAAGCAATTTTGCTTGATTTAAAGTGCGAGGAACCCCGTCAATAATAAAGCCGCCGGGAAGTATCTTTTTTAAAGCGCGGAAGAGAACTGCCAAAGTAAGTTCGTCCGGCGCCAATTTGCCAACGTCAAGAAATTTCCGGAGCTTTCCCCCAAGCCCTGTTTCCCGTTTCACTTCCCGCCGGAAAAGATCTCCCACGGAAAGATGCGCCAATCCAAATTGCCTAGCCAAAAGCGCGGCTTGCGTTCCCTTGCCACCGCCGGAAGGGCCCAAAATTGCCAAACGTAAATTATTCATTTTAAAAATCGTGGTCATAATTCCAGGTTTGAACAACATTCTCTAAAAGGCGATGGATTTCTAAGAGAACAGAGACAACAATCAAAATTCCTGTTCCCCCCAAGGCCATACTGGAAACATGGGTTAAACGCTGCGCCAATGATGGCAAAACAGCTACCAAGCCCAAAAAGACAGCTCCGATAAAAGTTACCCTTGAAAGCAGGAACGCAAGCCTTTCTTTAGTCGCTTCCCCGGGCCTAACTCCGGGGATAAAGCCGCCCGATTTCCGCAAGCGATCGGCCACATCTTCCGGATTAAAAACCACCGTGGTGTAAAAATATGTGAAAATCACCACCAAAAAGAAGTAGCCTAGATTATAAATAAGGCTTCCGGGTTGAAGCTGTTGGGACATTATTTGTCCCAAATGGGCCAGCGCCGGATTGGGCAAATGCTGCAAAACGCCGCTGATCATCGAGGGCACCGTCACCAAGGAAAGAGCAAAAATAATCGGCATTACGCCGGCCGTATTAACCTTCAAAGGGAGATAGCTCATCTGGCCTCCATAAACCTGGCCTCCGGAAATGCGCCGGGCATAGTTTATGGGTACCCGCAAAAAAGCTTCATCCACCATAACGATGGCCGCTATCAATAAAACCATCAAGCCAAAGAAAAACAAAAGAGGGAAAGGGTTGGTGCCGGCAAAACTCGTTAATGTTTGGAAAATAGCTACCGGATAACGCGCTAAAATTCCCACCAAAATAATTATTGATACCCCATGACCAATGCCATATTCATTTATTAGCTCTCCCAAAAACACCAAAACAACCGTGCCGGCCGTCATTGTAAAAGCCAATAAAAAAATTTGCGGTAATGTTAAGGTTCCCAAAAGGCGTTGGCTCCTAAGCAAAAAGGCCATTCCCAAACCCTGAAGAAACGCCAACGGCACCGTCAAAAGGCGAGTATATTGGTTTAATTTGCGCTGGCCGTATTCGCCCTCCTTGCGCAATTCGTCAATCTTGGGCATCACAAAAGCTAAGAGTTGAAAAATTACCGAGGCATTAATGTAAGGGTTTAATCCCAGAGCAATTATTGAAAAATTAACCAGGGTACCCCCGGAAAAGATATCTAAGAGGGCGAAAAATTGGTTTTGGGCAAAGAAATTTTTCAGCAAAGAAGTGTCAACGCCCGGAGCGGGCAGATGGGCTAAAAGCCGAAACCAGACTAAAATAAGCAGCGTAATCCAAAATTTATGGCGGATTTGCGGAATCCGGGCCGCTTGCCAATAAACCGCTAACGATTTTCTTACATCAACCATGCTCTTTTTCTTTCACCGCTATGACTTGGCCACCCGCCTTAATAATCGCCGCTGCCGCGTTTTTCGTGATCGGAAGGGCGACTTTAAGCGCTTTTGTCACTCGGCCTTGAAAAACAACCTTAGGTTTATAAGAATAATCCGGCCCCTTTATTTTTTTGTGCCGCCGCAAAAAGGCCAAATCGATAATTGTTCCCGGTTTTGCTTTCCGTTCAAGCCAATCCAAAGAAACAGGCACCTTTATGTACCTGCCCCTATTATTACGGCCGCGCCAGACCGGAAGCCGCCTTAACAACGATTTCTTATTTTTCGTCCCTTCAAACAATAAGCCGACCTTACCGCGGGCTTTTTTTCCTTTACTGCCCCTGCCGGACGTATGCCCCCCCTTACCGGAGCCATAACCTCGCCCTAATCTTTTAGCTGAGTGTTTTACTAATGAAGGGAGCTGCTGTAAGTTAATCATTTTTCTCCTGCAAATTGTTTAAATGCCTCGAATACCGCGTAGGCTACCGACGTTTGGTTGCGTGATCCTAAAATTTTGGCAACCACATTGGTAACTCCGCTAACCTCCAAAATGCTTCTTGCCGCACCGCCGGCAATAAGCCCCGTCCCGCCGCGGGCCGGCTTTAGCATTAGTTTGGTCGCCTTAAATTTTATTTCTAAAGGATAAGGGATTGTTTTTATGTCGCTGTCAAGGGTGATTTTAACCATTGCCTTTTCAGCCTTATGCATAGCCTTGCGAATTGCCGAGCCAACATCTTTTGCTTTTGCTAAAGCCACACCTAACTTTCCGGCCCCATCGCCGACGGCTACTAAAGCTGTAAAGCCTATCTGATTGCCCCCTTTCGTCTTTTTGGAAACACGCTTAATTTTAATCACCTTGCTATCAAAACCGCTATCGCTTTCTCTTCTATTTTGTCTATTTGATTTATTAAACATTTTTAAAAAAATTAAAATTTTAACCCTCCGGCGCGAGCGCCTTCCGCTAAAGCTTTCACACGACCATGGTAAACATATCCTCCACGGTCAAAAACAACTCGCTTGAGACCTTGCTTGACAGCCTTTTCGGCCAAAAATTGGCCTAATATCCGGGCTGTTTTCAGGCGAGATTGGTGTTGTTTGCGATATTTAGGCAATTTGAAAAGGGCTTTTGTAGAATAAGCCAATAAAACCCGTCCCGTGGTCAAATCTATAATTTGCACCCAAAGATGCCTATTGGAACGGAAAACTGTTAGCTTCCGCTTACGTTTCCCATACCTGATTTTCTGCCTGACTCGCTGCTGGCGCTGTTTCATTTGCTTTTTCATTTTTAGGCAGCCGTTTTGGCAATTTTGCCCGGCTTCAATTTAATTATTTCTTTCTGGTAACGAATCCCTTTTCCCTTATAGGGATCGGGCGGGCGGATGCGGCGAATTTGGGCCGCTATTTCACCCACCACCTGCTTATCAACTCCATCAATAAACAGCAAATCTCCATCTACACGAAATTGTATGCCCGCCGGAGGCTCGATTCGCACCAAATGAGAAAGCCCTACTTGAAAAATGACCGCATCGCCTTCCTTTTTTACCTTATAGCCGGTGCCCACCACCTGCATAACCTCCTGCCAGCCTTCATTTACCCCCTTCACCGCATTGGCCAAGAGGCTTCGCCAGGTGCCCCATAAAGCTCGGGTCTGGCGAGTTTCATTTTTAGGGCTAACTCGCAAAACATTTTTTTCTACAACTACCGCCAACGATAGGGGAAGAGTCTGTGCCAGCTCACCTTTGGGCCCCTTAATTAATATCGTCTGGCCCTTTTTAACGGCAGTTACCGAATCTGGAATCGGAACCGGTTGTTGGCCAATTTTAGACATTTTAATTTATTAACACCATGGCGATAACTTCGCCGCCAACATTAGCATGCCTTGCCTGAGACGCCACCATTATGCCTTTTGGCGTAGATATGATAACAAAGCCTTTGCCACGGGAAAAAGGAAGTTTTCGGGCGCCGGAATAATAACGGCGTCCGGGCTTGGAAAATAATTTAACATTAGCCAAAACCGGCTTATCGGCAGATCCCGGATAATAGCGCATTTCCACCGTGAAAAATTTTGTTTTATTTTTAGGAAGGCGCACCGAGGATAAGACGCCTTGCTTTTGCAATAAGCGGGCAATAGCTAAATTTAAAGTCGACCTAAGAATCGAAACCCGCCGTTGGTGGGCCAGAGAGGCATTTTTCAAACGAATTAAGAAATCACCCGCTAAATAATCCATTGATTACCAGCTTGCCTTTTTAACTCCAGGCAGCTCCCCTTTAATTGCTAATTCTCGAAAACAAAGCCGGCAAAGGCCAAAATAACGGATATATCCCCGCGGCCGGCCGCAAAGTTTACAGCGGTTGCGATAACGGCCGCTATGCCTTAGCTTCTTTGTTTCTCGAACGATTTTTGCTTTATTTGCCATTACTGTTTCCTCTCAAAAATAGCTCCTAAACTTTCTAACAAAAGTTGCGCCTCTTGAAGGCTATTAGTCGAAGTGACAATAGTAATTTCTAGCCCCTTAATCCGCCGCACTTGGTCGGGAGATATCTCTGGGAACACTGCCTGTTCACTGATACCTAAAGTATAATTACCATATTTATCGAAACTTTTCAATGAAAGCCCACGGAAATCACGCAAGCGCGGCAGGACCAAATGAAAAAGCCTCTCTAAAAAATCATACATTTGCCGCCGTCTTAAAGTCACCTTTAAGCCAATGAGCTCATTGCGGCGCAAGTGAAAACCGGAGATTGCCTTCCGCGCCCGGCACAGTTGGGGATGGCGCCCGGTAATCTGGGCCAATTCTTTCTTTGCTTCTTCAACCGCCGTCTTGTCATCGCGAAAGCCGGCAATGCCCATATTAATAATTACTTTCTCAACCCGTGGCACTGACAACAAGTTTTTCTTGCCAAGTTTCTTCATTAACCGGGGAGCTATTTTCCGGGAAAAATCTTTAGCTAGCATTTTTACCTCCGCCGAAGGGCTCGCCGCAACGCCGGCAAACCCGCAATTTAACGCCTTTCTCAAAACGAAAGGCAACTCGCGTTGGCTTATGGCAGTGCGGACAGATCGCCATTATTTTAGAGGCCAACAACGGCCTTTCTATTTCTAAAATCCCACCGGGTTGGTCCCCCTGGGCCTTAACGTGCTTTTTAACAATATTAATGCCTTTCACAATTACCATTCTTTTACCGGACAAAACCTTCTTTATCCGCCCCTTACGGCCACGATCTTTGCCTTGCAAAACTACCACCTCATCACCAGATCTAACTTTAAGTTTCAACTTCATGTTTAGATTACCTCCTTAGCTAGAGAAACAATCTTGCTGTATCCTTTTTCGCGAATTTCCCGAGCAATGGGCCCAAAAGTGCGGCTGCCTCGAGGATTACCGTGCTCATCAATAATCACCGCCGCATTGTCGTCAAAACGGACGTAAGAGCCATCCTTCCTGCGCAACTCTTTGCGCGTCCTTACCACCACGGCCTTGACTTTTTCTTTCCGCTTTACCACCCCGTCTGCCGCCGCCTCCTTAACCACAGCTAAGATTTTGTCACCGATGCGCGCATAAAAACGCCGGCTGCCGCCATAAACATGGATCAGCATCAGTTTTTTGGCCCCAGTGTTATCGGCCGCCGCCAGAATAGACCTTAATTGCAACATTTTATTTTCTCCGTAAAATTTTAGTAACCGTAAATCTTTTTAACTTGCTCAAGGGACGGACCTCTTTAATTTCTACCCAATCGCCCTGACTGGCGCCTAACTGGTTATCCGCGTAGAATTTATTTCTTTTAACTACCACCCGGCGATAAAACGGATGAGGCCGGCGCTCCTCCCTCAAGACCACCGCTGTTTTAGCCATTTTCACAGAAACTACTTGGCCTTGGAAAAATTTGCCTTGGCGTTTAATTTTTATCTTTTTCTTCATGCTTTTGTTCCTTAAACTCAGCTAATAACGTTTTTTCGCGAATGTAAGTGGCCAAAACGGCAATTTGATAATGCAGCTCCCTCATCAGGCGCGTATTTTTCAATTGCCCCCTGCTCAGCTTCATTTTAGCCAATAAAAGCTCTCGGCGTTTTTGCGCCAATTCCGTCAGCAATTCCGCCTTTTTCTGCCGACGCCATAACCGATTTTGTTTTTGTCTCTTCTTCATTTTCTAACGACTATTTTAGTTGCTAACGGTAGCTTGGTAATCGCTCTGCGTAAAGCCTCCCAGGCTGTTTTTTCTTCCACGCCACTCAGCTCAAAGATTACTTTTCCCGGGCGGATAACAGCCACATAAGTATCAACATCCCCCTTGCCGCCGCCCATTGTTGATCCCGCCGGTTTTTTGGTTACCGGCTTATCGGGAAAAATTCTAATCCACATTTTACCACTTCTCTTGGTATAATTTGTAATTGCCCGACGAGCAGCCTCTATTTGGGCCGCTGTCAGCCAGCCGGCCTCAAGACTCTTAAGGCCAATCTCTCCAAAGGTAATGCTAAAACCGGATTGGGCCCTACCTCCTATATGGCCGCGAAATTGTTTGCGAAATTTTGTTTTTCTTGGCTGTAACATGGTTATTTTCCGCGATTAATATAAACTCTTAAACCTATGTATCCCGATCTGGTAAGGACCGGCGTTTGGGCATAATCAATGTTGCTGCGAATAGTGTTAAGGGAAACTTGGCCGCGATAAAATTTTTCCTGGCGGCTAATTTCGGCGCCATTAACTCGCCCTTTGATAATTATTTTTACTCCCTTAGCACCGGCGGCTATAATCCTATCCATTGCCTGGTTAATGACCCGCCGATACGGCATGCGGCGCAATAACTGGCTGGCTATCCGCTCTGACACCACTTTCGCCGAGAAATCGGGATTTTTGTATTCTTCCACATCTAATTCCAAGTTTTTATCCGGATGGTTAATGGTTTTAACCATCGTTTTCAACTTCCCTTTTAATTCTTCCAAGCCTTTTCCGCCCCGGCCAATAACCAACCCCGGCCGAGTGACTACCAAAGTTATTTTAATATTCCTATTAAAGCGCTCTATGTAAATGGCCGCCACTCCAGCTTGGCGCAACCTATCTTCTAAGAAGCGACGCAGATTCAAATCTTCCTGCCAAAAAGCAATATATTGTTTCTTATTGGCAAACCAACGTGAAGTCCAGCTTACATTAGTTTTCGGGCTGCCTAATCGGAAAGCAACCGGATTAACTTTTTGCCCCATCTTTTTTTACCCCTTTAAGGCTAACAATTAAATGGCTGCGCCGTTTTTGGATAAGGCCTTGGTGGAAACGGGCACTGTGCGACTTATCCATTCGCTTAAGCCGTGTCCCTTCGTTGACCAGAATCTTTTCAAAGCGCAAGCTAGATTTATTAAGGTGGAAATTGTGCTCGGCATCGGCAATCGCCGTCCTAACGGCCTTATATAAAAAACGGGCACCCTTCTTATTGACAAATGGTAGGAGCGTCAGGGCCTCCTCGGGAGTCTTATTTTTAAAAGCTGCCGCAACAAGCCTCAATTTGCGCGGGGAAATCGGCAATGACCGCGCCATAGTAGTAACAACTTTAGACATCGGCTTCTTTTTGCTTTTTTGCGCTTTTGCTTTCATTATGTCTTCTCCACAATCCTCTTAACAACTCGGCCGTGCCCCCGGAAAGTACGGGTTGGCGCAAATTCTCCCAAGCGGTACCCAACCATATCTTCAACTATAAAGACTTTGATGAATTTCCGGCCATTATGGACTAAAAAGGTATAACCCACAAACTCTGGTGGGATTTGGCTTGCTCGAGCCCAAGTTTTGATAGGTTCTTTTTTGCCGGCGGCCTTTTGAGAAGCTACTTTTGACAATAGCTTTACGTCAACATAGGGCCCCTTTTTAGAACTGCGGCTCATGGTTTCCTCCGTTTTACAATTAACCGTTCCGAATATTTATGCCGGCGGCGCGTTCTTTTCCCCAGAGCTTTTTTACCCCAAGGAGTCTTGGGAAATTTCATGCCAATTCCCGAGCGGCCTTCGCCGCCACCGTGAGGATGGGAACCAGGATGCTGAGCTACTCCTCTCACTGTAGGGCGAATTCCCCTATGACGCTTACTGCCGGCTTTGCCTAATTTTACCTTATTCCAACCGACATTGCTAATCTGCCCAATAGTGGCTGTCGCTTTGGAAGAAAAAATGCGCAACTCTCCGGAAGGCATTTTCACCAAGACTTTAGTTTTCTCTTGGCTCTGAATATAGGCGGCCGCCCCGGCGCTGCGGACTAATTGGCCGCCTTTACCCGGACGGATTTCTAAATTATGAATCGCCACGCCGGCCGGTATGTTGGCCAAAGGAAGACTGTTCCCAATCTCAATCGGAGCCTTAGCGGCAGCAACTACTTTATCGCCCGCTTTTAACCCTTTTGGAGCTATAATATAGCGGCGTTCACCGTCTTTGTAAAGCAAAAGAGCAATATTAGCCGTTCTGTTGGGATCATACTCTATCGCTTCCACCTTAGCCTCTATATTCCGCTTGTTGCGCCGCCAATCAATTTTCCGTAATTGACGCTTATGTTCTCCCCCTTTATGGCGTACCGCCACATGCCCTTTATTGTCACGGCCGCCATGCTTTTTGCGGATGCGCAAAAGAGACTGAGCTTTCCTATTATTCATTTCTTAGTTTCCTTAAGTGATAACTCTTTAATCTTTTCTCCTTCTTTCAAAAAAACCAAAAACTTTTTTCGCTTGGGCCGGCGGTGTGAACGGCGTTGCCGCCAGTTCATTTTTACCTTTCCCCAACGAAACATGCTATTCACCTTAGCCACTTTTACGCCAAAAAGTTCTTCTACTAACTCGCGCACTTGGTTCTTGGTGGCCGTTACCGGAGCCCAAAAACAATAAACCCCCCGCTCCTGATCTTGGACGGCCTTCTCGCTTAGAATCGGCTCCAGAAGAAACCTCATTGTTCGCCGGCTCCCAATTTGTTCAAATAATCAATGGCTTCTGGGTTAATAAGCAAATATCGATACTGCAAAAACCTATAGGCATTCAGCCTACTGGCATTAATAAAACCTAACTGCCAGCGCTTTTCAATCTGGCGCAGATTCTTTAAACCTCTCTGTTTTTCCGGCTTTAGCCCATATAAGAAAACTGCCACCTTGTTGGCGGTAACTTTCTGTTTGGTTAATAACGTAGCCATTTTAGCCTCCACTTTGCGTGTTTTCGGGGGCAATTTTTGCCAACCGGAAACAACCAATAGCTTCCGTTCTCGAAAATAATCGCTTAAAACAGACAAAAGCGCCAACCGCTTCATTTTTTTGGGCAGCCGCAATTGCCAATTGGCATCTCCGCGCGGGCCATGGGCAACACCACCGCCAACAAAAATGGGGGCGTAACGATCTCCATGGCGGGCCCGGCCGGTGCCTTTTTGAGACCAAATTTTCCGGCGCGAACCTCTTACTTCGCCGCGGCTTTTCACTTTTGCATGGGCATTGCGGCAGCGAGACAAATAGACCCGAACCGCTTGAGCAACCAATTGTTTATTGGGCTTAATCCCAAAAACTTCCGGAGACAAATCAATTGTCTGTTCCGTCACCCGCCCGCTGAGACTGTAAATCGGTACCGCAAAAGGGTTAATTTTCTTTTTTGCCGCCATTGTCATCCTCACCAGCTTCCGCTAAGGGAGCAAATTCCTGCTTCCGGCCGGTAACTTCTAAATAAACCCAACTATTGTAGTGCCCGGGGATAGCGCCCCTAATCCAAACTTCATTGTTCTCTGCATTGGTCTTAACCACCAAAAGATTATCTACCGTAATTTGTTGATGACCATAATGGCCCGGCATTTTCTTCCCTTTTATTACCCGGCCCGGTGTTTGGGCGCCAATTGACCCCGGCGCCCGCTCCCTATCCGATTGGCCATGTGTCTTAGGCTGGCTATGGAATCCCCAACGCTTAATCACTCCGGCAAAACCTCGCCCCTTGCTTATACTCCTTACCTTCACCAACTGCCCCGGCTGAAAAACATCGCTTAGCTTAACCTCTTCACCTATTTTCTGCGGCAATTCGCTAGCCGGCAAATTTTTAAATCTGAACCAATTATGCTTAAGTCCCGCTTTTCTAAGAATGCCGGCCAGCGCTTTATTGAGCTTTCTTTTCTCTGCGCCACTGCTGACTACCTGAACTTGCTTCAACTGCGGATAAATTCCCGTCACATAGCTTGGCGGAGCAAACAATACCGTGATAGGCACTACCAGCCCCTCCTTGTCAAAGGCTTGCATCATCTGTTTTTTTTGCGTCCAAAAACCTAATATTTTCATGACAATAAAAAAAGGGCTCGGGGCCCCTTTTAATTCTTTTCCTGCTTTAAACAAAGCTGCGTCAATTGGCTAAAATGCCAAATTTTTCACTTTCCGATGGCCTCCTAAATTTTAATTTCTACTCGTACTCCAGCCGGCAATTCTAAATGCTGGAGACTGTCTAACACCCGGGCATTCACTTCATAAACATCAATAATCCGCTTATGCGTCAAAATTTCAAAGTGGTCTCGCGCATCTTTATCGGTATGAGGGCTTGTAGTGACTACAAAAAGCTTCCTTCCGGTCGGCAAAGGTATTGGCCCGGCAATGCGAGCTCCACTAGTCACCACCGCTTCAATTATTTTACCTGCCGCCTCATCAATAAGGCGATGGTCGTATGATTTTAAACGTACGCGCAATCTTTGCCTAGCCATTGGCTAGATTAACCTCATTCGATAATTTCAGTAACCACTCCTGCCCCTACAGTTAAACCGCCTTCGCGTATAGCAAACCTGTTGCCCTTTTCCAAAGCAACCGGCTTAATGAGTTCTACTTCTAAAGCGGCATTATCGCCAGGCATAATCATTTCCGTACCTTCTGCTAGCTTTATCGAACCCGTTACGTCGGTAGTCATAATGTAAATTTGGGGACGATAACCGCTAAAGAAAGGCGTATGCCGGCCTCCCTCTTCTTTTTTAAGGACATAAACTTCCGCCTTAAATTTTGTGTGGGGAGTAATCGATCCCGGAGCCGCCAAGACCATGCCGCGCTCCACATCTTTCTTTTCAATACCCCGCAGTAAAATGCCAATATTGTCTCCCGCCTGGCCCTCTTCCAAAATTTTACGGAACATTTCTATGCCGGTAATTACCGTCTTTCTGGTCCCCCTTAGGCCAACGATTTCAATTTCATCATTCAATTTTATCTTGCCTCGGCTGACTCTCCCGGTTACCACCGTACCCCTGCCTTTAATTGAAAAAATATCTTCTATCGGCATCAAAAAGGGCTTGTCAAGGTCGCGTTTTGGCGTGGGAATATAATCATCGACCGCTTTCATTAGGTCCAGAATTGATTTTTCCGCCGCAGCATCGCCTTCGATAGCCTTAAGAGCCGAACCGCGAATCACTGGAACATTATCGCCATCATATTGGTATTTCTTCAACAATTCCCGCGTTTCCCCCTCAACCAAATCCAAGAACTCGGCATCATCAACCAAATCAACCTTATTCAAAAAGACAACTATGGCCGGAACATTTACTTGGCGGGCCAAAAGGACGTGCTCCCGCGTTTGCGGCATTGGACCATCGGCTGCCGAAACCACCAAAATAGCGCCATCCATTTGGGCGGCGCCGGTAATCATATTTTTAACATAATCGGCGTGCCCCGGACAGTCAATATGGGCGTAATGCCGCTTATCTGTCTCATACTCTACATGAGCAATGGAAATTGTCAAAATTTTATTGTCATCACGCACCGCGCCTCCCTTGGCGATATCGGCATATTTCATCTCCTTAGCTTTGCCTTCTTTTGCCAAAACTTTGGTAATAGCTGCCGTTAAAGTTGTTTTGCCATGATCAACATGACCAATAGTCCCAATGTTGACATGGGGTTTATTGCGTTCAAATTTTTGTTTAGTTGTAGCTGCCACTCTAACCTCCTTAATAAAAGTTAACTTTGAAATTGTAACATTTACTTTTCCGAATTGCAAACTTAATCCTCGCCTTTTGTTTCTTTGCTAATAATTTCTTTCTGAATGTTGGAAGGAACCTCGGCATAATGGGATGGTTCGGCATAAAATGAACCGCGCCCTTGTGTCAAGCTCCTGATAATCGTAGCATAACCGCTAATATTCGCCAATGGCACCATGGCATTAATTATACGCATTTGCCCCCGACTTTCACTGCCTAAAATCTGCGCCCGCCGCGAAGAAAGGTCGCCGATAACTTGGCCCATAAATTCTTCCGGCACACTTACCTCGAGCTTCATAATCGGCTCCAAAAGCACCGGCCGGGCTTGCTTAACCGCCTCTTGGAGAGCAATAGAGCCGGCAATTTTAAAAGCCATGTCCGAAGAATCAACTTCATGGTAAGAGCCGTCATAAACTACCACTTCCACATCCGTAAGCGGGTAGCCCGCAATTACACCTTTTTCAGCTGCTTCCCTCACCCCTTTTTCAATAGAAGGAATAAAGTTTGCGGGAATAGCCGCCCCTTTAATTTTCGAGCTGAAACTGACACCGCTGTTTTGTTTTCCGGGAATAACACGCAACCAACAATGGCCATATTGTCCCCGACCGCCCGTCTGGCGGATATATTTTCCTTCTGCTTCGGCTTCCGTTTTGATTGTTTCCCGATAAGCAACTTGCGGCTTTCCGGTATGCAGTTTAACGCCAAACTCGCGCTGCATGCGATCCACTACAATTTCCAGATGCAATTCTCCCATCCCGGAAAGAATTGTTTGGCCTGTTTCCTGGTCGCTTTTCACTCTCAAGGTCGGATCTTCTTCTAAAAGCCGCCGTAAAGCCTGACTCATTTTTTCTTGATCGCTTTTGCTTTCCGGCTCAATCGCCAAAGAAATGACCGGATCGGCGAATTCTATTGACTCGAACGAAATTGGGTGGCGAGAATCGCAAAGAGTGTCTCCCGTCTTGGATTCTTTAAGTCCAATGACGGCCACTATTTCTCCCGCAAATGCCTCTTCAATCCCTTCGCGCTTATTGGCGTGCATCAATAACAAGCGGCCAATGCGCTCCGTTTTATCATTACTGCTATTCAAAACGGTGCCGCCGGTCCGCAAAACACCCGAATAGATGCGCAAATAAGAAAGCTTGCCAACGTGAGGATCGGTTTGAACTTTAAAGAGCAAAGCTGATAAAGGCTCTTTATTGTTGGGATGCCGTTCTTCTTGCTGGCCCGTCTGGGGATTAATCCCTTTGGCCGGAGGGACATCGGCGGGCGAAGGCAGATATTCAACGACTCCGTCCAATAACGGCTGCACGCCTTTGTTGCGCAACGAAGAGCCGCAATAGATGGGAATTAACCGGCCGGCAATCGTAGCCCGGCGTAAACCCGCTTTCAAATCTTCCACGGGAATTTCTTTTCCTTCCAAATACTGCTCCATCAAATCGTCGTTATAAGTGCAAATGTTCTCTATCAATTCTTGGCGGTATTTCTTTAATTCATTTTTCATATCATCGGGAATCGGGTGCTCGGAAAACTCCGCGCCGGAACCGTCTTTGTCCCAAAGGAGCAATTTCTGCTCTAAAACCAGAGCCACCCCGTGGAAATCGTGTTCAGCGCCGGCGGGAATGGTTAAAACCGCCAGCTTTTTGCCGAATCTCTCTTTAATCATTTGCAAAGATCCGGCAAAATTAGCGCCCACTTTGTCCATTTTATTAAGGAAAACTAAACGCGGAACGCCGTATTTGTCCGCCTGGTGCCAAACCGTTTCCGATTGGGCTTGAACACCTTCTTCAACATCAAAAACCATAATCGCTCCATCCAAGACACGCAAGGCTCTTTCCACTTCGGCGGTAAAATCAACATGCCCCGGAGTATCAATGAGATTAATTCTTATCCCCTTCCAAAAAGCCGTTACCGCGGCGGAAACTATAGTTATCCCTCTTTCCCGTTCCTGATCCATCCAATCAGTTACCGTATTGCCGGCATCGATATTGCCCATTTTATAGGTCCGACCGGTATAAAAAAGGATTCTCTCGGTCGTCGTCGTTTTGCCGGCGTCAATATGGGCGATAATGCCGATATTGCGAACCTTTTCAATCGACACTAAACGATTCTTGGTGACTTCTATTGCTTCTGCCATTAAAAAAATGCCGCCCAATATACAGGCTGGCGACTCTAATATACCATAAATTAATAAAGGTTTAAAGAAAACCAACTGGCTAGTTAGTCAATTACAAGCTATAGGTTTTTACCACTCACCCATGGGAGCTATAAATTCCCAATCTGCCTCCACTGCTTTTTAGCGATTTGCCTCAATAATTTATTTTACCTTTGGTTCATCGCTTAAAGTTTAATAATGCATTGGTCGCCAACAAATAATTTCATAGCTTTGGTTGAAGGCTGGCGGCCCTTTATCAAGCTTTCCCGGCCCACTAAAGAAGAATCGAAAGGCTTCGGCGAGTTAATTGCTTGCGCTCCTTCCATTAAGATGGAATTTTCAATTTTGGCGCCGGAAATGAGGCAATCATCGGCAATGGAAGAATAAGGGTTTCTGTCAAACTTAGAGATTGCCCAGGTAAGCAGTTTGACAACTATTTAGCAATTTTGTTATTATATAAACATCATTAGGGAGAATACGAACCATGGACTATGTGTCTATGTGCGACGCCTCCCCTTCTTATTTAGTCTTAATTCCAATTTATCTCTCTCAAAAATAATAAAAGTTTTGTGTTTTTGAAACCTCCTTAGCAAAGATGACTCGGATTTGGAATTGGGAATAATAATGCGCAATAACTTACCTTTTCTTTTCAAAAATTCGTGCAAACAAAAAAATCCCCATCGCCCGAAACGACAACTGCTTTGTCATAATTTGCAAATTCTATCGCCGCTGAATACAAAACTAACTCCGCGTCAACATTACCCTTTGGTTTACCATAATTGTCTTTTACCGTTGGTTTAAATATTAGTTTATATCCATAAGACTTTAGACTTTTATACATCTCCTCATATTTTCTAATATAGCCAATAAACAAATAGGCTTTCTTGACTTTGAATTTGTCAGTCAAGTATGTTCTAAACTTTTTGTAATCTAGCTTCCACCCTCTATAGGTTAATTTTTTATTCTTGTAAATGTTTTTGCTTGTCCCTAGATTTAGATTTTGGCTATCTATAAACGCATAAACAACAGGGTATTTTTTTCTTTAACTCATTTTCCAATAAAATATTTAAAACAACTTTATCTCTTCGCTAAAACTAAAATTTGTTTGCGCGACGATTCATTCAAAATAAAGCACTCTTGCTGGCATAAAAGATCAGCAGCTCAGGCAAACATTTACCACCGTAAATGGGCAAAGGCGCGGTTAGCTTCAGCCAGTTTTTCTATTTCCTGCCGCTTGGCCACCGCCTTGCCTTCATTTTTAGCAGCTTCCATAATCTCGGCCGCTAATTTTTCGCCAAAAGTATGGTAGCTGGAATTGGGACGTTTTCTGGCCTCATCAACCAACCAGCGTAAAGCCAACGATCGCCGGCGGCGCTCATTGACCGGCACCGGCACTTGATAAGCTGCCCCACCTACACGCCGGGCACGCACTTCAATTTCCGGAATGATATTGGCCAAAGCCTGCTGAAAAACCTCAACCGCATCTTTCTTGGTTTTCTTAGCCACCAAGGCAAAAGCCCGATAAACTTGTTTGCGGGCAACTGTCTTCTTACCGCTGTACATTACCTTATTGATAAGCCGGCTAACCATCACCTGATGATAAACCGGATCCGGAGTAATTAAGCGCGGTTGAAACCTTTGTTTCCTAGCCATTATTTGCCGGCGCCGGCGGCGCCGCCTCCTTCTTTGCTTGGCCGCCGCGTTTGGCGCCATATTTGCTTCGCGATTGGCGCCGATCCGATACTCCGGCGGCATCAAGCTCGCCCCGAATAACATGATATCTAACCCCCGGCAAATCACGTACCCGGCCGCCGCGGACCAAAACAATTGCATGTTCAACGATATTATGGCCAATTCCGGGGATGTAAACGGTAATCTCCCGCTTATTGGAAAGCCTTACTTTAGCAATTTTGCGCAGGGCCGAATGGGGCTTTTTGGGAGTCATTGTCCTCACCAAAGTAACCACCCCTCGCTTCTGCGGCGATAAAATTGGCGTCAAACGACCGCGAATGGGATTTAAAATCCCCCGCAAAGCCGGCACCTTTGACTTGCGCCGTTGTCGTTTACGTGGTTTCCGAACTAATTGGCTAAAAGTAGGCATCTTATTTTTCTTTATTCCAATTTAACCGCGCCCTTTTGGGGTCGGTAGGAATCAATCGCCCTATAATAACATTTTCCTTCAAGCCTATTAACTTGTCTTCACGGCCCAAAATAGCCGCTTCCGTCAAAACATTGGTGGTTTCCTGGAACGAAGCTGCTGAAAGCCAAGAACTTGTATGCAAAGACGTTTGAGTAATGCCCAACATAACTTTCTTGCCTTTTGCTAATTTGCCGCCCGTTTTTTCTACTTGTTTATTTTCCTCTAAAAATGTTATTCCGTCTACATAAGAGCCTATCAAAAAAGAAGTATCTCCAGGCTCTGTAATCCTCACTCGGCTGCTCATCTCATGGATAATAACTTCGAAATGCTTATCATGAATAGAAATCCCCTGGGTTTCATATACCTTCTGAACCTCATTTAAGAAGAACCTACGAGCCATGTCAATGCCTTTCAATAACGCTAATCTCTTAATATCTATCGAACCTGCCGTTAACTGGTCGCCGGCTGCCACTTGCCGCCCTTTTTTAACCAATAGCGGCGTGGATAGCGGCAAGCGGTGGCTAACTTCCTTACCCTTGCTTCCCTTGATAACCAATTCTAAATGGTCTTTTGCTTTTCTGATGTCTATTTTTCCATCGGTATCGGCCAAAATCGCCGCCGCTTTGGGGGCCCGCATTTCAAAAAGCTCTTGAACTCGCGGCAAACCTTGAGTCACATCTAAACCGATAACGCCCCCCGAATGTTTCGTGCGCAATGTCAACTGTGTGCCCGGCTCGCCAATCGATTGGGCGGCAATCACCCCCACTGGCATGCCTACTTTAACCAACTTATGCTTGCTTAAATCGGCCCCGTAACACTTGGAGCAAACGCCAGCCTCGGTTTCACATGTCAATGGCGAACGCACAACCACTTCTTTAATTCCGGCTTTTTTTATCTTTTTCAATTCCTCATCGCCAATAAGAGTTCCCCTTTTTAAAATAATCTTGCCTTTTTTATCCTTTACCGCAGCCGCCAATACTCTATCGCTAATCCGAAGGTAAAATTTGCTCTCTCGATTTCCTTCCCGGCGAATAGTAATGCCGTGATTGGTGCCGCAATCTTCCTCGCGCACCAAACAAGTGTGGGCGACATCGATAAGTTTACGGGTCAAATAACCGGCGTCGGCAGTTTTTAAAGCCGTATCCGTTAAGCCTTTGCGCGATCCCCGGGCGCCGGTAACATATTCAAAAGTGGAAAGGCCGTCGCGGAAACTTGATTTCGTTGGCAGAGGAACAATATGGCCCAAAGGATCAACCACCAATCCGCGCATTCCCGAAACCTGTTTGATTTGATCTTGAGAAACACGTTTCGCCCCGGCGCCGCTAATAAGTTTAATCGGCGAATCAGGGCTTAATCTCTGCCAAGTCTTGGCGGCAATATCATCGGTTGTCTCCAGCCAAATATCACGGGAAAGCCGTTCCTTCTCTTCAGCTGTTAGCAAACCCTCTTGATAGGTTTCCTCCAATTCATGAACTCGCCGATCGGCGGCGGCAATAATCTCTCTTTTGCCCGGCAAATCTCCAAGGTCGAAAACTCCTAAGGAAATACCTGATATCGTCATGCCCCAAAAACCAAAATCTTTAATGGCATCAACTAAACGCACATATTCGCGCCTGGCTGAAGTGCTGAAAACATGCGCCAAAATAGATTTAATTCGCTTACTGTTCATTGCCTGGTTTAGAAAGCCAATCCCCGACGGCAAAAGTTGGTTAAACATCAGCCTGCCCACGGTAGTAAGCTGGCGTTTGCCATCAAGCTTGACAATTATCAATTGCCGCAAGCCTATCTTGCCCAAATCATAAGCTGTTTCCGCTTCCGATAGCGACATGAAATAAGACACCTCCGGCCATTCGCCCTTGTCCTGATAGGCTTGCCAAAGAGTTGAATCTTCCTGCCGGACAGAAGTGGCATAGTAACAGCCCACCACCATTTCTTTGCTGGGCACATTTACCGGAGCTCCGTCTGATGGCTTAAGCAGGTTGCGGGAAGAAAGAATTAGCCGCCGCGCTTCCCGCTGGGCCTCTTTAGACAGAGGTAGAAACACTCCCATTTGGTCGCCGTCAAAATCAGCGTTGAAACCGGAGCAGACCAAAGGATGGAGATGGATTGCTAAGCTGTCAATAAGTATCGGCTTAAAAGCCTGGATGGAAAGCTTATGCAAAGTCGGCGCCCTATTCAGAAGAATTAGCCGGTTACGGACCACCTCTTCCAAGATATCGTAAACCTCGGCAATGCGGTGGTCCAGCAAAGTTTTAGCGCTGCGAATATTGGGTGCCAAACCCCTCAATATCAATTCCCGGAGAATAAAGGGGCGAAAAATTTCCAAAGCTATTTCTTTGGGCAAACCGCATTGGCTTAAACGAAGTTCCGGACCAACCACAATAACGCTTCTCCCCGAATAGTCAACCCGCTTACCCAGCAAATTTTTGCGGAAACGGCCCTTTTTGCCCCGCAACAGATCGGAAAGCGACCGCGGCGGAGTACGGCGGCGCATCAGCCGGCCCTTACTCTTGGTAGCATCGATAAGCATATCGACACTTTCTTGCAACATCCGCTTTTCATTGCGCAAAATAATCTCCGGAGCTCCCACGGCTATCAGTTTCTTAAGGCGGTTATTGCGGTTAATCACCCGCCGGTAGAGATCATTCAAATCCGAGGTGGCGAAACGGCCGCCGGTGAGCTGGACCATCGGCCGCAAGTCGGGGGGGATTACCGGCAGCACTCTCAATATCATCCAAACCGGGTTGATATTTGCTTTTAGCATGCCGTTGATTACCCTAATCCTCTGCATAATCTTATTTTTCTTAGCCAAACTGGCCGTCTTAATTATCTCTTGGCGCAATATTTTCAAAGTTTTCTTTAAATCAACAGCGGCTAAAGCATCCAAAATTGCCTCCGCCCCCATCCTAACCGTGAAAAAGTCAGCGGCCCCAAAACGCGCCAGATGGTAATGTTCTTCTTCTGAAAGGGTAGCAAAAAGCGCTAATGTCCGAATGCGAACCGCTAGGGCTCCTTCAAGATTTTTCAGGTGATCTTTTTCCAAAAGGAATCTTTCTTTTTCGCGCTGAATTTTCTGGTTAAAATTAACCGTCAATTCTATTTGGGCTAACTTGCGTTGGTCTTTATTTTTAATTTTCGTTTCCAGCTGCTTCTTTTCGGCTTGCAGGCGTTGCCGCAAAGACATAATTTCTCGGCGGCTCACTTCACGCTGGCGAGCAATTTCAGCCTTTACTCCCTCTTTGAAATTATCCAATGCTTTCTGCCGTTTTCCCTCATCAAGACTTGTTACCAGATAGCGGGCAAAATAAACAACTGCCTCTATTTCCTTTTGGGAAATCCGCAACAGCAAAGAAATTGGCGAAGGATAATTTTTCAAAAACCAAAGATGAACCACCGGGACCGCTAATGAGATATGTCCCATCCGTTCGCGGCGGACTCGCGAGTGAGTAACCTCCACACCGCATTTATCGCAAATTACCCCTTTAAAGCGAATCCCTTTGTATTTGCCGCAATAACATTCGTAATCTTTTGTCGGGCCAAAAATGCGCTCGCAAAACAAGCCGTCTTTTTCCGGACGCCAAGTACGGTAATTAATTGTTTCCGGCTTGGTGACTTCCCCGTAAGACCATTGTAAAATTTCTTCCGGCGAGGCCAACCGAATGCGCAATCCCTTAAAATCCACAATGCCTTTATCGAAAAAATCTTTTTTCATTCTCTTGCCTCCCTAATGGTTGGCTCCGGCTGGTGGCGAACCACTCCCACCGGTGAAACTTCTAACGAGAGACCGGCCAACTCGCGCACCAAAACGCGGAATGATTCCGGTAGGGCGGGATGGGGCGTATCCTGGCCTTTAATAATGGCCCTAAAAGCCTGAGTGCGGCCGATGGTGTCGTCTGACTTGATGGTTAGCATTTCCTGGAGAGTATAAGCCGCCCGGTGGGCCTCTAAAGCCCAAACTTCCATCTCGCCAAAACGCTGACCGCCCATGCGGGCTTTGCCGCCCAGAGGCTGCTGGGTAACTAAAGAATAAGGGCCGGTAGACCGGGCATGAATTTTGTCTTCGACCATATGGTGAAGCTTATTAATATAACCGACGCCAACCATAACCTTTTGTTCCAAAGGCGTGCCGGTTTTACCATCAAAAAGGACCATCTTCCCGTCAGCCGGAAAACCGGCCTTGGAAAGCAAATCTCGAATCACCGATTCTGGCAATTTATTAAAGCTCGCCACCGCATATTTCTGGTTTAATTTTTGGGCCGCCATCCCTAAATGGGCTTCCAACAGTTGGCCTAAATTCATCCGGGCGATAACTGAAAGCGGAGAAATAAGAATGTCTACCGGCGTGCCGTCTTCCAAATAAGGCATGTCTTGAACCGGCATTACCTTGGCAACAACCCCCTTATTGCCATGGCGGCCGGCAACTTTATCTCCTTCTTGGATCTTACGCAATTGGGCTACCGCCACTCGAACGACTTTGTTAACACCTATTTCAAGCTCATCATTTTTATCCCTATCTAAAATTTTAACCCCAATGACTACTCCGCTTTCACCGTTCGGCACTCGCAGGCTTGTATCCCTAACCTCTTTGGCTTTTTCACCAAAAATCGCTCGCAGCAGCCTCTCCTCAGCCGTTAATTCTTTTTGCCCTTTAGGTTCGACCTTGCCCACTAAAATATCATTGGGCCCCACTTCCGCCCCAATCATAACAATGCCGTCTCCGGTTAGGCGCGCCAGATCCGCTTCGCTTACCCCAGGAATATCGCGAGTCAATTCTTCCGGCCCTAATTTCGTATCCACAACTTTGGCTTCGTATTCATTTATCTCAATCGACGTTAGAACATCGTCTTTAACCAGGCTGTCGGCAATTACAATCGCATCTTCGTAACCCAAACCGTCAATGCATGCATAGGCAACCACCAAATTCCTACCTAAAGCCAGTTCGCCATTTTCCGTTGCCGGGCCGTCAGCCAACAGCTGCCCCTTCTTTACGCTCTGGCCGACTTGGACCACCGGCCGTTGCGAGTAGCAAGTACCATTGGGGCTGGTCCTTTGGTGGCGGAAAAGTTGGTAAATATGCGCGCCATTTTCAATTTTAAAACTGTCGCTTTCCGGTAAAGCCACTCTTTTTGATGGCTTAACAATAATTTTCTCGGCGTCAACATAGGTCACCTTGCCGGCGGCGCGGGCCACGCCAATCCGTTGCATTGCCCGAGGAACAATCGATTCCACCCCCGTGCCCACCAATGGCGCTTCCGGACTGACCAGGGGCACCGCTTGACACTGCATATTCGACCCCATCAAAGCCCTGTTGGTTTCATCATGAGCGATAAAAGGAATTAGCGCGGCGGAAAGGCCTAAAATTTGCTGGCTGCAATAATCTATGAGTTGTACTTTATTAGATTTGGCTTCGAAAAAGCGCCCCTGGTGGCGGACTGGGACTATCTCGTCGCGGATAAAACCATCCTTGTCCATCTTGACTCCTGATAAGGTAATGTAATAATCCATTTCGTCATCCGCCTGGAGATAAACCATTTCTTTGGTAACCTTCGCCAAAGTTTTGCCGCCTCTCTTAACCGATTTAACCCGCCAATAAGGCGTTTCCAGAAAACCATATTTATTGACCCTGACAAACAAGGCCAGATAAGTGACCAGGCCAATGTTCATTCCCTCCGGGGAGCGCACCGGGCAAATGCGGCCATATTGGGAGCTGTGAATATCACGGATTGAAAAGGTCGCCCGTTCCCGAGTAATGCCCTCCGGCCCGGTTACCGTCACCTTGCGCAAAAGATCCAATTCTGAAAGCGGGCTTGTTTGGTCCAGAATTGAAGATAGTTGGTTTGTCTTAAAAAACGTATTAACAGTGTTAATCAGCGGCTGGCCGTTAACTATTTGCGAAGCCCTCACTTTTTCTTTAACACTTACCAAGCTCATCCGCTCGCGGATAACCCGTTCAAAGCGCAACATAGCCCGGCGCAAAATTGATTGTGTTAAAATCTCGCTGACTCGGCGTAAGCGGCGATTAGCCAAATGGTCAATATCATCCAATTTCGTTTCTTTACCAGTTGTTAACCCCAATAAATAATGAACCGTGGCTTCAATATCGGCTGGTTGTAAAACCCAATACTGGGAATTCTCTTCATCAAATTTTAAGCCCAAGCGCTTATTGATTTTATGGCGGCCCACCATTCCCAAGCTGTATGTATGAGTATCAAAAAACATATTTTTCAAAAGGCCGCGGGCATTTTCGGCAACCAAAGGCTCACCGGGCCGTAAGCGGCGGTAGAATTCAAGCAAAGCTTCTGTTTGTGTGCGGCTGGGGTCTAGCTCTAACGTCGGCCTTATTCCCTTGCCAAAGATTTTCTCTAATTTTTTATCATCGCCCAAGCCGATCGCTTTCAGAAGAATTGTGGCAGGAAATTTTCGCCGCCTGTCAATACGGACATGGGTTACCCCTTTGCTGCCAATTAAAAATTCCAGCCACGACCCATGCAAGGGACGTAATTCGGCGCGGAAAAGCTCTTGGCGCGATGTCGGGTCAGTTTCGGAAACAAAATAAACTCCCGGCGATCTCACCAGCTGGTTGTTCACCGTCCGCTCCACCCCGGCAATAATAAACGTGCCGGTATCTGTCATCCAGGGAAAATCAGCCAGAAAAACCGTTTCTTTCGTTTCCTTTCCGGTGCGCTTATTAAGCAAACGGACTTTAGCCCGCAACGCCGCCGAATAAGTCAAACCTTTTTCACGGGCTTGCTGAGGCGTTAACCGCGGAGAATCGAAAAAAATATTCTCAAAAACAAGCGTCCAGTTTTTACCGGTATAATCATTTATCGGATTTATGTTTTGGAAAATAGTGGCCACTTGATAATCGGCAAAATCGCGCCATGAAGATAACTGAAGGTTAATTAAATCTTCAGGTCGCGGCAAAATTGGTTTTGTTCCCAGAAAAATTCGTTTCGACTGGCCCGCCATTATTTTTGGAGAGTAAGTTTCTTCAGCAACTTTTTCCTAAAATTTTAAACACAAAAAGAGGGCGACCTACCGCCCTGCTAGGTTCGCAACCTCCGAGTTTAAGCCGATTATAACTCGCCCTAACATACTTGTCAAATTTACGCCCTGGTTCATGACATCATGGGCACTTCTTTCTCTCCAGCTCAACAATAATTCTCATCCCATCACTCCTTTTTTCTGATATCCACTATTTATCTTGGATGTGACACCTCCAAAAGATATATTAGCTTGCAGAAAAAACTACAAGCAGATTAGGGATGGAGGAAAAAGGCAACAGCCATAATGCCGTAGGCGATGAGAAGTTGGAGCCCTTCAAACCAATGCGCCTCGCCATCCTCAACGATAAGGTTGGTAACCAAAACAGCCAAGGTGATAGTCACCAATTCAAACGGCCGGAAAACCAGCCCCAGTTGTTTCTCAAATAGGAAGCTGGCAAGAACCAAAACCGGCGCCACCAGCATGGCGATTTGCGTCGCCGAACCAAGAGTAATCTGGAGCGCCAAGTCCATTTTGTTCTTTATGGCCATTGTAATGGCGGTAGTGTGTTCGGCCGCATTGCCGATAATAGCAATGAAAATAACCCCGATGAAAAGCTCTGTCCAGCCTAGACTGTGAACTACCGGCTCAATTGTCGTCACCAAAATTTCGCTTAGAAAAGAAACCCCCACTGTGCTTGCCAACAAAATAAAAGCGCTCACTTGCCAGTTCCAACTGGGAGACTCTTCTTTTCCCGCCTCCCCATAAAGGTGCTTGTGGGTCCAAAGCATGAAAAAAAGATTGCCCAAATAAGCAACCAGGATGAGAATTGCCACGGCGACGCTTAGCTCCTCGGTAACCCAACGGTCTATGCCCGGGGCGGTCGAATAAAAAAAAGCCGGTACCGCCAAGGAAACGACGGCCAATAACAATGTCGACGCTGAGGCTAAGGCCGCTGTCTTGTTAAATTGCAACTTTTTATATTTCCAACCAGCCAGGAAAATGGCACTGCCGGTTACCAAAAGCAAGTTGCCCAAAATTGAACCGGTGATTGAGGCTTTCACCACCTCCGTCAACCCATGCCGCAAGGCTAAGATGCCAATAATCAGCTCGGTGGCATTGCCAAAAGTAACATTAAGAATTCCCCCCAAAGCCGGACCGAGGTAGGTAGCCAGCGATTCCGTCGCCTGGCCGATATACTTGGAGAGTGGGATAATAGCCAGCGACGCCAAAAACATCAACCAGATTGACGGGCAATGAAACAGCCATCCCAAAATGGCCAAGGGGATAAAACCCAGCATTCCCAAAAAAATCTTTTCTATTGATAGTCTTCTTCTCATTTTGCCTTTACGTATCTTTTAATGCTACCACATTTGCGGGAGAAAGCTCATAATTCTCCAAGATTGCTCCGCATTCGAATATTTGACATTTTGTTTAAATCATTTCAAATAGCGTTGGATGTTGGCCTGGTGGTTTTTCAACGTCTTGGCGAAATGAAGATGGCCCGATCCGTCGGAAACATAATACCAATTATCGGTTTTAGGCGCTTGGATAACAGCTTTAATCGCCGCCAACGAAGGATTGCAAATCGGCCCCGGAGGAAGCCCTCGGTGAAGATAGGTATTATAAGGAGAGGCCATTTTTAAATCTTGGCGGCCCACTTTTGGCCACCAGTTACATTTCAACCGCTCCCGGCAATCCGCGTTAGCTTTAGCATATTGGACCGTGGCATCCACCTGAAGCGGCCAGCCCGCCCGCCAGCGATTAAGTAAAACCGCCGCCACCAACGGCCTATCAACCGCAAATTTTGCTTCCCTTTCCACTAAAGAAGCTAAAATTAAAGTCTGGCGCTGTTTTAATTTCTCACCGCTTGTTCCCACCCAAAGGTCCGCCGTTTTCTGGCGAAAAGTTCTTGTTAACAAACCAGCCACTTGCCGTTCGTTAAAATAGGGGGGAACCAAGTAACTGTCGGGGAAAAGCATGCCTTCGCTATTTTCCGTTAATGCCATAAAGCGAAAGCCATTCAAATGAAAATCCTTTACCAGCAAGTCGGCAATCTGCTCCCGCCGCCAGCCTTCTTTCACCCGCAGCCAAATATCCAACCGCCCCCGCGTTAGCGTCCGCGCTACTTCCGCCGCCGCCATTTTGGGAGTCAAAATGAATTTGCCGGCTTGCAATTGGCCTTGAAGCCCCAAAAGATGGACCAAAATTTGAAAACTTACTTTTGAATGAACCAGTTTTTTATCTTCCAACTGTTGGCTTATAGCTGCCAATGGCATCCCCGGGGAAATAATCACCGCCGTTGCCGTATCAGCCGAGCTAACTGGTTGCCAGCTCCACCATAACCAGCCGCCGATAGCAATAACAACCAAAAAAACCGCCGCTAAAACACTCCGGAAATAAACCCAAATTTTTGCCATGCCTATATTTCCTCAAATAATGCCCGGCGATACTTTTTTGTTTTAGTGTTATAAATATAAATCCGGCCACATTTGCAGGTTACTTTTTCCGCCTCGTCGCTAAGTTTTTCATGCTTAGCCTTAGAAAGCGGTGTTCCGCAGCCGACACACCGCCCCTGAGAGAGCAACCAAGCCTGAATTGGAGAAATAATATTTTTAAACATTTCACCCCCCTTCGGCTAAAAAGTATTCTAAAATTAAAGCGGCGGCAATATCGTCATCGCGGCGGCGCCATTTCCCTCCCAAAATATCCCGTGCATCTCGACTTGTAAGCGTCTCGTCAATAAACCTCACGGGTAATTTTACCATTTTACCAATTTTTCTCGCAAGCAACTCTGTTTCTTTCCTGATTGCCCCCCCAGAAAGGCCCCAAACTAAGTATTCCGGCTGATAGCGGCGGCAAAGTTTTGTTATTTGCTTCTCAGCGTCTACGGGATTTTGGTAATGAATAACCATTAAAGGGCTGACCACTCCCCGAACCGCCAAAGCAACTCCTAAATGGCGGCGGCCATAGTCAAAGCCTAATAAAGTCGTGTTCATTGCTGCAAACGGGCTCTAACTATTAAGCGCCGCAATAAAGTTCCCGGGGGACTGCAAGTTATCAGCGTGAGGCTTTTCTCGCTGAAATCTTGACGCAAAGGTTGTAAATTATGCGGAGAAACCTCGTATAAATTATTTACTTGGTATGTATAGCGCTTGTCTCCATAATCCACAATAATTCGGTCACCCTCCCGCAAACGGTAAAGCGGCGAAAAAATTGTCAGATAATTGCTGGGGTTAAAAAATTGCGGCAACACCGAATGGCCAATAACCACCGTGTTCCCTGGTTGGCCGGGCAAAGCCGTTCCCGGATACTGAACCAAATTTTTATCTAAACTTCGCGCGCCAACTATAACGTTAGCTTGGTAAATCTTCAATTTAGGAATAGTTAAGAAATAGGAGGCTCCTTCATTTGTCGCCGCTTGCGATAATTTTGCGTCTCGGGCAAACCAATTTTCCAAGTGGACCAATTTGTCTGTGCCTGATGGGGCCGAAAGCATTTCTCCCCCAGAAGCCAAAGGGCTGGCTACCGGCGCCAATTGAGCCCCATAGTAAAATTGATAAGTGATTAGAGGAATAGCTAGCCATAATAAAAGAAGAATTCCCAAGCCCAAAAAACCTCCCGCTAAAAATCGGCGCGCCGCCAACTGGCGCCTTGACCTTAGCTTTGCTTTACGATATGCATACAGTGCCATTACTCGCCTCGGATTTTAACCGTTATGTTTTTATCTAACCACGGTAACCAGGGCCAAAAATCAAGGATTTTCCATTGATTATGAATTTCCACCCGCGCGACTCGGGGATAATGGTGAATAATCTTCTGGGCTTTAGCTTTAGTTGCCCCCTTCAGGCGCTGCCGTAATTGCGATAAATCAAAGCGCGGATAAGCCATCGCCTTAATGGCTATCTGCAATTTTCCCGCACTTCCCGATCCCGATAAAGATTGCACTTTTACCTGTAGGCTTTTCTCGTCCAGTTCGCTCTTGTTTGTCAAACGTTTTTGGATTAACCGCAAAGCTAAATTGCGCAAATCATCACGGCGTACCGCCTGAGCGTTAATTTGCATTTTAAGCCCGCCCGCCAGGCTATCAGCTTCTTCTCCCAAATGGCGTTGGGGGGTAAAGTCAACAACTTTGCTGTCCAGCTTGGGGCTAACTATCTCTAGGTCTGCGCCCGCCTTAGCTGACATTGCCTCGCCTGCTTTAGCCAGAATTTTCTCCGTCAATTGTTTTTTCAGCGCCGACAGATCCTCTTTGGAAACCGCTTTAACCTTACGGTTGCTCCCCCCCGAGAAATCGTCTTTAGCCCGAGCCAGGCATTCATCCTGAGTATAATTGTCCACTCTAAAAAGAGTCCCCTTCGGCAAATTATATTCCGATCCAAATTTAGCGGCGATTACGCTGGATTCTGTTTTTCCCAATCGATCGATACCGCTGTTTAAATCAGCCGTTTTCGATGCTATCCGCACCGATTCCCGCAAAGAAAACGTAAGCCCGCTTTTAGCCTCTAGCTTTGTTCCCGACGCTAAAAGAAGCGGCCGGCTGGTTCTATTAAAAATAACCACTGTCCCCAAAGCTTTCTCTCCAACCGTAGTGGTCCCGGTGACGGCAACTTTGCCTTTCTCACTCAACTCAATGCTTAGTGGCTGGAAGCTGACATCACCTTTGCCTACTCGCGTCTTCAACTCTAATTGCTGGGGAGTAATAAAAACAATTACCTGCCTTGCCAACCAGAAGGAGTTTATCGCCGCCAATGATAACAATAGCCCTGCCGCTAAGCCAAAAGGCAATATTAACCCTAATCGTTTTGTAACCAAAAAGCCATTTATTATAGATGCCCGTAAATTCGGCCACCGAAAACGAAATGGCAGCGCCTTTAATTTCAATAATTTTTTATGCTTCTTTTCTAAAGGCTCTTTCGGCGGCGGCGGGGCGCTCGGCAATGCGCCGCTAATTTCTTCACTTGCCAACGGCAATGTCGTTTCTTTCGGCGGCGGCAAAGCTTCATCCAAAGATAAATCTTGTTCCGCAAAGCCGGCCGGCAGGCTTATTCTTTCCGTTTTCCCTTCTTCTTCCTCATCTGAACTTAACCCCATTGCTTTCTCTCCCTCTTCTCCTTGTTCTTGGAAACGTTCCTCTATTAAGCTGCTAAAAATAGCAAAAAATTGTTGCCAGCTCATAAAATTAAACTGGGGTATTTGTAAAAACAGGCTGTCGCGGCGGCCTGTCCAGGAATATTTTTCACATTCTGCCTGTAAAACGGCAAATTCTTCTTGATTGCGGCCCCAAAAAATAAAATTAGGAGGGAACATGCCCGGATAGTCCAATTGTCCCAAAGCTTTTTCCAATTGCTCAGGTAATTGGCGGTCCGCGCTTATTTCCAGCCTCAACCGGCTTTTAATCTTCCCCAAGTGAACCAACGAAACTTCGCTGGGGTTATCAAGGGCAACGCTGATAAAGCTTGGGGACTGGCCACGCTCGCGTTGAAAATGATGAATAAGGGCTTCATCCGCCAATAAAAAACCGAGCGGGTGCAAATGCAGCTGGCTGGCCAATTGAGACAAGATAGCTTTCTTGCCTTCCAAGAGGCTCCCGTCAGCCTTAACCCAAAAGGGAGAAATCAAAAAAATTGTTTCCGCCGGGCGCAAACCGGCTAATTCCTCTCCCGCTTTCTGCCAAATCTGGCGGCTGGCAGACAAAATTTCTTCCGTTTGCAAAGAAGCAAGGCTCTGCCGCCAGAAATTTAATAATTTAATTTCCTGCTGGCGCCGATAAAGAGCTAACGCCAACTGCTGATGGCCTAAATAAAATAATAATATGCCGGATTTTTGATTGTTATCTCTGGTCATCTTACTTTTCAAAGCGGGCATAAATCCGCCGGCAGCCCGCGCCGCAGCTTTCCTGTTTAACAATAACTAAACGGCCCAACTTTACCAATTCAGTCGTATTTTTCACATGCGGTCCCCGGCAAACTTCCAGGGAAAAATCGCCAATTTTGTAAACCGATACTTTTTCAGGGTAGCGGTCGCGGAAAAATGCCAAGGCGCCCATTTTCCGGCTTTCATTGAAAGGCATTACCAAGCGCTCCACATTATGTCCAGCCTCAATCTGCTGGTTAACCAACTCTTCTGCCTTCTTTATCTCCAATGCTGTTAGCGGCCGCGGGTGGGCAAAATCAAAACGGAGCCGCTCCGGAGTGATATTGCTGCCCATTTGATGGACATGGGAGCCCAAGATTTGCCGCAATGCCGCTTGCAAAAGATGAGTTGCCGTATGGTAAGCAATTGACCGGCTATCATTATCGGCAAGGCCGCTTTTAAAACGCCCTTTAGCCGCCCGGCGGGAAATTTGCTGATGCTTTCCTTTTTCTTCCTCAAACTCTTTTTCATCTATTTTTAAATGGGATTTTCCCAGTTCTTCGGCAATAAGCTCCAGGGGGAAACCAAACGTTTCATAAAGGAAAAAGGCTTCTTTGCCGGACATCATTGTCTTTTTGGCGTCTATCAATTTTTGGGCTGCTTTTTCTAGTTCCCGTAAACCCCGCTGCAGAGTACGCCGGAAACGCTGCTCTTCATCCTCCAAAACCGAAAGGATTACCTCCAAGTTGTCTAATTCCGGATACTCGCCGGCATAATTATCACGATTGGCAATTACCGCCGCGCCAACCTGGCGGCTAAAGCCAACCGACAAACCTAAAGATTCGCCTTGGCGCACGCTACGGCGAATTAAACGCCGCAGGACATAACTTTGTTCTTTATTTCCGGGAACAATTCCATCGGCAATAATGAAAACCGCCGCCCGCAAATGGTCGGCAATAATGCGCATCGGCCGCCGCCAATCGCCCTTATAAGGCTTTTGCGCTAACTCGCTAATAGTTTTAATAATTGGTTGCCAAATCGGCGTTAAATAATCATCTTCCAAGCCCAAAAGCAAACGTACCGTTCTCTCTACTCCCATGCCGGTATCCACATTTTTTTGTTTTAAGGGATAAAACTTTCCATCAGCCCGTTTTTCAAATTCCATAAAAACGTTATTCCAGATTTCAATATACTTGCCGCAACCGCAGCCGGGGCGGCAACCCGGCGAGCATTTGGCTTTACCGGTATCAATGAACATTTCGCTATCCGGCCCGCAGGGACCCGTTTGGCTAACCGGACCCCACCAATTATCTTTGCGCGGCAAGAAAAAAATCCGTTCTTCGGGAATGCCTAACTGGCGCCAGACTTTAGCCGACGCCGTGTCGCGAGGCACGCTTTTATCACCGGCAAAACAAGTCACCGCTATCTTTTTTGCAGAAAATTGAAGAACTTTAGTAAGAAATTCATAGCTCCAACCAATGGCCTTTTCTTTAAAATAATCGCCCAGCGACCAATTGCCCAGCATTTCAAACCAGGTGTGGTGAAAACTATCTCCCACCAGCTCAATATCTTGAGTGCGAACACATTCCTGGACGCTAGCTAGGCGTTTGCCCAAAGGATGGGGTTCGCCCATTAAATAAGGCACCAGCGGATGCATTCCGGCAGAAATAAAAAGCGCCGAAGCATCACCCTCCGGCACTAAAGAAACCGAAGGAATTATCCGATGCCCTCTTTTTTTAAAAAAATCAAAGTAGGCATCCCGTAACCAACGGGCGGTCTTTTTCTTCATTTATCAATTATAACCAACACCACCGTGTTTTACCAAGAATCAGACCGATTAGCCCTATTTCTTCTTGAGGAAAAAGTGCCGGGGAAATTTTTTGCTGGCCGGCAGGGCCTTAGTCACCGCCAAAAAAGGCTTCGGCTTTTCCTTAATCTTTTTTTTCTTCTCGCTCGTCAGCCATTTTTCTCCCCATTGCGCCAGCTGACGCACCACCGATAAAATTCGGGCCGAACTTTTCAATTCCTGGATTAATCCCGGAAGGCCGGTCACGCTTCCCTCAATCGCCGCCAAGCTTCTATCGGCGCGTTGGCTGATTTTTTCCCACTGGCGCAGCAAGCGCTGCAAATCACGGAAAACCAGCATCAGCCAGACACCGGCCGCCACAAAAACAGTTGTCAAAAGAAAAATACTGGCGATGAGTAAAAATTGCATCAAGCTCCCCATTTACTTTATTGTATCAACTTGCGGCTGAAAAACAATCTCTTTCTTTAACACCATTTTTTTTCCGCTTGGAGAGACAGCTTCGAAATAAAGCCAATTTTCTCCCTTCATGAGGATAACCTTTCTTTTAAAATTACCGTCCTCATCCAGAAGCAATAACCTGTTATTCAGTTTTAGAGTTATCGCCCTATGGGCCTGTCCCTTAACCATTATGAAAGGGCTGTGAACCTTTTTGGGCAGAGGCAGCAATGTCAGATCCGGCGGGCGTTGGAAAAGATAATATTCCAGGCCTAAATAGCCAATTATCAATAAGATAAAGGCCGTTATAGAAACAAATTGCCAGTTGGTAAAAAGTCTACGAATAAGGCAATTTTTTCGGGGGGGCAGAAAAGAACGGCTGGCTGCTTTCGCACCCGGATAATCCCGCCGGAATAAAGCCAAAGCATGCTTCTCGTCAATTCCCAGCCAACGGGCATAATCACGCAAGTAAAGCCGCCTGTATCCCAAGGGAATACGTTGGAAATCGCCTGATTCAATCGCTTGCAAATAACGCTGGGGAATCGTTAAAGCCGCCGCCGCTTTAAGCAAACTCAAGCGACGCTCATTGCGCCTCCGCCGCAACATCGCCGCCAAAGTTTCCATATCAATTCTGCAGCTCGGGCGGCAATTCCTTTACCAGAACTTCCCGCGGCTTGGTCCCTCTCTTGGGACCCACTATGCCCGCTGCAGCTAGCTCATCAACGATACGCCCCGCCCTGGCAAAACCAATATGAAGATGCCGTTGCAGTAATGAAACTGAAGCTTCTCCATTGTTGATAACCAATTTCGCCGCCGCTAAAAATACCTCATCGCGTTCCTGGCCGTTTACTATTACCCGGCTGGCTGTCATGCCGCCGGTTCTGATTGGCTGGCTTAGCACCCTATGGTTATATTCCGCCTCACCTTGCTGCCGTAAAAAATCTATTAGTTTTTTCACTTCCCTGTCGGAAATCAACGGCCCTTGAATACGAACCGGTTTTGGCCGTTCAGGGAACAGATAAAGCATGTCGCCTCGCCCCAAAAGCTTCTCCGCTCCAACCGTATCTAGAATTACTCGGGAATCAACGGCGCTGGAAACGGCAAAAGAAATCCTCGTCGGAATATTAGCTTTTATCACCCCGGTAATAACATCAACCGAAGGCCGCTGCGTTGCCAAAACCAAATGAATGCCGGTTGCTCGAGCCATTTGGGCTAAACGATTAACCGAATCTTCTATCTCCGCCGGAGAAAAACTCATAATATCAGCCAGCTCATCGATAAAAATAACAATATACGGCAGCCGCTGAATGCCGGCCAACTCATTATAGCCGGTAATATTGCGAACTCCTATTTGGTTAAAAGTCTTATAGCGTTCATCCATCTGGTTTAAGGCCCATTTAAGAGCCGAAAGGACTTCCGCTGATTTATAAATTACCGGCGTCAGAAGGTGAGGAATACCCTGATAATGGCTCATTTCAACGCGTTTGGGATCGATCAGTATTAGCCGCAATTCATCGGGGCTGGCGCGAAAAAGAAGAGTGGCAATCCACGACCTTAGCAAAACGCTTTTCCCCGAACCTGTTTGCCCGGCAATTAACACATGAGGCATGCTGCCAATGTCTGCTATCATTGTTTGGCCATTAACACTCAATCCCAAAGGGACCGCCAGCTTCGATTTTGATTGCCGCATCAGTTGTGAAGTTAAAATCCGCCCCAAAGGAACAATTTCCGCCCGGCGGTTAGGAATCTCTATACCTACCAACGAACGGCCGGGAATAGGAGCTTCGATGCGGACTTGACCCGTTGGCGCCGCCAATGCCAAAGCTAAATCATCGGCCAAAGTGGTAATTCTGGAAAGCTTCGTGCCTGAAGCAACCGCTAGGGCATATTGTGTGACCGTAGGCCCTTGGCTTGTCCCTTTTACTCGAGCGGTAATGCCAAAAGAATCAAGCGTCTCTTCAATTTTCTTGGCATTGCCGCTAACATTGCCGCGGTCTGCTTGCATTGGCGCCGTTTCTCCCAATAAATCCAGTGGCGGATAATGCCAAACTTGCTGGCGTTCACCCTGAGTCAGCAGTTTATTTTCCGGCGGGGAAGAGCCTTCCGCCAAAGTTTTCAAAACAGGCGGCGGCCCGGCAGGAACTTCATCTAGTTTTGTTTCCGCTTTAGTCTTGTTCTTAATCTCCATTGGCAAGGGAGCCGCCAAAGCTCCTTCGGCCGAGGTTTTATCTTCAATTAACTTAGGCGCCTTT
This sequence comes from Candidatus Shapirobacteria bacterium, assembly GCA_027007615.1. Taxonomy (GTDB): domain Bacteria; phylum Patescibacteriota; class Microgenomatia; order UBA12405; family UBA6130; genus S016-97. Next base: position 50,219 of record JALTFB010000031.1, read on the forward strand.
GCTTTTGGCCGGCGCCAATAACGCCCGACTACGGACAACCCTTGAAGCAAAACGAGCCAAATGCTTTCCAAAGATGTGTCAAAAAGCACTAAAACACCCACCAAAAAACCCAAAACAAATAAAGATCCCGCCCCGAAAGAGGTTAACCAAAAAGCCACTTGTTGCCAAAGCCAATGGCCGAAAATGCCCGCCTGCAATAAGCCTGCCAAAGCTAACCAGGCAACCGTTACCCCCAAGCTAATATGAAAAGCCGCTAAAATCGTCTGCAAGGGTAAAATTAAAAACCCAAAGCACAAGCCGATAAAGGGAAGTAAAAAACTAGTCATCCCAAAATATTGAAAAAGGCGGAAATTAAGTCGCTCTAAAAGAAATCCCTTTTGAAAGAAAGAAAGTATCACCAAAATGACCGCCAAAAAAACCAGCAACGATAGAACCGACAAGATTGTTTTCTTTTTAATACCGCGGCGGCGGCCTAAGCGCTTCTTTTTTCGTCGTCTTCCCATATATTAATCATAGAGAAAATTTAAACCTTCATCAACAAAGGCAGTATCATCGGTTGGCGCTGCGTTTCTCGATAAACATATTCTTCTACCGCTGCTTGGACCTTTTGCCGCACCAAGGCAAAGTCTTCCATCGCTTCAGCATGATACGTTTGATTAAAGATCTGCTCTGCCAAACGGGCAATTGTTTTTAGGAATTGCCTATTTTCTTTCTCGTAAACAAAACCGCGGCTCATTACTTGTATCGGCTGAAGCAATTTGCGCCGCCGGTCGTAAATCATTACTATAACCAGAACTCCTTCCTTAGCTAAAACCCGCCGGTCGCGCAAGACAACTTTACCCACATCGCCAACTCCCAAACCATCCACAAAAACTTGGCGTAATGGCGGTTGTAATTCCTCTGTTTTCAAGCCAAAGCGGCTATAAACCAAAACGGTATTTTCCTTAGGAAGAACCAGTTGGCTATCCTTAAAATTAAGCTCTTTAGCCAATTGCAAATAGCGCTTTGCCTGCCGGTAACTCCCACCGATCGGCGCAACATAGTGCGGCCTCGCTAATTCCAGGAGCAGAGCCAATTCCCGCCGCGCCCCGTGGCCGGAAACATGAATCCGCCCATTTTCAATTTCATGGTAAACCACGTCCGCGCCTTCTTTTATTAAATTATCAATCATCGTGTAAATCCCCTTATTAGTGCCGGGAATATAATCGGGCGATGAAAAAATAATCCTGTCCGTAGACTTTATTTTTAAGCGATGTTGGCCGCTGGTAACCCTATAAAGCGACGATCCCACCTGCCCCAAACTGCCCCCGATAAGGAATGTCAATTGCTTATCCGGCAATTTGCGGGCCCGGCGCAAATCGACCAAATCCCTATTCTCAAGCTTAAGATAACCTAATTTTTGGGCTAATTTCACATTTTTTCCCACTGACATCCCCACCAAGCAAATTTTGCGCCCCTGCTGGCGGGAAACGGCAATTGCTTGTTGCCAACGGTAAATATTGGAAGAAATGGCCGTTACAAAAACGCGCCCCTTAGCCGTTTCTATCTGCTCTTCAAACATAGACGCTAACTCCCGCTCCGAAGGGGAAACGCCTTCTCTCTCCGATCCCAAAGAATCGGATAAAAGGCCTAAAATTCCCTCATCGCCCAAACGGGCAATTTTTGCCAATTGGCTAGGTTTATTGTCAAGAGGATGGGGATCAAACTTAAAATCGGACCCGTGGTAAAAGTTGCCTATCGGCGTGCGGATAAAATAATGGAAAGTGTCGGGGATGGAATGGGTTACCCTGATCGCTTCCGCTTCGAAAACGCCAAAACGGACTTTATCGTCCGGCTTTATTTCCTGTATCTTGATTCCCGGGACACCATAATCCAATAGCTTTTCTTCTATCAACCCCTTGCTCAAACGGCTAGTATAAATCGGCACGCGCCGTTTAAATTGGGTTAAAAAGAAAGGCAAGGCGCCGATATGATCTTCGTGCCCGTGGGTTAACAGAATGCCAACGACTTTCTCCTGCCGCTGCAAAACATAACTAAAATCGGGGATAATCATATCTACACCAAGGGCATCGGCATTGGGAAAGCCAACGCCGACGTCAATTATTAAAATTTGGCTTCCTTCCTCTTTGCCTTGAGGCAAAAAGTGGTAAGCGTACATGTTTTGCGTCACCTCGCCAAAGCCACCCAAACTAACAATTTTCAAAAGGTCCATTTTCTTCTCCTCCTACCAACTGGGTATAAAATTTTTAATATTATCGGGTGTAACCGCCACTTTAGTGGCTTTACCGCTAACAATCATCATCGCCACCTGACGGCAAATTTTTTCAATATTGCGCTTGAGGGTACGGACTCCGGCATCAAATCCAAGCGGCCGGACAATTAGCGGCCAGCAAGCGTCGGCAATTGTCAATTCCTGGGGACGGAGACCGGCCGCCTTCATGGCTCGGGGTAAGAGATAGTCCTTACCAATAATAGTCTTCTCTTTATCGGAATACGAAAGCATGGCTATCGGCTCTATTCTATCCATCACCGCCGTAGCTATCCTATTGGTATTATTTGCCGTGGCGACAAAAAGCACCTGCGACAAATCAAACGGATAGTCAATGAAATGGTCGTTAAAGCGTTGGTTTTGTTCAGGATCCAGCAGTTCAACCAAAACACCCATGATACTGCTGAGAGCCGACTCCGCCACCCGGTCAATTTCATCAAGGAGAATTACCGGATTACGCACCTTAACTTGGCGCAGCCCGCGAATTATCCGGCCCGGGCCGGCATAGGGATAAAAACGCGATTGGCCGCGCAAATAATAAGAATCTCCCAAACCGCCAAAAGGAATGCGGATAAATTGCCGCCCCAACGCCTGGGCGATAGCAGACGCCATGGTTGTCTTGCCGGTGCCCACCAGACCGACAAAACAAATCACTGGCGCCCTGCTTATCGCTTCCTGGCCGCGCTGCTTTTGCAAAATTAACACCGATAAATATTCTAAAACCCTCTTTTTAACGCTTTCCAGCCCGTAATGGCTATCGTCTAAAACCTGCCGGGCGCGCTTCAGGTCAAGGATATCTTTACTTTGCTTATTCCAAGGCAGGTTTACAATCCAATCAATATAACTGGCCGTCCGCTGATAATTAAGGAAAAAGCTCTCCGTGCCCACCAACAATCCCAACTGGTCAAGCATTTCTTGCAGTCTTTGTTGCAAATCGGAAGGAATATCAGCCCCGGACAACTGCCGACGCAAATTTTCTAATAAATTATTTTTCTTTTCCATTATTTCAATAATAGCACGAATGAAGTGGCAAGGGGGTTTATTTTTTATCTCCTCTTGCGCGGGTGATCAAAATGGGAATGGAAATTAGAAAATTTCCTCGGAGGTCGATCACGACGGTAATCCCCGCCGGAGCTGGGATGGGGTTGGCCCGGAAAAGGCATTTCCGGCCGCAAGTTCACTCGGCCCATATCATCAATCTGCTTAACCACAACTTTAATGTTCTGCCCGGGCTTAACCACGTCCGCCGGATCTTTGACAAAACCTTCGCTTAAATCGGAAATATGGATCAAACCGTCTTTGCCAGGCAAAAATTCCACGAAAACGCCGAAAGGCTGAATTCTGTTAACTACTCCTTCGAAAACCTCTCCCGGTTTTACTTCATGAGTTAGCGCCTCTATTTCCTCAATCGCTTTTTTTACACCTTCATGGGAAAGGCCACTCACAGTTACCGTTCCGTCATCTTCGATGTTAATTTCACAATCTGTTTCCTCACTCATTTTGCGAATTACCCGGCCTCCCGGGCCAATAACTTCGCCAATCTTGGCCGGAGCGATATGCAAAAGGGCAATTTTAGGAGCCAGTTGGGAAATTTTCGCCCGCGGCTTGGCTATCGTTTCCGCCATAATCGCCAAAATCTTGCCGCGCGCTTTTTGGGCCCGATCCAAGGCTCCCTTAACAACTTCATCACTGAGCCCATGGGTTTTAATATCCACTTGCACCGCGGTAATGCCTTCATTTGTCCCCGCCACCTTGAAATCCATATCTCCATTGAAATCTTCAATGCCGGCAATATCCAGCAAAAACTTAAAATCCTTACCTTTGGTCAGCAAACCGACCGAGATGCCAGCCACCGGGCTCTTGATGGGCACACCGGCATCCATTAATGACAGTGTGGAACCGCAAACGCTGGCCATCGAAGTGGAGCCGTTGGACGACAATACTTCGGAAACCACACGAATAGTATAGGGAAATTTGTCTTCGCTGGGAATAACCGGCTCCAGGGCGCGTTCCGCCAATGCCCCGTGGCCAATTTCCCGCCGCTTCGGACTGCCAAAACGGCTCAACTCGCCGCTGGCATACCCGGGCATGGAATAATGATGAATATAGCGCTTGCTTTCTTCGCCTTCCGCGCTTTCAATTAACTGTTTCAAGGAAGGCGCTCCCAAAGTGGCTACCGTTAAAACTTGAGTCTTGCCCCGGGTGAAAACTGCCGAACCATGGGTTCGCGTCAAAACCCCCACCTTGGCGCTGATGGGGCGGATTTCATCATCGGCCCGGCCATCGGGGCGGTGCCCTTTCCAAATCATATCCCGAACTGCCTGCTTCCAAAGCTTTTCCACCGCCAAAGTTACCCGCAAGCCGCCCATTTCTTCGGCCAACTCCCCCTTGGCTATTTCTATCAGCTCGGACAAATCGTCACTCTCTGTTGACAATAGTTTGCTTATCCTTTGGCGCATTTCCTTGCCAATAACCTTTTCCACTTTTTTCAGTTCTTCTTCATTGGGATAAGAAGAAGGGCTGTTATATTTTTTGCGGCCAATTTTGTCACCAATTTTAGCCACGAATTCAGCCAAACGAAGACTTTCTTTCTTGCCAAAAAGCACCGCCCGATAAAAATCTTCTTCTTTTACTTCCCGGGCGCCGGCCTCGATCATTACAATTCCCTCTTTGCCGGCCGCTACCGTCAGGTCTAAATCGGAAAATTTTTGTTCTGTTTCTACCGGGTTGGCAAAAGGCTGGCCATCACGCCAGCCAACTTGCAAGCCGCCGATCGGGCCTTGCCAAGGCAAACTGGAAATTTGCAACGCCGCCGAGGTGGCCATTAAAGCCACAAAAAGCGGATCGCTTTTGAGGTCCACCGAAAGCAACGTTAAGGCAACCTGCACTTCATCGTAAAAGCCTTTAGGAAAAAGGGGCCTCACCGACCTGTCCACCAGACGGGCAATCAAAACAGCCTCGTCGGAAGGGCGGCCTTCCCTTTTTACCCAGCGGCTGCCCTTGATACGCCCGCCGGCATAAAGCCTTTCAATATATTCAACCTGAAGAGGAAAATAACCCAAGTCTTCTCTTGACTTGCCGCGCACCACCGTAGCCAAAATCATGGTTTCACCATAGCGGGCAATAACGGCGGCATCGCTATGAAAAGCAAAACCGCCGCTGGCAATCGTCAACGTCCTGCCGCCAATATCAATACTGAACATTTCTTTTCCTATCTGGTTTGATTTCATTTTTTTAACTTTAACACTTTAATTAATTCCTGATAACGGTTCTTATCGTGAGCCATCAGATAACGGAGAAGCCGGCGGCGCTTGGCAATTTTACTTAATAAACCTCGCTTCGCCGGGGCATCATGAATATGCACCTTAAGATGAGCCAACAGTTTATTAATCTCTTGGTTTAATAAGACTGCCTGAACTTCCGGTGATCCCGTATCTCCTTTCCCACGGGCAAATTTACTAATGATATCTTTCTTTTCGTTTGCTGTCAAAGGCATTTTCTACCTCGTTTATAAATTTAACGCTGTTATTTATTGTAACAGAAATTTAACATTAGTAAACCCCCAAATTAAGTGGCCAATTGTTCCGCTTTAATTTAATTTCCCTTGGGGGTGGTGGAGCCGCGAAAAATTTTTGGCGTCGGAAAAGTCACTTTTGTTTGGCTAAACAAACCGCCGCCTTCCTTTGATTCCACATTTTCAACCGGCTGCTTATCGGCCTCAACGCCGGAAATGGCCGGTTGTGGTGATGGCGCCGGTTGGGCTACAGATTGAGGACGCGGCTGGAAAACCTTGAAACAAAGCGCGGCTGTCTCCAAAGTATGGTAATCGCGAACATTAGCGAATGATCTTGTCGCCTGCCAAATACCCCGATAAAGGTTAGCGGCAATCTTAGCATTAAAAGGAAGCCCCAAGCTTTGGATTAACCTGGCCACCACCTCCGAGTAGCCGGATTGCGAATCGGCCAAATTAAACCTTACTCCCGGTTGGTTCACCCTTCCCTGGCGATCAAACCACACCCAGCAGGGCTCTCCTTGCAACCAGCTTGCCGGCATTTTGACCGCCGTTGAAGCGCCAAAAAGAAAACCCATATCAGGTTTTTCCAATAATGTCTCCACCGCCACTTGCTCCTTCTTTATCGGCTCGGCCCCTTCTTTGAGGCGAACCACCAATTGCAATTGGCCCCGGCTGTCATCGGAAGAAACTTTCTCAATTTTTTCCAGAGGATAATGCAAAGCTATAGTCAAATTTTCTTGGCCGAGATTTGTCCTTAAATTTTCCACTCCGGATAGTTGCCGCCAATCACCTTTAGCCTGTTGGCCAACAAAAACTTGGCCCTCTTTCTGGGCTTCACGCAAGCTTAAAAATAAAGCTAAGCCGGCGGCAACCGCATCGAAATCAGCCTCGGCAATGACTACGGCCACCTGCCGGGACTTATTTAAAGCCGCTGCCAATTCCTGGCTCTGGTTATTAATTTGTTGGTTCATTGTTATTCCTCACTTTTTTTATTGCTATAGGATATTAACATGTCACCAGGCTGGAAGTCAAGTTGCGGCGATAAGATTAAACCACATTCATTGCCGGCGGCTACCTCATCAACCGGCTGCTTCCCTCGCCGCAGGGAAGAAATCCTCGCCTCACCCAAATCTTTATTTCCTCTTGCCAGGTGAACATGCCATCGCTTATTAAGTTTGCCCTCCAAGACCCGGCAACCGGCTACCTTTTTGCCGTCAAAGGGAAAAACTTTTAATATTTCCGCCCGGCCGGCCGCGGCCGCTTCCGAGGCCGGTTGTGTCAACCGCAAAATTTCTTCTCCCATAGTTTCAAAAAGTTCATAAATAAGGGTAAACGTGCGCCAAAAAACCCGGTGCTGGCGGGCTTCTTTTTGGGCGGCCAAGTTGGCGCCGACCCGAAAGCCATAAATCTGCGCTCCGCTGGTTTGAGCCAAAAAAACATCGGCTTCGCTAATCTCGCCGACGCCCAGGCTGATAATCTGCGCCTCCGGCGGCAAATTCCGCTCCACCGCTTCCAAGCTCCCCTGGCTATCGGCACGAATAATTATTTTCAGTTTTTTTTCTTCTTCCTCGGCAGCTTTCCCTTCTAAAAGCGCCAACAGATCTACTTTTGCTTCTTCTGATTCTTTTCGCGCCGCGGCGGTCAAATCATCATCACGGTTAACGGCGTGAGCCGTTAAGGGCGATCCCGGCGGCGGCGGCTCGCTAAATCCCAAAACCTCCACCGGCTGGCCGGGGCCGGCCCATTTTATATTCTGGCCGCTTGGCGAAAGGATGGCTCGCACCTTAATCGCTTCCTCGCTTAAATATATTGTCTGCCGTGGCTCCAAATGGCCATTCATCACAATCACTGTTGCCGCTGCGCCGCGGCGGGCATCCTTCTTGGCTTCCAGCACCACACCCCGGAATTCCCCATCAGGATTGGCGTTCAGCTCCAATATCTTTCCCATCAAAACAATCAACTCTAGCAAATCGTCAATGCCAGCGCCCGTTTTGGCTGAAATCGCCACCGTGGGTATTTTGCCTCCGTATTCCTCGGGCGGGTAGCCCAATTCCACCAATTCGCTTTTCACTTTGTCGGCATTAGCCGTTTCCAGGTCAATTTTATTAATGGCCACAATAAAAGGAATTTTAGCTTCTTTTATATGTTCCAGGCATTCCTTTGTTTGCGCTTTAACCCCTTCGTCGGCGGCTACCACCAATACCGCCAAATCGGTCAACTGGGCTCCCCGGGCGCGCATTTGAGCAAAAGCGGCATGGCCGGGGGTATCAATAAAGGTAATCTTTTCCGATTGCTTATCAACATCAATTTCAATTTGATAAGCGCCGATTGTTTGGGTAATTCCTCCCGCTTCCCGAGCGGTCAAGTTACTCTGGCGAATTTTATCTAAAAGCGTGGTTTTGCCATGATCTACATGGCCCATGATGGTTACAATCGGTGGACGCAACAGCAATTTTTTCTTTTTTTTCATATTCGCCTTCCTTATCTTGCCAACCGCAACGCTGCCTAATCATTGTCCGGCTGGCTAACTTTTCTTACTTTCTTGCTTTTTCCGGCTCCTTCCGCCTTTTTAATTTTCCTCTTGGCCGGCTTTCGGTCACTTTTCTTTGCCGCGGCCTCCTTGGCCCCAACCTCCTCAGCGGCAGCCAGAACTTTAATTTCATAACCCACTAATTCTCCTGCCAGATCCACATTTTCTCCGTGCACTCCAATAGTCCGCGCCAATTCCTCTTCGGGAACTTTAACTTCGATAACTTTTGCTTTCTCATCGATTTTGCCAACAACAACATGCTCAGCCGGAGAAAGAGCCGCCTTCACCAATTGGTTAATATCATCGCTAAAAGGAATAATGTCTATTTTCTCGCTGCCCAATTCATCCATTACCACATGAACCCGCGATCCTTCTTGGCCGACACAAGAGCCAACCGGATCGACACCGGGCTGATGGGACCGGACGGCAATTTTGGTGCGTTTGCCGGCACGGCGGGCAATGCGGGCGATCTCCACATTGCCGGAAGTCACCTCGGGCACCTCGCGCCGGAACAGCTCTTCCACCAACCGGGGGTCGCTGCGGGAAACAACCATCATTTTTCTGTCTTCTTCCTCACGTATTTCTTTAAGATAAAAAGCCATTTTGGTCGAGGGCGTATATTTTTCTCCTGGTACCTGCTCCTCTCGAGGCATAATTGCCTCGGCCTTGCCTACACCAACAACTATGCCACTATTGTCAATACGCAGAATTACCCCATTAACTAAAGTGCCAATCCTGTCGGCAAACTCGGCAAAAATAGCTTCCCGCTCCGCCTCGCGAATTTTTTGGACAATAACTTGTTTAGCTGTCTGGGCGGCGATACGGCCAAAATCCGGCGGCGTAACCTCTTTTTTCTTGCCATCCGCACCAATTTGAAAAATGCGCGCCGAACCCGACTCCGAATTCAAATCCACCTCATACTCAATTTCCGGATCGAGTGCCTCTCCCCGCTCGCGGGCATCTTTCTTGTAAGCCGCAATGATCGCCAGCCTGACCGAGGCAATAATTGTCTGCGCGTCAATTCGCCGTTCCCCGGCAATTTGGGCTACGGCGGTCGCAAATTCGGTGCGCGGCAATTTCTTAAAATCAATCATTTTATTTTTACTTCAAAAAAGGCGGTACTCCACCGCCCCTTTTAACTCGGCTTAATTGTAGCAAACCTACCCATTGAGGTCAAACCAGTGTACAGGTTACATACTTTTGAAACTCAAGAGCCGCTGTTAACAGATAATCAATGGGTGATTGATCATTTAAAGATTTCTCTGGCCTAACAGTATTCCATTTCCAAGACGAAATGTATCTTGCCAGATGGTGGCTTATTTTCTCATTATCCTGGACTCCCCGATTTTATCGGGGAATCAGCATAACAATGGAAGGTGAAGCGCGTTGTAGAGGTGTCATCCTAAACTTTTCCCCGACGATCCGCCAGCTGGCGGAGTCGGGAAAAGTTCAGGATCTTCAGGGAGTGGTGGAACAACAATGTAAATAAGATACCAACTGAAGATGCTGAGCTAAACTCAGCATGACAATGGAGAGTGAAGTGTGTTGCAGAGATGTCATCCTGATTTTTCGACGAAGTCGGAAAGTTCAGGATCTTCAGTATGTGGTGAGCCAACAATGCAAACAGGACACTCCCTGAAGATGCTGAAAAAATTTCAGCATGACAGTGGAATATGCTGTTGTCAACTCCGAGAGCTGCCGAGGCGGGCAAGGTCGGAGCAGGGTAAACCAAGATCAGCATGACACTGTTTTTAATTTTATTTTCTATTTATTTTCCCAAGAAATCGCCCAAGCTAATTTAAATAAGCTTACTTCCAGGAAAAAGAGGCACAAGCTCCACGGCCAAGGCGATTATCGTTAAATTCTGGATTATTTCTTAGCCAAAGCCTCGTCAATCTTGGCTTTCAGAGCTTCCTTCGGCTGAAGGCCTACCAGCTGGGCGGTGGGCTGGCCGTCGCGGAAAATGATCACCGTGGGGATCCCCATGATTCCATATTTGGCTGCTGTTTGCGGATTTTCATCAACGTTAAATTTACCCAGCCTCACCCCGTCGCCATAGTCTTCCACTAATTCTTCCAAAATTGGTCCCAAAATTAAACACGGACTGCACCACGGTGCCCAAAAATCAATCACCACGACCCCTTTGGAATCCAAAACCTCATCCTGAAAGTTAGTATCCGTTAAAGTTATTTTCATTTTTTACTTTTTTAAACAACTAGTTGTATATTGTAGCCAACTCTAATTATTTGTCAACCCCCGCTTGTTCAATTGGCGCCAGATTTTTTCCTCAGCGGAGCTGAGTTTGGTGGGAATAGTCACCAGCAACCTGACATAAAGATCGCCCCGTTGGCGCAGCCGGCCCAAGCGCGGCATCCCTTTGCCCCGCAAACGGATTAGGGTGTTGGGCTGTGTCCCGGGACGGATTTTAAATTTGATCTTACCTTCCAAAGTGGAAACCTCAACTTGCCCTCCGAGAACAACGGTGGCCACGGGAATGCTTAGGCTGGTATAAAGATCGTCTCCGTCGCGCTGGAAATGCTTATCTTCGGCAATATTAACCAACAAATAAAAATCGCGGAATTTAATTTGCTGGCCATCGTGGACGCCGGCGGGAATTTTAATTTTCCTTTTAGCGCCCTTAATCGTTATCTCTTTCTCGGTGCCATGATAAGCATCGGTCAAACTGATAACCAGCCTATAGGTGGGAATTTGTTGGCGGCGGAAAGGTGAACGGCCGCCAAAGAATTGTTCAAAAATTTCAAAAGGGTCGGAAAAACCGCCGAAAGAAAAGTCAAAGCCGCCGAAAGGCGATCTCTCGCCGCCGGCATAAGTGTAAGTAAAAGGCCCCTGCTTGTAACTGTAGGTCCTGCCCCCGCTCCCAAATGGGCCGCCGGCGTCAAAGGCGGCGTGGCCGAATTGGTCATAAGCTTGCCTCTTTTTGGGGTCCGATAAGGCTTCGTAAGCTTCGTTTATTTCTTTAAACTTTTCCTCCGCTTCCGAAGATTTATTGCGGTCGGGGTGCCATTTCAAAGCCAACCGCCGATAGGCCTTCTTTATTTCCTGCGGCGAGGCGCTACGATTTACCCCTAAGATTTCATAAAAATCGCGCTTCATGGGCGTTATTCAACAATTTCTCCCTCTTCCGGCTTGTCCTTGTCCTTATCTTTATCGTCCGGCTTCTTCGCTTCCGGCCCCGACTCTCCTTTCGCCGCGGTCCCGCCCCCTTGGTAAGCTTTGCTGCCAATCTGCTGCAACAATTGCGACAGGGCTTGCTCTTTACTCTCCAGCTCCTCTTTCTTGGCCTCGGGTTTGGCCAAAAGCTCTTTGGCTTCTTTAGCCAGCGCCGCCAATTTTTCTTTATCACCGCTGTCCATTTTATCGGCTAAGTCTTTAATTAATTTCTCGGCCGCAAAAACGCTAGCATCCAGCTTATTATGGGCTTCTATCCGCTGTTTCTTGGCCTCATCCTCCTTGGCATGGGATTCCGCTTCCGCCTGCATCTTTTCAACTTCCTCCTCACTCAAGTTAGTGGCATTTTTAATGGTAATTTTTTGCTCTTTGCCGCTGGCCTTATCCCTGGCCGATACATTGAGAATGCCGTTGGCGTCAATATCAAAAGTCACCTCAATCTGGGGCACTCCCCGCGGCGCCGGCGGAATACCATCCAGGATGAACCGCCCCAGAGAACGATTGTCGGCTGCCATCGGCCGCTCGCCCTGAAGAACATGCACTTCCACCTGAGATTGGTTATCCGCCGCCGTAGAAAACACCTGCGATTTGCGGGCCGGCACCGTGGTATTGCGTTCAATGAGGGGAGTCATCACCCCGCCCAAGGTTTCTATCCCCAAGGTTAGCGGAGTAACGTCAAGCAAAAGAACGTCGCGGACCTCGCCGCTTAAAACCGCCCCCTGGACTGCGGCGCCAACGGCAACCACCTCATCGGGATTGACCGTCTTATTGGCTTCCTTGCCAAATAATTCTTTAACTACTTGCTGAATTTTGGGCATCCGCGTCTGGCCGCCGACCAAAATCACCTCGTTGATGTCTGCCGGCTTCAGTTTGGCATCCGCCAAACATTTGCGCACCGGCTCCATCGTCCGTTCAACCAAACCGTCAACCATTTTTTCAAATTCCGCCCGGGTCAGTTTCTTCGTTAAATGCAGCGGCTGGTTATCTTTCTGGGTAATAAAAGGCAGGTTTATCTCCGTCTCCGGCACCGAGGAAAGCTCAATCTTCGCCTTTTCGGCTGCCTCTTTAATCCGCTGCATCGCCTGCAAATCTTTACTCAAATCCAACCCGTGCTCTTTTTTAAATTCATCCACCAGCCAATCAATAATTTTTTGGTCAAAATCATCGCCGCCCAAAAAAGTGTCACCATTTGTGGCTTTAACTTCAAAAACGCCATCGCCTATCTCCAAAATGGAAATGTCAAATGTGCCGCCGCCCAAATCGTAAACAGCCACCGTTTGGTTTTTCTTTTTATCCAGCCCATAGGCAAGCGCCGCCGCGGTCGGCTCGTTGATAATCCGCTTGACTTCCAAACCGGCAATCTTGCCCGCTTGCTTTGTCGCCTGGCGCTGCGAATCGTCAAAATAAGCCGGCACGGTAACGACCGCTTCTTTTATTTCCTCCCCCAAAAAAGCCTCGGCATCCTTTTTGGCTTTTTGCAAGATCATCGCCGAAATTTCTTGGGGAGTATAAACTTTGCCGCCAACTTCCACGCAAGCCATATTATCGCGGCCGGCCACGATCTTATAAGGGGCGCGCTTAATTGTCTGTTTGACTTCGGGATCGCTGAATCGCCTTCCGATTAGCCTTTTAATCGAGTAAATCGTATTTTCGGGATTTAGAATCATCTGCCGCTTGGCTAAATCCCCCACCAAACCTTTTTTGGGTTCTACCACCGAGGGAATTAAATTGCGCCCCTCAGCGGTGGGAATAACCTTGGGTTTGCCCGCCTCCAAATAAGCGGCGCAAGAATTGGTTGTTCCTAAATCGATACCGATAACTTTGGTCATTTAATACCTCCTTTGCCAACTTTAACTTTGGCCGGACGAATAACTTTACCGTTTACAGTATACCCCCGCAAAACCGTTTCTACCACCTTGTTTCTCGGTCCTTTGACCACCTCAATGCAATCCATTGACAGGGGATCAAATTCTTGCCCTTCCGTTTCAATTGGCCGAACGCCTTCGCTCGCCAATACTTTTTTAAATTGATTAACGGCGATTGTCAACCCCTTATTGCCGATATGGGCTTCGGCCCGCTCCAAATCATCCAGCACCGCCAACAGCTTATCGATCAACGACCAAGAAAGCTTATCTCTAAATTGTTCCGCTTCCTTGCGGATACGCATTTCCAAATTTTGGTAATCGGCCAAAGCCCGCGCCAATTGCTGGCGCAAAGTTTCAATTTCAGCAGCTAATTTTTTCTCTTGTTGCTCTATCTTATTTTTCTTGGCCATTTTTTAGCTCCCTATCTCCGTCAACGATTTGGCAAAATAATTAATAAGGGGAATTATTTGCTTGTACTTCAACCGGGCCGGGCCTAAAACGCCGACCACGCCGCGATGGGGGCCGGCTTCATAGGGTTGATAAACCAATCCACAGGGCTCGAGATCTTCTTCGCCCAATTCCGCCCCTAAGAGAAGCGAAAAATTATCGGGAGCGTTCTGGAACGCATTTTCAATTAATTGCAGCCAAAAATCCAAGCGGTCAACCAACAAAAGAACTTCTTTGGTAACATCGATGTCGTAGAACTCCGGCTCTTCCAAAAGATTGGAGGCTCCCGCCATGAAAAAATCACCCTGTTCGGTAACCGCCAAAGCCATTTGGTGGCTGCGCTTGGCCAAATCGCGGGCGGCTTGGCGGATCAGCATCTCAAAATTATGCCGGTGTTCCCAAAGGACATCCTTAATGCCAATTTCCTCGGCAACCGAAAGTTTACCGGGTTCCATCAGTTGGCGGACATAAAATTTAAAACCCATCGCCGTTGGCAGCCGCCCCGATGAAGTATGCGCTTTGTAGATATAACCCATTTCCGCCAAGCGCACCATCTCATTTCTAATGGTAGCCGGGCAAACGC